>JALRCR010000547.1 GCA_023257255.1 Gammaproteobacteria bacterium | reverse complement strand
TGGCCGACGAAAGCCTCGGGCGAGAGCTCTGCAAGCGCCTTGTCGAAGGGCAGCACCGAGAGGAAGGATGCGCCGAGAGCGCCCACGAGCCGCGCCTTCAGCGCCTCGGGCGTCAGGCGGAACACGGGTTCCTCCGGCTTGAAATAGCTGCGCGGATGCGGCTCGAAGGTGATGACGCCCCACGGCCGTCCGAGACGGCGTGCCTCCGCCTCGGCGCGCGCCAGCAGCGTCTGGTGGCCGCGATGCACGCCGTCGAAATTGCCGATGGCGGCGACCGCGCCCCTGAAGATCCCGGGAACGGGCGCGAGGCCCGTGATCAGTTGCATCTCAGATCCTTCTCACGTCCATGACAGGTCATGGACGGTTGCCACGATGCGGGCCTGCGGCACGGCCTTCAGCACCTTCGCTTCGGCGACATGCAGACCCTCGCCCGCATCGGTCACACCCTCCGCCACCAGCACGGCATCAAGCCCGTAATCGGCAGCACCACGAATATCGGTC
>JALRCR010000546.1 GCA_023257255.1 Gammaproteobacteria bacterium | reverse complement strand
ATGCCGTTGAGGTTGAGGCTGGTGAGTGTGAACAAGGAATATCCCCCATGAATCAGAGTGCGGCAAACCAAGACGCGTTGGCCCAAGCGTTTGTGCAATTTTCGCTGGATTGTGGCGTGCTCAAATTTGGCGAGTTCAAAACCAAAGCGGGCCGCATGAGCCCTTACTTCTTCAACGCCGGTCTGTTTGACGATGGTGCCAAGCTCAGCCGACTCGCGCAATTCTATGCAAAAGCCCTGCTGGCCAGCGGCATCGAATTCGACATGATCTTTGGCCCCGCCTACAAAGGCATCCCGCTGGGCGCGGCCGTGGCCATTGAGCTGGCCCGCCTGGGCAAGAACGTGCCCTTTGCCTACAACCGCAAGGAAGCCAAAGACCACGGCGAAGGCGGCTCGCTGGTGGGTGCGCCGCTCAAAGGCCGTGTGCTGATCGTGGACGACGTGATGAGCGCCGGCACCGCTGCACGCGAATCGATTGCCCTTATCAAAGCAGCAGGTGCGAT
>JALRCR010000545.1 GCA_023257255.1 Gammaproteobacteria bacterium | reverse complement strand
GGGGTCGCCCTGCTTGAGCACCACACCGTTCTCCACCTTCCAGAAGGGGGTCTCGATGAAGCCGTACTCGTTGACGCGGGCGTGGGTGGCCAGCGAACCGATCAGACCGGCGTTGGGGCCCTCCGGCGTTTCGATCGGGCAGATGCGGCCGTAGTGGGAGGGGTGGATGTCGCGCACGGCGAAGCCGGCGCGCTCACGGGTGAGACCACCAGGGCCAAGGGCGCTGATGCGGCGCTTGTGGGTGAGCTCAGCCAGGGGGTTGGTCTGATCCATGAACTGGCTCAGCTGGCTGGAGCCGAAGAACTCGCGCACGGCCGCAGCCGCCGGCTTGGCGTTGATCAGGTCGTGCGGCATCACCGTGTCGATGTCGACTGACGACATGCGCTCCTTGATGGCGCGCTCCATGCGGACGAGGCCCAGACGGTACTGGTTTTCCATGAGTTCGCCCACGGAGCGAACGCGGCGGTTGCCAAGGTGATCGATGTCGTCGACCTCGCCCTTG
>JALRCR010000544.1 GCA_023257255.1 Gammaproteobacteria bacterium | reverse complement strand
CCCCTGGCGGCGGTGGCTACGGCGATGTCAGCCAACGTTCGCCTGCGGCCCGCGCCCTGGACATTCAGCAAGGTTTTGTGACGCCGGTTTCTGGCAAGGAGGGCGCATGAGCGGCCAGACAGTGATTGGCGTGGATGTCGGCGGCACGTTCACGGATTTGTTTGTCCTCGACGAGGCCACGGCCAGTGCGCGCATTGTCAAAGTGCCGTCCACGCGTGGCGAGGAAGCGCGCGGTTTCATGAACGGCATTGCGCGCGTGGGCGCTGGCGCCGAGGCCATTGCCACCATCGTGCATGGCACCACGGTGGGGACCAATGCTTTGCTGGAACGCAAGGTGGCCAAGACGGGCATTCTCACCACCCGCGGCTTTCGCGATGTGCTGGAAATGCGCCGCCGCGACCGACCGCAAACCTGGGGCTTGCGGGGCAGCTTCACGCCGGTGGTGCCGCGTGAGCTTCGCCTGGAAGTCGATGAGCGGGTGTTGGCCGATGGCACCGTCCACA
>JALRCR010000543.1 GCA_023257255.1 Gammaproteobacteria bacterium | reverse complement strand
GGATGGCGAGCGCGCCGTCGCTGGCCACCGTCTTCGACGTCGGCGAGGTCTTCACCCAATGCGAGAACGGCCGGGCGATGCCCTCGATGTCGGCGGTGAGCGGCGTGTCGTACTTGATGTGATAGAGCGCGTGCTCGCCCACGATGTTGACGACGCCGGAGCCCGCCTTCTTGGCGTTGTGCAGGTTGGCCGCGGCATTGGCGAGGCCCGGTCCCAGATGCAGGAGCGTCGAGGCCGGCTTGTCCTTCATGCGGTAATAGCCGTCGGCGGCGCCGGAGCAGACGCCCTCGAACAGGCCGAGCACGCAGCGCATGCCCTCGACCCGGTCGAGCGCGCCGACGAAGTGCATTTCCGAGGTGCCGGGGTTGGCGAAGCAGGCGGTCACGCCGTTGTCCACCAGGGTGCGCATCAGGGCGTCGGCGCCGTTCATGTGGTCTGGGCCTCCCCGCCCATGCTGGCCCGTTGCGTCAGGCCGTCTCGAAAACCATGACGCCGGGATCCGGC
>JALRCR010000542.1 GCA_023257255.1 Gammaproteobacteria bacterium | reverse complement strand
CGGTTGCCCGGCGGCTCGTTCATCTGGCCGTACACCAGCGCCACCTTGGAGTTCTCGAGCTTCTCGAGGTCGATGACGCCCGACTCTGCCATCTCGTGGTAGAAGTCGTTGCCTTCGCGGGTACGCTCACCGACACCCGCGAACACCGACAAGCCGCTGTACTGCTTGGCGATGTTGTTGATGAGCTCCAGCATGTTCACGGTCTTGCCGACACCCGCGCCACCGAACAAGCCAACTTTGCCGCCCTTGGCGAAGGGTGCGAGCAGGTCGATGACCTTGATGCCGGTGACGAGCAGATCCTGGCCGCCAGCCTGTTCATCGTACGAGGGCGCCGGACGGTGGATCGACCACTTTTCCTTGGAGGCCACGGGACCACGGTTATCCTGCGGCGCACCGAGCACGTCCATGATGCGACCGAGCGTCGCCGAACCCACTGGCACCGAGATCGGCGCACCGGTCGATTCGACCGCGAGGCCGCGCTTCAAGCCTTCCGATGCGCCCATC
>JALRCR010000541.1 GCA_023257255.1 Gammaproteobacteria bacterium | reverse complement strand
AGGGCTGGCGGGGGTGCCGGTTGGCACTGTGCTGCAAGTCGGCTGCGGCGGCGCGGGTTCGGCCACGGCTCACGCCCTGCTGGGCGATCTGGGCGCGGAGGGTGTCGTCCTGTACGATACCGACGAAGGCCGCATTGCGCGCCTGCATGGCCAGCTGGTCGAATGTTACGGCGCCCAGCGCGTTACCACCACGACCGACCTTGCCGCCAGCGCCGCGCGGGTCGATGGCCTGCTCAATGCCACGCCGATGGGCATGGCCAAGTTCCCCGGCCTGCCCTTGCCCGCTGCGGTGATCGAAGCCCGGCACTGGGTGGCCGACGTGGTCTATTTCCCGCTCGAAACCGCCCTCCTCGCCGCTGCGCGCGCAAAGGGTTGCCGCACGCTTGATGGCAGCGGCATGGCGGTCCATCAGGCGGCGGACGCCTTCACCGTCTTTACCGGCCTTGCGCCTGACCATGCGCGGATGCGGGCAAGCTTCACCGCCTTTGCCAAGCCTCCCGCCGG
>JALRCR010000540.1 GCA_023257255.1 Gammaproteobacteria bacterium | reverse complement strand
CCGGATGGGCGATGAGCGCACGCCGGGGATGTTCAACTTCGATGCCGTCTGCGATGTCGGCACGGCGGATCTGGCGCAGGTGGAGAACGTTGGCGCGCAGCTTCGCGCCACGGACCCCATCAACATCCAGTTCACCAGCGGCACCACCGGCAACCCGAAGGGCGTCGTCTACCACCACCGCGGCGCCTCGCTGCTGGCCACCGGCAACGTGATCCACGCCCGGCTTTCCGAGCCGATGGTCTATCTCTGGACCCTGCCGATGTTCCACTGCAACGGCTGGTGCTTCCCCTGGACGATCTCGCTGCTCGCCGGCACCCATGTCTGCCTGCGCCAGGTCCGGGCCAAGGCGATGTACGATGCGCTGGCCGACCATGGCGTCACCCATATGTGCGGCGCGCCGATCGTGATGTCGACGCTGCTCAACGCCCCCGACGCCCAGAAGCGTCCCCTCCCCCAGCGCGTCCACTTCCTCACCGCCGCCGCGCCGCCGCCCGAAGCGGTGCTC
>JALRCR010000053.1 GCA_023257255.1 Gammaproteobacteria bacterium | reverse complement strand
TGGGACGGCTCGGGCTACCCGCAAGGGCTGGCCGGTGAGGACATCCCGATTGCCGCGCGGGTCGTCGCGATCGCCGATGTGTTCGATGCGCTGACCTCGCAGCGGCCGTACAAGTCGGCCTGGTCGCTGGATCAGACCTTCGATTTCCTGCGCGAGCACGCCGGCACGCACTTCGACCCACAGCTGGTCGAGGCCTTCAGCGCACTGCGCCCGGCGATCACCGAGATCCAGCAGCGCTGGTCCGAACCCTGAACTGACGATGTCGACGACGGCAGCCAGCGCCGCGGCGCCGGCGGTGCTCACGGCACTGCGCGCGGCGACGCACGATTCGCACAAGGCGGTTGAGCGGCTGACGCCGTTTTTCCGCGCAGATTTCGATCGCCCCGCCTACCTCCGCTGGCTGGATCTGATGTACGGCTTCTATCGCCGGGTAGATACGGCGGTCGCTGCGTCCGGCTTCGTCAGCCAGACCGGCTGGGCGTATCGCGAGCGCAGCCGGCTGATTGAACAGGATCTCGCACTACTGGCCGCGCGCCGCCCGGTCGAGCCGCTGGATGTTGAGGACGTGCTGGCGCCGCTTGGCCGCTTAAGCCAGCCGGCCGAAGTGGCCGGCATGCTGTACGTGGTTGAAGGCTCGGCGCTGGGGGGCAAGGTGCTGCTCACCGTCCTGGCCCGCAGCGCGGCGGTGACGGCAGACGCCGGCGCGTCCTTCTTCGCGCCGCACGGCGAGCAGCCGCAGCTGCGCTGGGCGGACTATGTGGCGCTGCTTGATCGCCTGTGTGTTGCCCCCGACTGGCAAGCGGCGACGGTGCACGGTGCGGAGACCACCTTCACGGTATTGCAGGCGTGGATCCGCGCGGCGTGGTGAACTGAGCCGCTGCGCTCAGCCCTCGCTAGCGCCCTGTTCGCCGGCGTCCTGCGGCGCCACCTGTCCCCAGTGCTTGCCGCCGCTCGCCAGCCACGCGCGTTCCTCGGCCGTCGATTCGCGGCCAAGGATGGGATTGCGATGCGGGAAGCGGCCAAAGCGTTCGATGACTTCCAGATGGTCGCGGCCGGCGACGACCCAGTCGTGCAAGACCGGCGCGAACTCGGCGTCCGCCCGCGAATGCTGCCAGCGATAGCCCGCAACCGACCGGCGCTGCAGTTCCAGATCTTCCGCATGTTCCCACGGCAAATTGAAGAACGCACCGGCCAGTGGATGCAGCTGCTCCGGGAACCCGACGTCGTGGGCGTAGCTGGTGAGTGCCAGCGCGTGGGCGTCGAAGGCATAGGCTTGCGGGGTGCCGCGATGCAGATTGCGCGGCAGCTGATCCAGCGCGATCAGCGCCGCCAGCGCGGTCAGCGGCGTGCTGCGCCAGTGGTCGAACTCGCCGCCTGCAACCCGCGCCGGCAGCGTGCCGAAGTCCGCGGTGAGCCGGCGGTCGAAATCCGGGTTGTAGCGAAAGCAGCGTTCGATCAGGCGCCGCGCGCCGGCGGCGGACTGCAGGCCGTCCTCAAACCAGCAGGCCAGCAGTTGGTTGGCAATCGGGCAGTCGGTCTGCATGGCGCGTCCTCGGCGTCGTCGGGGGCTGTCGCCGATTCTAGGGGCTTCGGGCGGTAGGGGCATCCGCCCCGGCGCGATTAGGTTGCGAACCAGTGCGCATCGGTCGCGGCGTTGCCGTGATTGGACGGGGCCATCGCCGCGAACCGGTTTGGCGACAATGCCCGGAACCATCGCGGCGCGCGGACCGCTCCCACAGCCGACAGTCTGGGCGCTCGGCAATGCCTGAACCTCCCGCCCTCCGATGCTTCAGCGCGCGGCCACGTCCTTGCCGCGCTGACTTGCGATGTACTCGTCCACCTGCCGTGCGAGCAGCGTCAGCGGCAGGGCGCCGTGGGCCAGCACCACGGCGTGAAAATCTTTGAGGTCAAACGCCGGGCCCAGCGCGGCGCGGGCTTTCTCACGCAGCGCCAGAATCTTCAACTGGCCAATCTTGTACGCGCAGGCCTGCCCTGGCGACTCCATGTAACGTTCGACTTCGCTGGTCACGGCGTTGCGTTCGAGTCCGGTGGTGCTCGTCATGTAATCGATGGCGCGCTCGCGCGACCAGCCTTCGGCGTGCAGGCCGGTGTCGACCACGAGGCGCACGGCGCGCATCAGTTCGGCCTGCAGGCGGCCCAAGTCCGCGAGCGGGTCCTCGGCATACAGGCCCATTTCGGCGGCGAGGCGCTCCGCGTACAAGGCCCAGCCCTCGCCGTAGGCCGGATACCAGGCCAGCCGTCGGAACCAGGGCAGGTCGTGCTGACGCAGCGCCACCATGCCCTGAAAGTGATGTCCGGGAATGCCTTCGTGATAGGCGAGCGTTTTAATGCCCCACTGCGGATTGGCCTTCAAATCCCGCAGATTGACGAAAAAAATGCCGGGCCGTGATCCGTCCACCGCCGGGCTCATGTAGTAGGCACCTGGCCCGGCCGCCTGCTGTTCGGGCGGCACGCGCTGCACCTCAAGCCGCGTGCTGGGCGGGTCGCGGAAGTAGGCCGGCAGCCGCCCGTTCATCTCGTCCAGAATGGCCTGATAGCGGGCAACCATGCGGGCGCGGCCCTCATCGGTATTGGGCAGCAGATAGCGGGGATCGCGCGCCAGCGCGTTCATGCGCTCGCCCACCGTCCCCTCGCCCAAGTCCTGCGCCACGAGGAGCCGGTCCATCTCGGCGCTGATGCGGGCCACTTCAGCAAGACCCAGACCGCGCGCTTCGGCCGGGGTGTAATCGGTGGTGGTCATCTCGCGCAGCATCGCGGCGTAATAGGCCGCGCCGTCGGGCAGGTCGCCCACCCCGGCGCCGCGCGCGGCGGCCAAGGGCTTGATGCCTTCCAGCGCGGCGGCGGCGCGGGCGTAGGCCGGGTAGATGACCTCGCTTACCGCGCTCGTCGCCGCGTCGACCAACGCTGCCCGTTCTGCATCGTTCAGATCGTCTACCTCGGTCAGGCGTTGGGCGAAGCCGGTGACCAGCGCGTGCGCCGACGGTTTGGCGGCGACGGTGTCGCGGGTCACCTGCAAGGCCCGCTCGACCAGCGCGAGCGGCATGACGACACCCCGATCGCGCTGCCACTGCATGGCGGCGATGGCCTCGTCCAGCTTGGGCCCAAACGCCCGCAGCCGCGCCACGTAGTGCCGGGCCGAGCGGGCGTTGCGCACCACGTGGCTGAACTGCAGGAATCTCGGGATCCAGACCTGTACGCCGTCCATCGGACCCAGCGGATAGAGCCCGGCGCCGCTCAGCCAGGTGAAGCGCTGAAAACCAAGCGCGGTGCGGCGGTGCTCGTCGAGCACCTGCCAGGTGATCTGGTCCTGCGGCGACAGCGCCTGCGGGTCGAAGCCGGCCAGTTCACGCAGAAACCCGGCCTCGCGCCGGTAGTCCGCATCGCGCGCGGCGAGGCTGATGGACGACAGTTGGTCGGAGTGCCAGTCGAGCAGCGTGCCGTCGATGAAGCCAACGTCGGTCATGGCTTCCGGGTCGTGCAGCAGGGCATACAAGCCCTGACGGTCGGCCAGCTGGCCAACGGTGAACGGCGTGCCGATGAACGCGCGGTAGCCGGTGTAGAGGAGGGCGACCACGGCGAGCGCGAGCAACGCGCGGCGGCGAGTGCGTGAGGGTGCGCGGCTCATGCGCGCACCCGGCCTAGTGCCCCGCCTGCACTATCCACAGCCGCGCCAGATCGGCGCTACCGTCGGTGCCGCCTACGGTCTTGAAGGTTTTGATCGCCTCTGCCTTGCGGCCGGCCTTGAGCTGCGCATAGCCCAGATGCAGCTTCGCGTCCTCGGGATATTTGAGGCTTCCTTTGGCCAGACCCTGTTCCATCAGCGCGAGGCCTTTGTCGAACTGGCCGTGCCCGACATAGTTCAAGCCCTGCGCGAGCAGCGCGTCACCGCTGCGCGCGGTGGCGGCTTCGGCATCGCCCTGCCCGAGGGTTTTCTGGTCTTCGGCATAGGTTTTATCGACCAGGGCGCGCAGCCGCTGCTCGCGCGCGGCGTCCTTGCCCGCTCCCAGAATCCCGCGACCGAAGGCCTCGTCCGATAGTGCCTTCGCTTCGCCGGCAAAGCCGGCCTGCAGCAGCCGCTGCAGGGTGTCAAAGGTCTGCTCCGCGAGCACGGCCGGCGCGTTGGTCGCGCCGCCGAGGGTGTCGGTGGCCAGACGAAGCCGCGCCAGATCCAGCGCCAGCCGGTCCGGAAAACCTGGTTTCGTCGCCACGCCTTGCAGCGCGCCCAGCCAGTAGTCGCGCTTGGGATAGGCCACCAGCAGCTTTTCCAGCGCCTGCTGGTAGCCCACCTGATTGCCGCGTTTCAGCTCGCAGTTCGCCAGCAGCTGATAGAGATTTTCCGCCGGCACCCGACCAGCTTTTTCCTCCGCTGCCAGATCCGCGCCCAGCGCCTTGGCGGCGGCTTCGAAATTACCGGTCTGGTAGTGCGACTGGTAGAGCAGGGTGCGCGCGGCGGGATCCTGACCGCCGAGCTGCTGATAGCGCTGGGTCCAGGCGAGCGCCTCCTTGTAGCTGCCGGCCCGGTAGTACTGGCTGGCGAGCGCGAGGCTGATTTGCTGCTGCGAGGCGGGCGGCAGCCGTCCGGAGGCCGCCAGCGCCTCGAAGGCCTTGCTGGCGGTGGCGAGATCGCCGGCCGAGTTGGCGGCGCTCAGCCGGGTGTATTCCAGCGCGTAGTTTTCGTAGGGCGTGCGCGCAGCAACGCTGTCGGCTTCGCGTAATTTACCCAGCGCCTCCTTGAACTTGCCCTGCTTGATCAGCGCCTGCGCGGCCTGCACCGGCTTGCCCACTTCGGCCCGGACCGTTTCTTCCGGCGCTGCCACCGCCGGCGCGGACCCCGCCACTAGCGCAAGGCAAAGGCACAGGCGCGAGCGCAGCCGCAGCGGGCGTTTAGTCGATGAATTGTTCATTGCCTACCAGTCCGATTTTGTCGAGGCCTAGCCGTTGGGCCGAAGCCATCACGGCAATCACATTGCGATACGCCACCAGCTTGTTGGGGCGCAGATGGATTTCGGGCTGCATCGGCTGCGCCGCGGCCTGCTGCATCAGGACTTCCAGCGCCGCGCGGTCGGCCAGCTGGGTGCCGTTCCAGAACAGTGTGCCGTCGAAGTCCACATCAATGGTCACCACCACCGGCTCGGTGACGGCGGGCGGCGGCTGGCCGCCCGGCAGGTCCAGTTTCACTTCGTGCGTCTGAATCGGGATGGTGATGATCAGCATGATGAGCAGCACCAGCATGACGTCGATCAGCGGGGTGGTGTTCATCTCCACCAGCACGTCGTCTTCATCGCCACCAGACGGCAGGTTCATCGCCATCGTCTTGCTCCTTGCCGGCAGCGCCTAGGGCGCGCGCACCGGCGGTTCGGTAATGAAGCCAATCTTCTGCATCCCTGCGCGCTGCAGGGTGAAGACCACGCGGCCAATCTGTTCGTAGCGCGCGTCCTGATCGCCGCGCAGGCGTACCGCGGGCTGCGGTCCCGAGGGCTCCAGCGTGCAGTCCCAGTCGCTGGCATTCACCGCTACCGGCAGCACCGCCACGCCGTGGCGGCGGGCGTCCTGCAGCAGTTGCGAAGGCGCATAGAAACCCATCGGTTGGCTGTTCAGCAGCGCGGCGACAAAGGCTGCCGGCTCATGGCATTTCAGCCAGGCCGAGACATAGGCCAACAAGGCAAAGCTCGCGGCATGGGACTCGGGAAAGCCGTATTCGCCGAAGCCCTTGATCTGGTTGAACAGGCGCTCGGCGAAGTGCTCGTCGTAGCCCCGCGCGCACATACCGGCCACCAATTTGTCGTGATAGTGCTGCAGGCCGCCGTGACGCTTCCAGGCCGCCATCGCGCGTCGCAGCTGGTCGGCTTCGCCGGGCGTGAAGCCGGCCGCCACCATGGCAAGCTTGATCACCTGCTCCTGAAACAGCGGCACCCCGAGGGTGCGTTCCAGCACGCCGCGAATCTCGGGACTGGGGTAGCTCACGGGCTCTTCGCCGTTCCGACGCCGCAGATAGGGATGGACCATCTCACCCTGAATGGGGCCGGGCCGGATGATTGCGACCTGAATCACCAGATCGTAGTAACGCGCCGGCCGCAGTCGCGGCAGCATCGCCATCTGCGCGCGGGATTCGATCTGGAACACGCCGATGGTGTCGGCGCGGGAAATCATGGCGTAGGTCGCGGGGTCTTCGGGTGGAATGGCGCGCATGAGCAGCCGTTTTCCGCGAAAGCCGCTGACCAGATCGAGCGCGCGACGGATGGCCGTCAGCATGCCCAGCGCCAGACAGTCGACTTTCAGCAGGCCGAGCGCTTCCAGATCGTCCTTGTCCCACTGGATGACGGTGCGCTCTGGCATGGCGGCGTTTTCAATGGGGACCAGCTCGTCCAGCGGGCCGTCAGAAATGACAAAGCCGCCCACGTGCTGCGAGAGATGACGGGGAAAACCCAGCAGCGCTTCGACCAGCGCCAGCAGCTGTCGCAAGACGGGCAAGTCGGGGTCGAAGCCGGCCTCGCGCAGCCGCTCTGCCAGATCTGCCCCCTTGTCCCACCAGTAGAGATTGGCCGCCATGCGCTCGACCTGCGCGGTGGCCAGCCCCAGGGCCTTGCCCACGTCGCGTATGGCGCTGCGCGTGCGGTAGCAAATGACGGTGGCGGCCAGCGCCGCGCGCTGCCGGCCATATTTTCGATAGAGGTACTGAATCACTTCCTCGCGTCGCTCGTGCTCGAAGTCGACATCGATATCCGGTGGCTCGCCGCGCTCGCGCGAAATAAAACGCTCGAACAGCATTTCCATCCGCGAGGGATCGACTTCGGTAATGCCGAGGCAATAGCACACGGCCGAATTGGCCGCCGAACCGCGGCCCTGACAGAGGATCCCGCGGCTGCGTGCAAAGCGGACCAGGTCGTGAACGGTCAGAAAAAACGCCTCGTAGCCCAGCTCCGCAATAAGCGTAAGTTCGTGCTCGATTTGCGCCCGGACTTTGGCCGTCACGCCCTGCGGCCAGCGGTGGGTGATACCGGCCTCGGTCAGCGCGCGCAGATGCTGGCTGGCGTTAAGGCCAGCCGGCACCAGCTCACGCGGGTAGGCGTAGCGAAGCTCGGCCAGCGTGAACTGGCAGTGCTCCGCGAGGCGTACCGACTCGGCCAGCAGTGCGGGCGAATAAAGCCGGGCGAGTTGCGCGCGCGGCCGAAGGTGGCGCTCGCGATTGCCCGGCAGGGCAAAGCCGGCTGCCGCCAGCGGACAGCGCAGGCGAATCGCCTGCAGCACATCGGCCAGCGGCGCGCGCGAGGGCTCGTGCATCCGGACATCGCCCACCGCCACCAGCGGCAGCGCCAGCTGCTCGCCCAGGGCGCGGAGCAGCGCGAAGCGCTGGCGGTCGTCGCCGTCATGGCAGCGCGTAACCGCAATCCAGCAGCGTTGTGGAAAGCGTGCCGCCAGCCAGCCGAGGTCGGCCTCTACCGCCGGCGTACCGGGCAGCCACAGCACCAGCAGGCCGGCGCCGGCCTGTTCAACATCGGCGCGCCCGAGTTGGTATTCGCCTTTGCCGCTGCGCCGGCGGCCCAGCGAAATGAGCCGGGAAAGCGCGGCGTAGGCGCCGGCGTCAGGTGCGAGCAGCGCTAACTCAAGCCCGTCGTCGAGCCGGAAGCGCGCGCCGAGGATGAGCTTCAAGCCGAGCTCGCGGGCCGCCACGTGCGCCCGCACCGCCCCGGCCAGGGAACATTCGTCGGTCAGGGCCAGCGCGGTATAGCCCAGCGCCGCCGCCTGACGGACCAGTTCCTCGGGATGCGAGGCACCCTCCAGAAAACTGAAATTACTGCGACAAAGCAGTTCGGCGTAGGCGGGCTCGGGCATGATTGGACTTCCGGAATACTGTTTTTATATACAGTATCCAGAGCACTGCGCAAGCCTCGGTCGAGCGCGGCTTAAAGTCAGCGCCGGCCAGCGCCGCTACGCCGACTAACGCCGACCAGGGATTTTTCACCATGCGCTTCCTGTCCGTTCTGCCCCTGATGCTTTGCCTGTCGAGCACAGCGCATGCCCTGCCTGACGGCGCCGCCCTCCAAGCCAAGGCAGAGGCCTTCGCCGGGGCACGCGCCGCCGACGCGCAGGCCATCCTGCTCGGCCCGCAGCGCCCGACGCCCCCGACCATCGACCCCGCGCTGGACTGCAACGCGCTGTACGCGCGACGGGTGGCGCTGACCCGTCAGCAGCTCGACTACCACACCGGTTATCTCGACGATCCCCGCAACCAGACCGCAATTGCCGTCGGCACGGTGAGCACCTGGGGCTTCGCCTACCTGCCCTTCACCGCTCTGCAGTCCTACACCCGCAGCGCCGCCCGGGGACAGGTCGAAACCGAGCTCGACGCGCTCCGCCAGGCCTCGGCCCGTCTGCAGTGCTTCCGCCGCTGATTGGTGCATAGCCTAGACCCGGGCGCGCGGCTATTATTCGCGCCGTTCCAGCATGGCGCGCATCGGGCGCGCTGACGGACGGAGATACAAGCCCGCATGTTCGAGACCCTGAAAGCCCTCAATCCGGATCCCATCCTTGGCCTGCTGGCCGCCTACCGTCAGGACACCAACGCGCGCAAGGTCGACCTTGGCGTCGGGGTGTACAAGGACGAAGCGGGTCACACGCCCATTCTTGAATGCGTGAAGCAGGCCGACCTTGCCCATCGCGCAGAAGAAACCACCAAGACCTACGTCGGCCCCGCCGGCGACGCCGATTTCGACGCCGGCATTGAAGCCCTGATTTTCGGTGCTGACCACAGCGCCCGTCGCGACCAGCGGTTGCGCACCCTGCAGGCCCCGGGCGGTTGCGGTGCCCTGCGCATTGCCGCCGAACTGCTGAACCGGGCCAAGGCCGGCGCCGCGATTTGGGTGTCCGACCCAACCTGGGCCAACCACGTGCCGCTGCTCGGCGATGCCGGGCTCGAAATCAAGATTTATCCCTACTACGACGGCGCGAGCCAGTCGCTGAAGGCCGACGCCATGTTTGCCGCGCTGGAGCAAATCCCGGCCGGCGATCTGGTGCTCTTGCACGGCTGCTGCCATAACCCCTGCGGCGTGGACCTCGCACCTGCCGACTGGGACCGCGTCGCTGAAATCGCCATTCGTCGTGGCTTCACCCCGTTTGTAGATCTGGCTTATCTGGGTCTGGGCGTGGGGCTGGATGAAGACGCCTACGGCGTGCGCAAGCTGGCCTCGGCCGTGCCCGAGCTGCTGGTGGCCAGTTCCTGCTCCAAGAACTTTGGCGTGTACCGCGAGCGCGTGGGCGCACTGTCGCTGCTGTGCGCGACGCCGTCGCAGGCCGACGTGGTGTTTGGTCAGGCCCAGAACGTGGCGCGTGGTGTGTATTCCATGCCGCCCAACTACGGCGCGGCGCTGGTCGGCCGCATCCTGCGCGACCCGGTGGCGACCAAGGCCTGGGAAGCCGAGCTCGGCAGCATGCGCGACCGCATCAACGGCCTGCGCACCCAGCTGTCGGACCAGTTCCGCCAGCGGCTTAATAGCAACCGCTTCGACTTCATCCCGGCGCAGCGCGGCATGTTCTCGTTCCTGGGCTTGAGCAAGGAGCAGGTACAGCGCCTGAAGGCCGAATACAGCATCTATATGGTCGATTCGAGCCGCATCAACGTCGCCGGCGTCAGCCAGTCCAACATGGACTACGTCGTCGACGCGGTCTGCGCGGTGCTCTAAGCCCTGCCCTCCTGCCGGGTCCGCAACGGGCCCGGCAGTCTCCCTCTCCTCCTGCCGCTTCGATTCGTTCCCACTCGCCCCCACCGGCGCGCACCGCCGCCCCGTGGCCAGCAGGTGCTGACCAGATCTCTGCCGTTAACACACAGACCAGCCGGCCTGCTTTGGATTGGCCTGCTTTGGATTGGCCTGTTTTGGATTGGCCTCGATTGGATTGGATTGGATTAGACAGCTTGCTGTCATCCGCGTGAGGCGCGCGCGAACTCGCATTCGGCTGGTTCCCGGCGCACTGCCCGAAACTTTCAGCGAGGCAAAAAAAACGGGCCGTGCTTACGCACGGCCCGTTCTCGTCAGCCTTGACGGCCGAACTTAGGCCCCGACGGCACCGCCGCCCATCTTGGCGATGGATTCCGCCTGCCAGCCGCCCAGTCGCTGGTCGCGAATGGTGTCGCGGTCATCGATGTGCGAATCGGTGACGAAGCGCGGCTTGAACATGTGCACCAGCAGCGGCACCAGCGTGATGGCGCCGATCATGTTGCTGAACAACAGCAGACACAGCAGCAGCGACATTTCGCCGTTGAAACGCAGGGTCGAGATCGGGATCCAGAAGATGATGCCCGCGAAGATGGTCGTCGCCGTGAAGAGAATGGCGGCACCCGTCGTCCGCATGGACGTCACAATGGCGTCGATCAGCGTGCGATGACGCGCTTCTTCCTTCAGACGATCCAGCATGTAAATCGCGTAGTCGACACCCACGCCGATACCCACCGCCGTTACCGGCAGGGTATTCACGTTGAGGCCGATGTCGCGCATGCCCATGAACGCACGGTTGGTCATCACGCAGAGGATGAGCAAAACGAACACCATCAGACCCGCCACCCAGGAGCGGTAGGCCACGATGATCGCCAGCGTCACCACCAGCACGATGGCAACTGTCGTCTTGATGTCTGACGAATGGGTTTCCTCGTTGGCCGCCGCCGTGGTGCCGATGATGCCGCCGGCGAAGCGCGGGGTTACGCCTTCGATCGGGTTGGCATCCAGCCAGGCGTGGGCCTTCTCAACCGCTTCGCTGACGGTCGGTCCCGTAGCGTCCTTGTAGAACACCACGAAGTTGGCAGTGCGACCTTCCAGGTCCATGTACTCAAGGATAACGCCCGGCATGGACGCACCCGCTTCATACATGAACAGGGTGTTACCGATGTTGGTCTGCGAGGCCGGGATCAGCGACCAGCGCGGATCGTCGTAGTGATACAGACGGTTGATCGAACGTACCAGCTGCGGGATGTCGCGGGTACCGCCGAAGTTCCGGGTGTCGGCCATGTAGCGGCCAAAGGCCTGCATGGCAGCAACCACCTTGGGATCCTTCATGCGGTGCGGGCCATCGCCTTCGAAGTACAGGCTGAACTGGTTAGCACCGGCAAACTTGTCCGCGATCTTGGAGGCTGAGACGTTGTACTCGTGCTCCGGATAGAGAATCGGCGAACCGGGTTTGCTTTCACCAATCTGGATGGTCCAGCCGAAGTAGAAGGCCCAGACGGTCAGCAGGACGGCGCCGCCCATGACGATGACCGAGGCTTTCGGTCCCACGAGAAACACGCCCAGATTATGCATGATGCGCGAGGGCAGATGCTTGTGCTCTTCCTGGATCGACACGTTCGGCTTGGGCAGCAGCGACATAATGAGCGGCACCAGTACCGCCACCGTCACCAGGTTGCTCGCGCCCCAGAAGGAGCAGTACATGCCGAGCTTCGCGATCATCGGCATCGACGACACCGTCAACACCAGCAGCGCGAAGGCGTCCGCCAGAATACCCAGCGTCGCCGGCAGCAGCAGTTCGCCCATCGAGGTGCGCACCGCGGCTTCTTGTTCGGCGCCCACGCGAATTTCGTCGTAATAGCGCTCCATCATCTGCACGCAGTGACTGGCCGTTCGGGCGGAAATCAGCACCGGCACCACCAGAATCAGCGGGTCGAGGTTGAAGTCCATCCAGCCGACGAAGCCGAGGCCCCACACCGCCGAGAGGAGGGTGCCAAGCATTGGCACCACCACGCCCGCTACCGAGTAGAAGTGGAAGAACAGCAGCGCCACCATCACCGCGAGGGTGATCCCGAAGATCACGACGAGTTCCGGGGTGTAGTAGTAGATCCAGCCCTTCAACATCGGCTCGCCGGCGATGTAAAGCTTGGTCTGCCCGTCTTTTTCAACGTTTTCCTTAAACTCGAGCATCTTGTCGTGGATGGTGCTGTATTTCAGCACGCCTTCCACGAAGCCCGCGAAGATCAACGCGAGCTTGCCGTCGGTCGAGATGTACGTCCCGTAGACGATGTCGTTATTGAAAGCCTCTTCGCGCAGCTGCTTCAGCGCTTCGGGGTCTTTCGGCAGGTCTTTGGGCAACACCGGCTCCGACTTGATAAGGCCCCCGCCGGTGGTCCGGATTCGGCGTACCTTGCCGTGGGCAATACTCGCCACCTGGTAGTGGTTGACGCCCTCGATCTTGTCGACTTCCTCGGTGAGGTATTTGAGTTTCTTCAGGGTGTCGTAGGTGAAGATGTCAGTCTTGTCGTCGGTCACTTCCAGCGCCATGGTGATGACGTTGGCGCCGCCGAAGGTCTGCTTCATCTTGTTGTAGTTCTTGATGTACTCATGCTCTTTGGGGAGCAGGTCAGAGAACTGCGACTCAACTTTAATCTTCGGGATGTGCAGCGCGAGCATGATCGTCGGCACGCAGATAAGCAGGAACGATGCCCACTTACGGTCCATCAGCCAGTTGGCGATGGCTGCGCCGCGTGTCTCGCGCGCTTCATGATTGTGGTTACCAGCCAAAACTCCCCCTAATCCCTGCCCTGGCAGGTGAACATTAGTTTCTGACGCCTTCATTCCAGTGTGGCCACTGGGCGAAGCACTGACACCGTAGCGCGCCGCTTGAGTTGCGGTACGCGGCTATTTCCTACGGCCCTGAACATGGTGTGCAAACCGTCCGGTTAAGGCGGTTCTTGGCACCCGGTTCATTCCCGAGGTTGTGGTCAATGGTATGCGATGCAATGCCCGATGGCGATACCAGAAAAGCGCTGATTTTCTCCCTTAAAGGCGGGGAATGGCCCCCATATGAAGGAAGGTGCAAGGGGCGCAGACAAGGGGGGCCGTCCAGACCAGGGCCTCGAAGTTGAAAAAGGCCTTCCGCCATCGGCTAATCCGCACCGTCGTAAACAGGCCAGCCTGCTGGAACGGGTCGCCGGCGAGGAAAACTTCGGCCACGGCACGGTCCTCGGTATCCAGCAGCATGACCCCGCCATTGCCGCGCGCGCCGTCGTCTTCCAGCAGGCCGCCGGCTGCCAGCAGCAGGTGCTGGTGGCGGCGCAAATGCTCGATATGGGCGGGCCGCAAGGCCTCCCGCTGCGCGAGCGTGGCGGGGTCGGAGCGCGTGATGATGACGTATGGCATGGCGAATCTCCGCAGCTAGCCGGGTCGTGGCCGGCGCGAGCCGAGCGTATCATCGCGACTTCCTTCCGCCGAGAACCGCCATGAGCGAAGCCACCCGCCCGGTGCGTCCGCGCGACGCCGCCACCCTTGTCATTCACCGACCGTCCGCGCGCGGCATCGAAGTCCTGATGGGCCGCCGCAGCGACAAGGCTCGCTTCAAGCCCGGCGTGTATGTGTTTCCGGGGGGCGGACTGGAGGCCGCCGACGCGCGGGTGCAGGTGCATTCCGCCTTGGAGGCCTCAATCCCGCCCCGCCTTGCGGTCGGCAACTCAATGGTCCGGGCGCACGCGCTGGCGCTGGCGGCGATCCGCGAGACCTTCGAGGAATGCGGCCTGCTGGTCGGCGTGCCCGGCGAGATTGGCCCTAACCCACACCCATCCTGGCAAGACTACGGACAACGCGGCCTCGCGCCGCCGCTTGGCGCGTTGCGTTATCTGGGGCGCGCAATAACGCCGAGCCCCCAGCCCATCCGCTTTCATGCGCGCTTTTTTGCCGTTGAGGAGCGCTACGTGTCGGGGCAAATTGATGACACCCACGAGTTGGGGGATTTGCAGTGGGTGCCGGTAAAGCAGGTCCCGGACCTGAACGTCATGCCGGTCACGCTCTTGATGCTGGAGGCACTCGCCCGCCAGTTGGAACAGGGCGACCCGCGCGCGGCGTTTCTGTCGTTTCAGCACGGGCGTCGGCAGACGCTGTGGGTCTAGCGGTGCGCGGTCGCCGAAGAATCAGGCGGCCGGTCTCAGCTCCCCCCTCGCCAGCGAGCACAGCGCACAGGGCACGCAGAGCGCGGCGGCAAAGCCAAAACTGATGCCGAGCGCGCGCGCGAGCGCGGGGTAAGTCTCTGGCTGAATGGCGGCATCGCCCATGGTGAACGAGAACGCCATCGCCACCAGTCCCATGCTGCAGACCTGCCCCAGCACCCGCATGGCGGCGACCGCACTGCTGGCTGCCCCCTGCTGGCCACGCCCGATGGCGCCCATGATCGCGCTGACGTTGGTGACCGCGAACAGACTGAAACCAAGTCCCGTCAGACCCAGACTGGCCGCTACCCGCCCAAGGCCATCGCCCGCCCCCAGCGTGGCCAGCGCCAGCAAGCCCAGCCCCGTCACCAGCACCCCGGCGGTGGCCAGCACCCGGGGTTCAACCCGGTCAGACAAGCGGCCCACCAGCGGCGACATCAGCGCGACCATCAGCGGCTGGGCAAACATCACTAATCCGGCAGCCGTCGCGCTGAGGCCTTTCAGATATTGCAGATGCAGGCTCGCCAGCACCGGCACCGAAAACGTGGTGGTGTACATCAGCAGCGCGGCCAGCGAAGACAGCGCGAACACGCGATTGGTATAGAACAGGTTGACCTCGAACAGCGGGTGCGTCCGACGACGCTGCTCGCGGACAAACCAGGCAATCAGGCCGACGCCCACCGCCAAAAGTGCGGCGCCCGGCGCGCCGTGCAGCGCGGTCGCGCCGCCGATGAGGGCGACGATCCCGCCGGCGTAGGTCAGCGCGCCACGCCAGTCGAAAGACCCGCGCTCGGGTGCTGCCCAGTCACCGCTGACCCGCGGCAAGGCGAAAAGCAGCACCGCGGCGGTCAGCGGCAGATGCACCACGAAGGCGTAGCGCCAACCGAAGTGCTCCACCAGCCAGCCACCGAGCAGCGGACCGGCGGTCAGCCCGAAGTACACCCCGGAGGCGATCATGCCCAACGCCTGGCCGCGCCGTTCCGGCGGGTAGACCGAGGTGACGATTGCCGCCTGCGTGGCGTAGAGCATCGCGGCGCTAATGCCCTGCAGGACGCGCAGGCCGATCAGCATGGGGCCATTGGGCGCCAGTGTCAGCAGCAGCGAGGACAGCATGCTGCCCAGCGCGCCCAGCACAAAGATGCGCTTGCGCCCGAACATATCCGCCAGTCGGCCGAACGACAGTACCGTACTCGCACTGCTCAGCAGAAACGCGAGCGGTATCCAGGACAGGGTCACCGCGTTAAGCGCGAGGTCGTTGGCGATGCTCGGCAGGGCCACGGTGACCGAAGACAGCATCAGCGGCTGGGCGAAGGAGTTCGCAACGACCATGACCAGCGCGGCGCGTTGCGCCTCCGGGCTGGCCGGCGCTACCGCGGGCGGCTTCACGCCCCCGGCTTCGCCCATTCGCGTTCGCGCAGTTCAACCCGGCGAATCTTGCCGCTGACGGTTTTAGGCAGGCTGGTGACAAACTCGATCTTGCGCGGATATTTGTACGGCGCGGTCACCTGCTTCACGTGGTCCTGCAGGGTTTTGACCAGCGCGTCGTCGCCGGTCACCCCGGCCGCCAGCACCACGAACGCCTTCACCACTTCGCCGCGCATCTCATCCGGGCTCGACACCACCGCCGACTCCACCACCGCCGGGTGTTCCAGCAGCGCGCTTTCCACTTCAAACGGGCCAATGCGATAGCCGGCGGAGAGAATGACGTCGTCGGCCCGCCCCACAAACCAGAAGTAACCGTCCTCATCCACGTAGGCACGGTCGCCGGTCAGATACCAGTCGCCGCGAAAGGCTTTTTGGGTGCGCTCTACATCGCCCCGATATTCCTTGAACAAGCCGGGCGGTCGCTGCGGCTTCACGCGCACGGCCACATCGCCTTCGCGCATCGCCGGCAGCGCCGCGCCGTGTTCGTCAATCACCGCCAGATCGATGCCCGGCGCCGGCTTGCCCATCGAGCCAAAGCGCGGCTCGAGGCAGGGAAAACTGGCACACAGCAGCACCGACTCGGTCTGCCCGTAACCGTCGCGGATCACAAGCCCCGTGGCCCGCTGCCAGGTCTCGATGACTTCGGGATTGAGCGGCTCGCCCGCGCCCACGCAGTGGCGCAGCGTCTTGAATTCGTACTGCGAGAGATCTTGCAGCACCACCATGCGGTAGATGGTCGGCGCGCCGCAGAAGGTGGTGATGGGGTACTGCGCCAGCACGTCCAGCGAGCGCTTGGGATCGAAGCCTTCGGCGTGATGCACGAAAATCGTCGCGCCGCAGGTCCAGGGTCCGAAGAAACTGCTCCAGGCCGCCTTGGCCCAGCCGGTATCGCTGAGATTCCAATGCACGTCGTCCGGGCGTAAATCCAGCCAGTAGCGTCCGGTGATCTGGTGCGCGAGCCCATAGCCCTGCGTCTGGATCGCCATCTTCGGATAGCCCGTCGTGCCAGAGGTGAAGTAGCAGAGCGCGTCGTCATCCGGCGCGGTGTCGGCGGCCACGAACTCGGGCGACGCGGCAGCCAGCGCCTGCTCGTAGGACTGCCAACCGGCGCGCTCGGCGCCAACCAGCAGCCGGGTGCGCAGCGCAAGTTCGGGCAGTTCATCAAACTTGGCGGCGTTGCGTTCATCGGTGATCACCGCGCTGGCGCTGGAGGCTTCGATGCGGTAGGCGAGATCCTTGGGCGCCAGCTGGGTGGTGCCGGGCGAGACCATCACGCCCATGCGCAGGCAGGCGGTCAGCACTTCCCACCACGCGACCAGTCGCGGCAGCAGCACGATGACCGTCTCACCGCGCTGCACGCCGGCCGCCGCCAGCACGTTACACAGGCGCTGCGAACGGTCCGACAGTTCGCGGAAGGTAATTTTTTCTTCGTGGCCAAAATCGTCGATCCACCACAGCGCGAGCTTCTGCGGGTCTTCCGCCCAGCGGTCCAGCACGTCGCGCGCAAAGTTGAAACGCGCGGGCGGCGCCCACACAAAGCTGCCGCGCTCGGCGGCGTAGTCGGTCATGTTGTGCGACATCGTCGATGCTCCGTAGGCGTGGGGCTAGAACCAGGCGTCTTGCATGCTCAGGCAGGTGTCGTCGGCGGTGGCCAGCAGACTTAAGCGCTCGCCAGCTTTCACCAGTTCATAACGGAAAAAATACTGGCAGCCGTGTAGTTTTCCGGTGTAGAAATCGAGCTCGCTACCGCTGGCCTGCGGCAGCTTGCGCGCCGCGACCACCGCCATCCGCAGCCACATCCAGCCAATGACCACCTGCCCGAAGGTGTCGAGGTAAATGCCGGCATTGGCCAGCGCGCGCGGTGCTTCCCCACCGTCGCGCAACAGCCCGAGCCGTGCGGTGGTGGTCTTGAGTTGCGAGACCACGGCGGCGAGTTGGGTGCAATGGGCGGTCAGCGCCGGCAACACGGCGGCAGCGCTCAGCGTGAAGTCGATTTCGGACAGCAGCGCGGTCAGCGCCGCGCCTTCGCGCATCGCCACCTTGCGTCCGAGCAGGTCCAGCCCGTGGATGCCGTGCGCGCCTTCATGAATGGGATTCAGCCGGTTGTCGCGATAGAAGCGCTCCAGCGGGTAATCGCGGGTGTAACCGTAGCCGCCCAGGATCTGGATCGCGTGCTTGTTGGCCTCGAGACAGAACTCGCTGGGCCAGGACTTGACGACCGGCGTCAGCAAATCGAGCAGCAAGTTCAGGCGATCGCGTTCGCCGGCAACCGTGCAGGTGCGTTCCAGATCGATCAGCTGCGCGCAGTAGAGCGCGAGCGCGAGCCCGCCCTCCACCGCCGCTTTCTGGGCGAGCAAGAGGCGGCGAATATCGGCGTGTTCGACGATCGGCACCTGCGGGCTCGCCGGATCCTTGTTGGCGGCGTGCCGGCCCTGCGGCCGCTCGCGGGCGTATTTCAGCGAGTGCAGATAGCCGGTGTAGCCCAGCGCCACGGCACCGAGACCCACGCCCACCCGCGCCTCGTTCATCATGTGGAACATGTAGGACAGGCCCTGATGCGCTTCGCCCAGCAGCCAGCCCTTCGCCCCGCCCTGCTCGCCCAGGTTGAACACCGCGTTGACGGTGCCGCGATAGCCCATCTTGTGATTGAGGCCGGCCACGCGCACGTCGTTGCGCTCGCCCAGCGAGCCGTCATCGTTGACCAGAAACTTGGGCACGATGAACAGCGAAATGCCTTTCACGCCCGGCGGCCCGCCCGGGATTTTGGCCAGCACCATGTGGATGATGTTGTCCGACAGCTCGTGGTCGGCGGCCGAGGTCCACATCTTGTTGCCGGTGATGAGGTAGTGGCCGTCGTCGGTCGGCACCGCGCGGGTACGAATATCCGCCAGCGAGGAGCCGGCCTGTGGCTCGGACAGCACCATGGTGCCGAAAAAGCGCCCTTCGACCAGCGGTGCCAGATAACGCGCCTGCTGCGCCTCGGAGCCAAACTTGCTGAGCAGATTGGCCGCCGCGATTGTGATGAACGGGTAGGCAATAGTCGCGATATTGGCCGCACAGAAATACGCCGCGCAGGCCTGGGCC
>JALRCR010000539.1 GCA_023257255.1 Gammaproteobacteria bacterium | reverse complement strand
ATGCGTGGCCACCGCCGCAGGCATGTAGACGCGCAACAGCGCCGCCAGGTGGGGGTCGGCCTCGAACAGGTTGCCCCCGTGGCGGTCGGGCACCGCCAAGGCTTGAGAATTCAAAGCCACCGCCATCAGAAGTTGACGTTGTGGCCGCCTTTGAGGTGAAGGATCTCGCGGGCCTCGGCCGGCGTGGCCACTTCAAGTGACAGGCCTTCAATGATCTTGCGGATGCGGGTCACCTGATCGGCGTTGGACTTGGCCAGGTTGCCCGGGCCATCCCACAGCGAGTCTTCCAGGCCGACACGCACATGACCGCCCATGGCGGCAGACTGGGCGGCAATGGGCATCTGCTGACGCCCCGCGCCCAGTACCGACCATTGGTAGCTGTTGCCGAACAGTCGGTCGGCGGTGCGCTTCATGTGCAGCACATCTTCCGGGTGCGGTCCAATGCCGCCCAGGATGCCAAACACCGATTGAATCAGGAACGGCGCCTTGATGATGCCACGGTCGA
>JALRCR010000538.1 GCA_023257255.1 Gammaproteobacteria bacterium | reverse complement strand
AGATCAAGGTCTGATCATGGCTGCGATCATCGGACGCAAGGTCGGAATGACCCAGATCTTCGCCGAGGACGGCGCGAGGGTTCCCCTCACCGTCATCGAGGCCGGCCCCTGCCCCGTGGTGCAGGTGAAGACCGACGAGCGCGACGGCTACTCCGCCGTGCAGCTCGGCTTCGGCGCGGCGAAGGCGAAGCACATCAACAAGCCCGAGCAGGGCCACCTCGAGAAGGCCGGCTCCCCGCTGATGCGGCACCTGCACGAGTTCTCGCCCGAGGACCTCGGTCTCGAGGAGGGCGAGGAGCTCTCGGAGGGCCAGATGGTCACCGTCGACCGCTTCGTGCCCGGCTCATACGTGAAGGTGACCGGCACCTCGAAGGGCAAGGGCTTCGCAGGCACGATCAAGCGCCACAACTTCGCGAGCGGCCCCAAGAGCCACGGCTCGCACAACGTGCGCCGCCCGGGATCCATCGGCGCCGCGGCCTACCCCGCCCGCGTCTTCAAGGGCATC
>JALRCR010000537.1 GCA_023257255.1 Gammaproteobacteria bacterium | reverse complement strand
CCTTCATGGCAGCCGCGCCTTGCTGCACGGCTTGAACGATGTTCTGGTAGCCCGTGCAGCGGCACAGGTTGCCCTCGAGTTGTTCGCGGATTTCGGCCTCGGTGGCATTGGGGTGGCGTTGGCACAGATCCACCGCGCTCATCACCATGCCCGGGGTGCAGAAGCCGCACTGCAGGCCGTGCTCCTCCTTGAATCCCTCCTGGATCGGGTCGAGCTGCTGAGCCGATGCCAGGCCCTCGACCGTCTCGACCTCGCGTCCGTCGGCCTGCACGGCCAGCACGGTGCAGCTCTTGGCCGGTCGGCCGTTGAGCAGGACGGTGCAGGCGCCGCAACCGGTGGTGTCACAACCCACGTGGGTGCCCGTGAGCTGCAGGCCCTGCCGCAGGAGGTGGGCGAGCAGCAGGCGGGGCTCGATGTCGAGCGTGCGCTTCTCGCCGTTGACGGTGATCGTGACCCGTCGGGTCGGCACTCCCTCCCCCGGCGCATCGGGAACGACTTCGTACAGG
>JALRCR010000536.1 GCA_023257255.1 Gammaproteobacteria bacterium | reverse complement strand
GGCCACCCACCTGTTGCACGAAGCCCTGCGCCGTGCCTTGGGCGATCATGTGGCCCAACGTGGCAGCTTGAACGCGCCTGATCGGTTGCGGTTTGACTTTAGCCATGGGCAGGGGATGACTGCCGCCGAACTCGCCACCGTGGAAGCGGAAGTGAACGAATACATCCGCCAAAACACCCCCGTTGATACCCGCATCATGACGCCCGATGACGCCCGCGCAATCGGCGCACAAGCGCTGTTTGGCGAAAAATACGGCGACGAAGTGCGCGTTGTGTCGATGGGCAGTTTGGCCGGATCGGGCAAGGGGGCGGATGGGCAGACCTATTCGCTGGAACTGTGCGGCGGCACGCATGTGGCGCGCACCGGCGATATCGGGGCCTTTGTGGCGCTATCTGAAAGTGCCTCATCCGCTGGGGTGCGCCGGTTTGAAGCGTTGACGGGCCAAGCAGCCCTAGATCATCTGCGCGCGCAGGATGCGAAGTTGATGGAAGTGGCGGGGATATTGAA
>JALRCR010000535.1 GCA_023257255.1 Gammaproteobacteria bacterium | reverse complement strand
GCGTCCGCCTCGCTCACCGGGCTCCCCTGGGTGCACAACGACTTCGACCTGCCGATCGCCAATGTGCTGCACGCCTCCTGCCCGCACTACTACCGCTTCGGTGCGGAGGGCGAGACGGAGGAACAGTTCGCGAGCCGCATGGCGCAGGACCTCGAGGACATGATCCGCGAGGGCCCCGACACCATCGCCGCCTTCATCGGCGAGCCGATCATGGGCGCGGGCGGCGTGCTGATGCCGCCGAAGGGCTATTGGGAGAAGGTCAACGCCATCCTCGCCAAGTATGACATCCGCTTCATCGCGGACGAGGTGATCTGCGGCTTCGGCCGCACCGGCAACTGGTTCGGCACCACGACCATGGGCATGAAGCCCGACTCGATCTCCATGGCCAAGGCCATCACCTCGGCCTATTTCCCGCTCTCGGCGATCACCATCGAGGAAGACCTCTACCAGGCCATGCTGGACGAGAGCCGCAAGCTCGGCACCTTCGGCCATGGCTACACCTACA
>JALRCR010000534.1 GCA_023257255.1 Gammaproteobacteria bacterium | reverse complement strand
ATCTTGTTCACAAAGGTGATGATGGGCGTATCGCGCTGGCGGCACACTTCAATCAGCCTTCTGGTTTGGGCTTCCACACCGTTGGCCGCGTCAATCACCATGAGGGCGGAGTCCACGGCGGTCAGCACGCGGTAGGTGTCTTCGCTGAAGTCTTTGTGGCCGGGGGTGTCGAGCAGGTTAATCACATGGTCGCGGTACAGCATCTGCATGACCGATGACGCCACCGAAATGCCACGCTGCTTTTCAATTTCCATCCAGTCGGAGGTGGCATGGCGCGAGGCCTTGCGCGCCTTGACCGAGCCGGCAATTTGAATGGCACCCGAGAACAGCAAGAGCTTTTCAGTCAGCGTGGTTTTACCCGCGTCAGGGTGAGAAATGATGGCAAACGTCCGGCGGCGCCGGGTTTCTTGGGCGTAAGTCAATGGGGCTCCAGGGGGATTTAGGTGGCTGGCTTGGAATCCAGCAATGCCGCTAGTATAATTTGACCCATTCCGAGGAGCGTTGCAGCG
>JALRCR010000533.1 GCA_023257255.1 Gammaproteobacteria bacterium | reverse complement strand
ATAGTCGAGCCCGGCCGCCCGCGCGGCCGCCAGCCGCGCCGAATGCGTGTCTCCCACGGGGCTAGCCCGCAGGAAAAATCTTGCCGGGGTTGAGAATGCCTTTCGGATCCAGCGCCGCTTTCAGCCGCTGCATCAGCGCGATTTCCGCCGGGCTGCGGCTGAGCGGCAGGTAGTCGATTTTTTCGGTCCCGATGCCGTGCTCGGCCGACACCGAACCGCCAATCGGCTGCAGCGGTTCATAAACGCAGGCGTTCACGCGCTTGTGGTGCTCGTGCGCGGCAGAGCCCACGGCAATCGCGAAGTGGATATTGCCGTCGCCAATGTGGCCCAGCGTAAAGCAGTGGTGGTCGGGATAGGCTTCGTTCAAGCGCCGTTTGACCTCGGTGACGTAGGCGTCCATCTCGCCAATCGCAAGGCTGACGTCGTACAGAAACGCCGGGCCATAGCGGAAGAAATTGTCGACCGAATCGCGAATGCGCCACATCGCACGGCGCTCGCTCTCGGACTTGG
>JALRCR010000532.1 GCA_023257255.1 Gammaproteobacteria bacterium | reverse complement strand
CTGCTGCGCCTGCGGCGGGAGCTGGTGTGATGCTGACGGCTGATAACCTGGTCCTGCCCGGTCGCCTGCGCGGGGTTTCACTCAGCCTGCGCCCCGGAGAGGTGACCGCGATCTGCGGCCCTAACGGCGCGGGCAAGTCCAGCCTGCTGTCCAGCCTGGCCGGGTTGTTGGCGGTGCCGGGTGAACGCACACGCACGCTGCAGGCTGGCCGGGCCGCAGCTCGACGAGACCGTCCGCTTTTTTATCGAAGTGCTCGATTTCGATTTGGGTGAAGAGCTGCGCGATCATCAGAGTGGCACGCGTCTCGCCGCGTTCCTGTGCTGTTCAAACAAGCCGCACGACATTGCCTTCGTGCTGCATCCCGAGGCGGGTAGCTTTCATCATATGTCCTTCCATCTGGATTCCATCCACGATGTGTATCGGGCGGGGGACATCATGGGCAAGCATGATATTCCGGTCGAGGTGGGACCCACGCGCCACGGGATTACCCGAGGCGCGACGATTTACTTC
>JALRCR010000531.1 GCA_023257255.1 Gammaproteobacteria bacterium | reverse complement strand
CATGATCGGCGAAATCGGCGGCTCGGCAGAGGAAGAGGCTGCGGCCTGGATCAAGCAGCACTTCAAGAAGCCGATTGTCGCCTTTATCGCGGGCCAGACGGCGCCTCCGGGCCGCCGCATGGGCCACGCCGGCGCGATCATCGCGGGCGGCAAGGGCACGGCGGCCGAGAAGATGAACGCGCTGACGGCGGCCGGCGTGAAAGTGGTCAAGAGCCCGGCCGACATGGGGCAGGCCCTGGTCGACGCGATGAGGGGCAAGTAGGCCGCGGCGCCTCGTGTATACTCACGCCGTGAACGTCGTCGCGCGCTGCTTTAATTCGTTTAGCTTTGGCGGCTTTAATAGCCGTCACGGGGAGCCGCGCGCGTAGTTCAAAGTCAATCGTTCAACGTTTCAAGACTTCAAACCGCCGCTCCCGAGTGATCAGGGGCGGCGGTTTTTGTTTGGGGCCACATGACCACTCAAGACCTCGCAGCGTTACGGAAAAGCCTGGACGACATCGACTCGGTTCT
>JALRCR010000530.1:274-510 GCA_023257255.1 Gammaproteobacteria bacterium | reverse complement strand
TCGTCGTCGACGCGATGACCGGCCAAGACGCCGTCTCGGTCGCCGAGGCGTTCAACGCCACGCTGTCGATCGACGGCGTCATCCTCTCCAAGCTCGACGGCGACGCGCGCGGCGGTGCGGCGCTGTCGGTGAAAGAAGTGACCGGCAAACCCATCGCGTTCGCGGCCACGGGGGAGAAGCTCGACGCCTTCGAGCAGTTCCACCCCGACCGCATGGCCGGGCGCATCCTCGGCATG
>JALRCR010000530.1:0-264 GCA_023257255.1 Gammaproteobacteria bacterium | reverse complement strand
AGCAGGCCGAGCAGGTGTTCGAGAAAGACGAGGCGGAAAAAGCCGCCAAGAAACTCGTGTCGGGCAAGTTCACCCTCGACGACTTCCTCGAGCAGCTGCAGCAGTTGAAGAAGATGGGCCCGCTGCAGAACGTGGTCGGCATGATCCCCGGCGTCGGCGCGCAACTGAAAGACGCCGAGGTGAGCGACGACCAGGTGAAGCGCACCGAGGCGATCATCCGCTCGATGACGCCCGCCGAGCGCGAGAACCCGACCATCATCAACG
>JALRCR010000052.1 GCA_023257255.1 Gammaproteobacteria bacterium | reverse complement strand
GACCCCGCCATGGCGGCGCTGATCACCGCCCAGCGTGCGCCCTTTGCCAAACAACTGGCCGAGCCGCTGGCGGTGAGCGAAGGACTGCTCTACCGGCGGGGCAATTTCAACGGCAGCATCGACCAGCTGATCCTGGACGCGCTGATGAAAACGCAGGACGCGCCCATCGCGCTCTCGCCGGGTTTCCGCTGGGGCACCAGCGTGCTGCCCGGCGAGACCATCACCATGGAGACGTTGATGGACCAGACTGCGATCACCTACCCGGCGGTGACGGTCAACGAGTTCACCGGCGAGCGGCTGAAAGCGATTCTGGAAGACGTGGCCGACAATCTCTTCAACCCCGATCCCTACTACCAGCAGGGTGGCGATATGGTGCGGGTGGGCGGTCTCACGTATCGCTGCGAACCGGCGGCGGCCATGGGGCAGCGCATTTCAGATCTGCGACTGGACGGCAAACCGATCGACGCCGCGCGCCAGTACAAGGTCGCCGGCTGGGCCTCGGTGCAGGAGCACGTATCCGGGCCGCCGATCTGGGACGTGGTGGCGAGCTACCTCAAGTCAGCGCCCCAACTGGCCCCGCCCACCATGAACCAGCCGGTGCTGCGCGGGGTAGACGGCAATCCCGGCCTCGCCTGATGCGCGTGCTGGCGCTGCTGATGCTGGTGCTCAGCGGTGGCGCGCTTGCCGCCGGTCCGCGCTGGCAGCCGGCGACGGTCGACTTGCCGGTGCGACAGGTGGGTCCGCACAGCTACTACGTGGAAGGCGTGCTGGCCGATTCCTCGGCGAAAAACCAGGGGTTCATGTCGAACGCCGGCTTTGTGGTGACCACCGATGGCGTGGTGGTGTTCGACGCGCTGGGCTCGCCGGCACTGGCGCGGCGGCTGCTGGCAATCATCGCGCGGTACACCGACCAGCCGGTGCGACGGGTCATCATCAGCCACTACCACGCCGACCACTTCTACGGCATTCCCGCGCTGCGCGAGGCGGGCGCCGAAATCTGGGCGCACGACGCGGCCCGCCTTTATCTGCATTCCGAGGCCGCCACGCGGCGTCTGGCCGAGCGGCAGCAGAGCCTTGGACCCTGGCTGGGCGCCGGCTTTGTGCTGCCGACCCCGGACCGCTGGCTGACGGCGGATGAAAGCTTCACGCTGGGCGAACTCACGTTTCGGCTGGTACACATCGGCCCGGGGCACGCGCCGGAAGATCTGGCCATGCTGGTGGAGCCGGACGGCGTGCTCTACGCGGGCGATGTGGTCTACGCCGGCCGCGTGCCCTTCGTCGGGGAAGCCGACACCGGCTTGTGGTTGAACGGGCTGGAACATCTCAAGCAAATCCCTGCGCGCGTGCTGGTGCCCGGGCACGGGCCGGCCTCGCAGAGACCCGCGGCCGATTTGGCGCTGACCACGCGCTATCTGCGCTATCTGCGCGAGACCATGGCGCAGGCGGTTGCCGATTTCGTCCCCTTCGACGAGGCCTACGCCAATACCGACTGGACGGCGTTCGCCTCACTGCCTACCTTTGCAGTCGCAAACCGTGCCAACGCCTATAACGTCTATCTGCAAATGGAACAGAGCGCCTTGAAGCCATGACCCGTAAACCCGCCAAAAAGGCCGCTGCCAAAGCGACCGCCGCGCCCGCCCCGGAGACCATGGACGAGCACCGTCGCAGCATGATCAGCCGGCTGCGGCGGATCGAGGGCCAGCTGCGCGGCATCCAGGGGATGATTCAGGCTGACGCCAACTGCGAGGCCGTGGCGCAGCAGGTGGCCGCCGCCCGCCGCGCGCTGAAGAAGGAGATCGCCCAGGTCCGCGAGGCGCACCGCCTGCTGGCCGATGCGATGGAGTCGACGCAAGGAGCCCTGACCGAACTGGCCGAGGCCACGCGCGACGCCGGCAAATACCTGCACGAGCGCCTGACGGTCTACCCCGCTTATGCCCATGACGGCGAGAAGTGGCTGGATGCGCGGTTCCGCACGCCGGTGCTGCAGGCAATCGACGGCGCGGGCCTGCCCCGAAGCAACGACTGGAGCCCGGGTGAGGCCGCCGTGCCGGCAGCGGAAGAACTGGCGCTGATCACGCGCGCCCCTTTGCGGATCTCGGCCGAGGTGCAGGCCATCTGCGCCCGCGCCAGCGCCGGCGAGACCCTGACCGAGGGCGAAGTCGCGCGGCTCTTTGCCGCCCGCGGCGACGACTTCAGCCATATCTGCCAGACCGCCGACGCGCTGCGGCGGGCGACAGTCGGTGACGCGGTCAGCTATGTCGTTAACCGCAACATCAACTACACCAACGTCTGCTACTTCAAATGCCAGTTCTGCGCTTTTTCCAAAGGCAAGCATTCTGAAGACCTGCGCGGCAAGCCCTACGATCTCGACCCGGCCGAAATCACGCGTCGCGTGAAAGAAGCCTGGGCGCGCGGCGCGACCGAAGTGTGCATGCAGGGCGGTATTCATCCGCAGTACACCGGCCAGACCTATCTCGACATTCTCGACATCGTGAAGGCCGCCGAGCCGGAGATGCATGTGCATGCCTTCTCGCCGCTCGAAGTCTGGCAAGGGGCGGCGACGGCGGGGGTTCCGCTGCGTCAGTTTCTGAGCGAATTGCGCGCCGCCGGCCTGGGCACGCTGCCGGGTACGGCGGCCGAAGTGCTGGACGACGAAGTCCGCAAGATTCTGTGCCCGGACAAGATCAACACCGCGCAGTGGTTTGAGGTCATGCGCACGGCGCATGAGGTCGGCTTCCGCACCACGTCTACCATCATGTACGGCCACGTGGATCGCTACGAACACTGGGCGCGGCACCTGCTGCGCATTCGGGCGCTACAGGCGGAAACCGGCGGTTTTACCGAGTTTGTCCCGCTCCCCTTCGTGCACATGGAAGCGCCGCTCTACCTGAAAGGCCGCGCGCGGCGCGGGCCGACTTTCCGCGAAGCGGTGCTGATGCATGCGGTGGCGCGGCTCACGCTGTATCCGCTAATCACGAACATCCAGGCCTCGTGGGTGAAGATGGGACACGAAGGCGTGGTCGCCTGTCTGGCCGCCGGGGTGAACGATCTGGGCGGCACGCTGATGAACGAAAGCATCACGCGCGCGGCGGGTTCTGCCCACGGGCAGGAAACCAGTCCGGAGGAAATGCTGGCGATGATTGCCGCCGCCGGTCGCGAGGCCGTTCAGCGCAGCACCACCTATGGGCCGGTCGCCGAGGAGCGGATTGCGGCCGGCAAGAACGCGCCGGCGCTGACCGACATCGTCAACACGCCCGCACCCAAATACGAACGTCACGCCCGCCGCGAGCTCGTGCGCTCCAGCGTCGGCTGATTAAAACGAGCTCTGGCAGGGGAGAACAGCGGATGAATCTCAAACACATTCTGGACGGCTACAAGGTGCTGGATTTCACCCACGCGCTGGCGGGCCCGACCACCACCCGCCTGATGGCTGAAATGGGCGCGGACATCGTGAAAGTCGAACTGCCGCCGGTGGGCGATATGTCCCGCCTGCTGCCGATCAAGCTGAACGGCCGCACGTCCTATTTCGTGCAGCAGAACCGGGGCAAGAAAAGCATCTGCGTAAATCTCAAGACGCCTGAAGGTCGAGCCATCATCCACGACCTGATCAAGCAGGTGGATGTGGTGGTGGAAAACTTCTCGCCCGGGGTGGCGGAGCGCCTGGGCATCGGCTGGGAGACGGTGAAAACCCTCAACCCGCGCGCGGTGATGTGCTCCATTTCCGCGCTGGGACAGCAGGGCCCGCTGTCGGAACTGCCGGGCTTTGATTACATCGCGCAGGCCTACTCCGGCATCACCGGCATGATCGGCGAACCCGACGGCGCACCCAGCCTGCCCATGATCGGCCTGGGCGATGTGAACACCGGCGTACACGCTGCTTGCGCGATTGGCTTTGCGCTGCTGCATCGGGAGCGCACCGGCGAAGGCCAGTATCTGGATATCTCGCTGCTCGACTCCTACTTCCACTGCCACGAAATCAACGTGGCCATGTACAGCCTGACCGGCAAGTCGCCGACGCGCGCCGGGCATCACCATTTCGCAGTCTGTCCGCTGGGCCTGTACAAGGCGGGCGACGGCTATGTCTGCATCATCGCGCTCGATCACCAGTGGCCCAGCCTCTGCGAGGCGATGGGGCGGCCGGACTTGGTGACGGATGAGCGCTACAAAACCAACGCGCTCCGCTGTACGCGGGTGCCCGAGGTGGTGGCGATCGTGCAGGCCTGGGTCGATTCGCTGGGCGACACCGACAGCGTGCTGGCGGCGCTGGAAAAACACCGCGTGCCCTGCGCGCCGGTGCTGACTATCGAACAGGTCTGCAATCACCCGCATATGCTGGAGCGCGGCACGGTGCGCAAGATCAACGACCCCAAGCTGGGCGAATTCAGCACGCCCGGCATGCCGCTGCGGTTTTCGGGTTTCCCGAACAACATCCCGCTGGAAGCGGCGTATACCGGCCAGCATAACGATGCGGTGCTGAGCGAGATGCTGGGCTACGACGCGGCGCGCATCAAAGCGCTGCGCGAGGCTGGCATCCTGCACGAGAACGAAGACACCTGAGCGCAGCAGCGATGCCCGGCACCGGGCCGGGCATCGTGCTGGCCGCTTAGCTAGCCGCGACGGCGCCGTCCGACGCCGAGGCCCATCAGCCCCACGCCCAACAGGGCCAGCGTGGCGGGTTCCGGGACGGGTTCGATGATCGTGCCACCCACGCCCTTGAAGCCAAAGATATAGGTCGCCGGCGCGCCCGATATCCAGCTTGAACCGCCACTGCCGTCACCCCCGGACGACTGCCCCAGCGAGTAGAGCTCCAGACCTTCCGCTGCGATCGCCGCAATGGCGTCGCGCTCGGTGGCGGCTGCGCCGTAGAAGATATCGAACTCATAGACCGCCGCATCGGCCAGCGAGCCGAAGTTGAAGCGGAAGTAGGCGCCGTGGTCGAGTGCGCCAGCGTCGGTGCAGTCGATGTTGTGGCACAGGCCGAAGCGGTCGGAATAGCCGCCCAGCGGATCCGCCGTGTTGAAGCCGTTATCGCCGGATTCCTCCAGCAGCGTGGTCGTCACGGCGCCCTTGATCGTCACGTATTCGTTGAACTCGGTCGGTGGCACATCCCAGTCCATGACCCGCACGTATTTGAGGTCAGTGACCGCCGCGCCGGTGAGGTTGGTGATGGTGACATGGTCGCGATAGAGCGCGCTGCTCGCGTTAGTGGCCGGCTGATAGGCCTGGGTGACGGTTAGCCCCGGCATGCTGATCAGCGAGGTGGTCGCGGTGGCAGTGGAGGCGGTGGTGACCAACGGCCCGTAGCTCAGGTTATGTCCACCGCCGTCGGTGGTCACATTGGCATAGCCACTGGTGGTGCCGTTAACGGACACGCCCCAGCCCTCGCACAAACAGCCGGGTGAGGTCGCATCGCGAAAACTGCCGTCGGCAAACTTGAAGCCGATACCGGCCGAGCCAGCGCCACCACCGGAACCGTCGGCGGCGATATCGCTGCCACCATTGGTGGTGACACCGCTCCCAAAATTAAGCGAGCCATTGTCGTTGATACCCATGACCAGCGTGCCGGCCGGGTTGTAGATCACGGCGCCCGCATAGGCATTGCCAGCGAAGGCCAGCGCCAGCGCGGTGCCCAGCGTACTTAAACGAAAGATATTCATCGGATTCTCCTTGACAGGGGTAAACGCGCGCCGCGTTGACAGGCCGGCGTCAACGGGGGCATTGCCAGAGTCGTGCCAGCGCCAGCAGCCCGTAATTGGCGGGGTGGCGCGGGTGGCATGTAAAAAAAGCCAGAAAAACCGGGCTTTTGAGACGCTGGTCTGTCAAGAAAACTGACGCGGCCAAAGCAGCTTCGCCCCCTAAATAGATGATTCTTTTCCGGTCGCAGACGCGAAGAATTACCTGCCGCAAATGAATCACCCGCCGCGCCTTGAACTTTGCCGGTTCGGCTCTTAGCCTGCGGTAGCCGCAACACCTGACGAGGATTCGCCATGCAACTGGGTTACTTCATGATGCCGCTGCATCACATCGACCGGGATTACCACGAGACGCTGGACGAGGACATCGAAGCCGTGGTGCTTGCCGATGAACTTGGCTACAGCGAAGCCTGGGTCGGCGAACACTATTCCTCCAAGGTGGAGCAAATCACGTCTCCACTGATCTTCCACGCCAACCTGATCGCGCGCACGAAGCAGATCAAGCTCGCGACCGGCGTGATGAATCTGCCGCAGTACCACCCGGCGGTGACGGCCGGGCAGGCGGCGATGTTCGACCATCTCTCGAACGGCCGTTTCATCATGGGCGTGGGCCCCGGCGGCCTGCTGTCCGACTTCGAGCTGTTCGGCACGATGGACAAGGACCGCATGGAGATGATGAAAGAGTCGCTCGACCAGATGCTGACGATGTGGAACACCGAACCGCCTTACCACATCAAGGGCAAGTACTGGACGATCGACATGAAGGAATGGACGCATCACGACATCAAGCTTGGCTATGTGCCGAAGCCCCTGCAGCTGCCGCATCCGCCGATCGGGATTTCGGCCATGAGCCCGCATTCGAGTTCACTGACCTTCGCTGGTTCACGCGGGTATCTGCCAGTGTCGGCCAACTTCATCGCGAACTGGTCGCTGAAGACGCATTGGCCGACCTACGCGGCCGCTGCGGCTGCCGCCGGGCGCGAAGCGAACCCCGAAGACTGGCATGTGGCGCGCAGCGTGTATGTCGCCAGCACCGATGCTGAAGCCGAGCGTTTCGTGAAAGCTGAAAACGGCGCCTTCGACTACTACTACCGCTACCTTTTCGCGATTTTTGACCGCTCCAACTACCGCGCGCCGTTCGTGGCGCAGCCCGGCGACGACCCGGCGCAGCTGCAGCCCGAAGCCCTGCGCGACGCCTGCGTGATTCACGGCAGCCCGGACACCGTGGCGCGCAAGCTGCTGGAACTGCGCGAGGAGGTCGGTCATTTCGGCACCTTGCTCTACGCGGCCCACGACTGGCAGCAGAAGAGCGAGATGCGAAACTCGATGCGGCTGATGGCGCAGGAAGTTATGCCCAGGGTCAATCAGGCCCTGCGGGCCAAGGCCGCCTGAACGGCGCGTCTGATGACATCAAAAAAAACGAAGGGGAGAGACGTGGTGAAAACAAAAGGAAGCGTAACGCTGGGCTTGCTGGCCTGCCTCGTGTGGCAGGGCGCGGCGCAGGCAGAGGGCGCACAGGGACGCGAGGCGATCGAAGCCTGGCTGGCGAGTGCGCCGGCCGCGCTGCCGGAGCCCGGCACCACCGTTGGCAACGAGGGGCTGGAGACGCTGCGTAGCCTGCTGGCCCCCGGCTTCTACGATGCGGCCAATGCGCCCGGCGTGCAGTTCGAGATTGTGGCCACCGGCGATTATGCGCCGCCGCAGGTCTATCAGGACGCCACCGCGGCCAATGCGGGCAAGACGGTGCTAGGCGCCGATGGCGGCGTGGAGCAGTACACCGCAGGCACGCCTTTCGACCCGGAACGTTTCGACGACGTCTCGCCGCAAGAGGCCGGCCTGATGCTGGCCTGGAATCACGTCTACCGCTGGCAGTACTACGGTTATCGCGTGAAGACGCTGGATATGGTTTACGTTCAGCCGACGGCCAACGGTGCGCCCGGTGGCACGCAGGCCGGTGGCATGGAAGGTGGCGGCGATGCCGAGCGCCAACTGGTGCAGTTCTACCACCGGGTGTATCTCAACCATCTCGCGATGCTGCCCGCCCAGCAATACCGGGTGAACGCCAACGACAGCGCCGGGCGGTACTTCAAGGATCTGATTTCCTTTGTAGAGCCTTTCGACGTTGCCGGGACGACCTTCGTGGTGGAGCGCGCGCTGCAGGCGAGTGAAGAAGATCAGGTCAACTCCTACCTGCCTTCGCAGCGGCGCGTGCGCCGCCTCTCGGCCAAGGAACGGGCGGATAACTTCATGGGCTCCAACTACACGCTGGATGACTTTGAAGGTTTCTCTGGCCGCGTGATGGACTACGAGTGGATTTATCGGGGGCAGAAGACGGTGCTGCACGTGTCCAACTCGCGCGAGAAGACGCTGCGCTTCGGTGGTCCTTTGAGCAACGTCGCGGTCGACCAGTGGGAGGTGCGTCCCTGCTTTGTGGTCGAACTCAAGCCGCGCTGGGAAGGGCACCCGATGTCGGCCAAGTTTCTGTTGATTGACCAGCAAACCTACACCCCGACCATGGCCTTGATGCTCGACCGCAAGAACGCCCTGTGGCGGGTACTCGTCACGCATTACCAGCGGCCGACGCCGGATAACAGCACGCCGGAACGCGCGCTGGAGACCTCGGTCAGCGGCTGGCGCGGCAGCATCGCCTTCGACGTGAGCAATCAGACCACCACGATCGCACGTGCGACCTCCGCGACCGAGTTTCCCACCATGAGCGAGCGTGAAATCAACCGCACGTTCAGCCTGTCCCGTCTGACCGAAGGCCGCTGAACGGTGCCCGCATCACAGGGAGTTTTTATGTCCTTACCGAGCCTCAAACAAACCGCCTGCGCGCTCTTGCTGAGCGCGCTTGCGCAGGGCGCGTTCGCCACCACTCGCGACGACGTGCTGAACTGGGTGGGCCAGCCCTCGCCGGAAGTGCTGCCGGACGCCGGGCGCGTGTTGCGCGCCGACGACGCAGCGGTCATCTCCAGCCTGCAACCGCCGGGTTACGCCGAGGAGTTCCTGTTTCCTGAAGTGGATATGGAAATCCAGGCCACGGCCAACATCGAACCGCACGTGAGCTACACGGAAGCGACCCAGGAGTTCCTCGGCAAAGCCACTATCGACGGTGATGGCGCCCTGCAGAACTACACCGCCGGGCGGCCGTTCTCCGATGAGCAACTCAAGGCCGCCACCCCGGAGCAGGCGGGGCTGATGCTGGCGTGGAACCGTATCCACCGCTGGCAGTACTACGGCTGGCGCAATGACGAACTGACCATGAACTACATTCGCCCGGCGGCGCCGGGTACCCGGGGCAAGCTGAACGAGGGCCTCGAAGGCGGCGGGCACGTCGAGCGCTTTCTGGTGCAGAACTACCAGCGGGTGTATCTCAATCATCTGGCGTGGATGAAAGATCACGGCTACAAGGCCGACGCCGAAGACGTCGAAACCCGTCTCTACAAGGACTATGTGGAGTTTCTCGAGCCTTTTGACGTCAAGGGCACCAAGTTTGTCGTGGAGCGCCCGCTGGACGCGACCGAGGAAGACCAGGTCAATTCCTATCTGCCCTCCCAGCGCCGGGTGCGCCGACTGTCGGCGCAGGAACGCGCCGACGTCTACATGGGATCGGACATGACCATCGACGATTTCGAAGCATTTTCCGGCCGGGTGCTCGACTTCGACTGGAAGTTGCTGGGCGAGAAAGACGTGCTCTTCGTGATCGATGCCCGCAAGCCCTTGCCGACCTACTTCGGTCCGCAGAGCCGGGTGCCGCACGACCGTTGGCAGGTGCGGCGTTGCTGGGCGGTAGAGGCCACCCCGAAGTGGAAGGGCCACCCCTACGCCAGCAAGATCATTTTCTTTGACAAGCAGACCATGTCCTCGCCGGTGGCGCTGGCGTTCAATCGCGAGGGCAAGCTGTGGCGTATTTTTGGCGTGCTTTATCACTTGCAGGCGCCGGGCACCACGCCGCAGGAGCAGCTGGAGCGCTCGGTGCCGCTGTGGGAAGGCACGATCGCGATCGACGTGCTGGCCAATACCTCGACGATTTCGGTGGCCAACAAGGTCACCACCATGCCGACGATGAGCAAGCAGCAGATCAAGCGGCGCTTTGATGTGTCCTCGCTGACCGAGGGACGCTAAGTCTGCGGTCTCAAGATGCGGCGAACAGGCGTGCTGTGGCTGTGGGGCGTGCTGGCAATCGCCGGCTGCGGCACACAGTCGCCGCCGGACTATTTCGCTGAGGGCCGCTACGCGGCAGCCCTGAAGCATCTACCGGCCCGCGCCGCCGCGGGCGAGGCCAAGGTCTGGAACCAGTTAGGCATTCTTCACTATCTGGGCCTCGGCACGGCGGTGGACTACCGCGAGGCCGCGCGCTGCTTCAAGGCGGGCGCGCTGGCCGGTGATGCGCACGCCATGCGCAATCTGGGCAGCATGTTCCGGCAGGGGCTGGGCGTGCCGCACGACGATATCCGGGCCTTTGGCTGGTATGACGCCGCACGCCGGCACGGCAACGACGGCGCGACCGGCTACATGCAGCTGATGGCGCAGTTTGTCGGCTGGAACCAGCAGGCTTACGCCCGGCGCATTGTCGCCGGCGATCTGGAAAAGAAAGCGGTTTCTGATTGCGGCGCCGGGCTGTTGATGTCGGCCTGTCCCGCCGAGACGCCGAACTGAATTTATTGGAGGAGCAAACGCGCATGAACACCACCCGTCCCTTGAGCTTTGGCCTGTGGTACGACTTCCGCAATCCGCCGCAGTGGCCGCGAAGCAACGTCGAGATTTATCAGGCGACGATTGATCAGATCGTGCGCGCCGAAGAACTGGGCTTCGACGACGTCTGGTTGTCCGAGCATCACTTCTGCGACGACAGCTATTCGCCCTCGATGCTCGCCATCGGCTGCGCGATTGCCGCGCGGACCAAGCGCATCCGCATTGGCACCAGCGTGCTGCTGCTGCCGCTGCACGACCCGGTGCGGGTGGCCGAAGACGCCGCCACGCTGGACGTCATTTCCAACGGGCGCCTCGAACTCGGACTTGGCATCGGCTACAAGGTGGAAGAGTTCATTGGCTTCAATGTGGATCTGAAGGAACGCGCCCAGCGGATGGAAGAGGGCATCGAGATCATCAAGCGCCTGTTCGCCGGCGAGCGCTTCAGCTTCAAGGGCAAGCACTACACCTACAACGACATCGCGCTGTATCCCGGTCCGGTGCAGCAAGAGCCCAAGCTATGGATTGCCGGCTTCAGCAACGTGGCGGTGCGCCGCGCGGCGCGGGTGGGCTATGGCTATATCGCCACTGGTCCCATCAGCCCGTTTGCCAAGCTCTTCTGGGACGAAGTGAAAAACCAGGGCAAGGATCCCAACCAGCACGAAATTGCCGGCGGCTATATGTGGCTACAGGTCGCCAAAGACCCTGAAAAGCGCTGGCATGAAGCCAAAGAGCACATTGCCTATCAGCAGAACTGCTACGCCAAATGGTTCAAGGACGCCGGCATGGGTTATATCCAGCCGGTGGAAGCCAATCAGGCGGCGCTGGAAGAAAAAGGCTGCTACATCGTGGAGCCCGCCAAGGCGGTGGAGATGATCCGCAACTATTGTGCGGAAACCGGCACCACGCGCTGGTATACCTGGGCGGTGCCGGCCGGCCTGCATCCGTCTTGGGCTAACGAGCACCTGGAGTTGATGGCGAAGGAAGTCATTCCCGCTTTTCGTTAATCGTCCCGTCTACGGCCGGCGTTGCACGCGCCGGCCATTTGCTTGAGGAGTTATTGATGTCGCGTCTGGGCTTGCTGCAATTTACCGAAGGCGTCGACGGACGCACCCTCACCGAACACGCGCAAAAGCTGGAAGCGCTGGGCTATGACACGCTGTGGCTGCCGGAGGTGTTCGGGCGCGAACCCGCGGCCGCCTGCGGCTGGCTGCTGGCGCGCACCTCGCGTCTGCGACTGGGCAGCGGCATTTTCAACGTGTATGCGCGGGATCCGCACGCCGCGGCGCAAATCGGCAACACCCTGTCGGAGTTGTCCGGGGGGCGCTTTACGCTGGGGCTGGGCGTGTCGCATCCGGTGTTGGTGGAACCGCGCGGACATCGCTTCGAGCCGCCGGCACGCAAGATGCGCGCTTACGTGAACGCGGTGCGCGCGGTGCAGATCGACGGCTGCCAGGCACCGGTGCGGGCGCCGCTGATTCTGGCCGGACATGGGCCGAAGCTGATGCAGGTGGCGGCGGATTTGGCCGATGGGCTGTTCCTCTATCTCCAGCCGGTGGAGCAGATTGCCCATGCGCGGCAACTGCTGGGCCCGGACAAGGAGATTCACGCCGTAGTGCGCACCGTGCGCTCGACGGTGGCCAGCGAGGCGCGCCGGGTGGCGCGTGCGGCGCTTGGCTTCTACATGCAGCTGCCGGCCTATCACCGGGCCTGGCAGACCGCTGGCTTCACCGAAGCCGATTACGCCAACGGCGGCAGCGACCGCCTGATCGACACCGTCGCCCCGTGGGGTGACGAGACGCGGCTGCGTGCGGTGGTGCAAAGCTACTTCGACGCCGGTGCGACGCACGTGAGCCTGTATCCCATTCATCCGGATGACGACTATCAGCCGGGTAAGGCCGGTGGGTTGCTATGGGACTGGCCAACGCTGGAAATGCTGGCGCCGCGCTGAGCCGGCACGACCAAGGGGAGAACGCCGATGGCGGTGACGGGTGGATGTCTGTGTGGGGCGGTGAAGTTCAGCTTTCCTGAGCAACCGCTGGGCAGTCGCGTGTGCTGGTGCCGGCTTTGCCAGTATCTGGGCGCGGGCAGCGGCACGGTCAACGTCATTTTTCACCGCGAAGGCATGACCGTCAGCGGCGAGCTGCGCGACTACGTCAGCACCGCTGACAGCGGCAACCGGATGCATCGGCACTTCTGCCCGACCTGCGGCACGCCGATATTCAGCGCGGCTGAAATCAGGCCCACGGTGGTTATCGTGCGGGCCGGGGCGCTGGACGATCCGGAAATTGCCCGGCCGGGCAGTACCATCTGGACCAGTGCGGCGCCGACTTGGGCCTGTGTGGACGCCGCGCTACCGCAGCTGACAGGTCAACCACCGCCGGTGCTCTGAAGCCGACGCCGTGTCTTCTGCGGCGCCAGCGGGGCGGCGTGTACGCCGCGATCAGGATTTGGCGCATGCGCCAAATCCCGACCCGGCGGGTTGACGCTTATTTCCGCAGTTCCCGCCGCATGATCTTCCCGCTCGCCGTCTTCGGCAGTTCAGCCACGATTTCCACTTCGCGCGGACGCTTGTAGGCCGCCATCAGGTCCTTGCACCAGGCGACGATGTCTTCGCCCGTCACGCTGGCGCCAGCCTTCAGGCTGACGAAGGCTTTGACGGACTCTCCCCGGTAGGCGTCGACCACGCCGACCACCGCGCATTCGCGCACCGCCGGATGCGTGTAGAGCACGTCTTCCACCTCGCGCGGCCACACCTTGTAGCCGGAGGCGATGATGAGGTCTTTCTTGCGGTCGACGATGTAGAACCAGCCCTGTTCGTCCATGAAGCCGACGTCGCCGGTGTGGATGCCGCGGGCTTCAAACGCCTTGGCGCTCTCTTCCGGCTTGTCCCAGTAGCCCGGTGCCACCATCGGGCCGCCGGAGACGATTTCGCCCACTTCACCCGCCGGCAGCGCGTTGCCTTCATCGTCTACCACGTAGACCACCGCGCCGCAGACCGGCACGCCCACGGACAGCGCGCCGGTGTTGGGGTCGACCGGCGCGTTGCCGCCCAGCGGCACGGCGTGTGTCGGGCTGGTGGTTTCGGTCATGCCGTAGATGTTGTGGATGTAGGCGCCGAACTGCGCGCGGAAGGCATCGACCTGCGCCGGCGAGACCGGCGCACCGCCGCTGTAGACCTTCTTCAGCGTGGAGAAATTGCGTTTTTTGGCTTCCTCATTGTTCATCAGCGCGATGAACACCGTGATCGACGCAACGACAAAGGTCACGCCGTGGGTTTCCACGAGTTCGGCGGTTACCGCCGGATCGAAGCGGTAGTAGAGTACCAGCGGGCAGGGCAGCAGTATGGCGGTCGTGATGCAGGCGATGAGCCCCGTGATATGGAACAGCGGCGCGACGCCGAGGATGACGTCCTGCGGGGACAGCTGCATCCACTCGCGATAGACGGTGCTGTTGTAGACCACGTTGCGATGCAGATTCATCGCGCCCTTCGGCGGCCCGGTGGTGCCCGAGGTGTAGGTCAGCAGGGCGACGTCGTCGCCGCTCAAATCGACCGGCGGCGGGGTCTGGCCGGCCAGCGCGTTGATGACCGTCATGAAATCTTCCGCCCCGGGGCAGGCCATGCGCTGCGAGTCTTTCAGCAGCGCAGGGCGGGTGTCGCCCAGAAACTCGAGCTCGGAGGTGGTCAGGACAAATTCGACCTTGCTCTCGCCGACCACCGCGCTCGCTACCTCGTGATACAGCGACTCGAGGGTGATGAGACCCTTGGCACCGGAGTCTTTGAGGATCAGGCTGACTTCCTTATGCCGCAGCATCGGGTTGACCGAGACCATGATCGCGCCGCATTTCCACGCCGCCAGCATGGCGAGCACAAACTGCGGCACGTTCTGCAGGTAGACCGCGACGCGGTCGCCGCGGCCGATACCGCGGGCGAGCAGCGCCACCGCGAGCTGGTCGCTCAGGCGGTCGACTTCAGCGACGCTGATGCCGTGGTCGAAGTAGAAAATCTGGGTGCGGGAAGGGTCTTGCGCGCGGGCGGCGCGAAACATTTCCAGCGCGTTGGTGAAACCGGGCGTGGCGGTGGCCGGCACCCCGGCGGTGTATTGCGCCAGCCAGGGCTTTTGTTCGTAGGCGTTCATGCTGCTCCTCTCGACCTCGATGCAGGGGCGTCACCTTACACAAGCGCGCGCCCGGTCACAAAACCGTCTGCGGCTACAGCACCGCGAGACGTTGTTCGCCGTCGTGCAGACAGATGTCGGCGACCTGTGCGTCGAAGCGGCCGTGCTGAAACGTAGCCACCACAATCAGCCAGATCCGCACGATGCGCGCCGGCGGCGGGCCAATGGCGGCGGCCACATCGGCGTGGACCGCCCGCGATTCACTCACCCAGCGGCCGAAATCCTGCGCGCCGCTGCGCGCCACCCAGTGGGTTTCGCGCGCCGACCAGGCCTTGATCGGACACGCGAAGTGGTGGCCGACGGGCAGGCTGCTGCTCCAGATCCAGGTGAGGTCCCGGCCGTCTTCAAATTCGGCAGCGACCGACAGGTAGTCGTGCGTGTAGGGCGTGTCTTCCGCCACGGTGCTGGGGTGCGTATCGACCCGCCAGCGCCAGTCGAGCCGGGTGGCAGGACTCAACGGGAAGTCGACTTCGCGCACGAGAATGCCCTGATCGTCTGCGCCGCAGAGGTGGATAGCGGGTGCGCCGTCGGGCGTTCGCGTCGGGCGGTACATCTCGGCCTGACCCGCCTCGACGAGATAGTCCCAGCCGGCCGGTGGCGGGGCCGGATGCTCGAGGTGGGCGAGTTCGGCGGCAAAGGCCGGCACCGCTGGCGCTGCGACGGCCAGCGCGCGCAGGCCGGCCAGCGCGCTGTGCTGCCAGAGCACCACCTGCAGGGTGAGTTCGCCCGTCAGACGCGCATAAATGGCGGGGTCGCTGGCCAGTTCGCCAAAGGCGTTTTTCCACATGCCCATGTAGATGCCGAACTCGAGTTCTCCCGCGCAATCGGCGATGAAGCTGTCGGTGTCCTGTCTGAGGTTGACGATGCGTCCCCCCGGCGAGACCCGCGCCCACAGATGGAAACGTGGGCCGCCATGCAAGCCCGGCAGGCGCCGCGACCAGTCGATCCGCCCGCGGGCAAAAACGGAATAGTGCTGACCCGCTTCGACCCGCAGCCCGCTCGGATGCCATGGCGCTTGCTGCGCCGGGAGCGTCAGTTCGAGGGTGTGCGCGATGCCGGCCTCGCGGCGGTGGAGGGCGAGGGCGTCAGCCAGGGAGAGAGGCGCGGACAAGGGCATGGATTTGGCTCGATTTAACCGGGATCTTGCGCGTAGGATACCGGCCACCCGCGATGTTCGTATCCGGTATTTAAACGCGCAGATTCGCGCCGGAGATCCCTATGCTCGATTACCGTCCGCTCAACGAGATTATCAAGGCGCAGGGACTGCGACTCGTGCTGGTCAAGGGCTATCCCAGTCCCTGGGGTCAGGCCGCGAAGACCATTTTTGAAATCAAGGGCCTCGACTTTCTGGTCGCCGCGCAGGAAGCGGGCGGGACCAACGAGGAGCTCGTCGCCTGGTCAGGCGAAAACAGCGGGCCGGTCGTGGCCTGGAACGATGAGAAACCCATTTCGCGCTGGCTCGACATCCTCATGCTCGCCGAGCGTCTGGCGCCGACGCCCTCGCTGCTCCCGGACAACGTCCACGACCGGGCGCTGATGATCGGCTTGGCCAATGAGCTGTGCGGCGAGCTCGGGCTCGGCTGGAACCGGCGGCTGCAAATGTTTGCCCCGGCGATCGACAGCGGCAGCCCGCCGGAAGGCGTGGCCCGCATGGGCAGCAAATATGGCTACCGCCGTGCCGATGTAGCGGCGGCCAGCGGGCGGCTGATCGCCCAGCTTGAGGCGCTCGCCGCGCAACTCCGCAGTCAGGTGGCCAAAGGGCGGCCGTTCTTCATCGGCAACCGCCTGTCGGCGCTCGACATCTACTGGGTGGCGTTCATGAACCTGCTGCAGCTCTCGCCGCCGTCGCAGTGCGAGGTGCCGGATGCGCTGCGCGAGATGATCGACTCCACCCCGGCCGAGGTGATGGCCGCGCTGGATCCGCTGCTGGTGAGTCACCGCGACCGTATCTTCAACGCCCATTTCCGCAACCCGATGGAACTCTAGGCGGCACCGTCCGCTACCGTCGCTCGCCTTAACCCCGGAGTTTTTGCCATGGCCGTTCGTGCTGGATTTGGGATTGCCAACTTCCCCTTCGACAAACCGAAAAGCTGGTTCGAGTGGGTCCAACTGCTGGAACGCTACAAGGTCGACTCGGTCTGGCAGACCGACCGGCTGGTGTCGGTCGATCCTTACCTTGAAGCGGTTAGCGTGATGGCGACGCTGGCGGGCTGCACCGAGCGCATCAAGTTCGGCATGAACGCCATCGTCGCGCCGCTGCGCGACCCGCTGGTGCTGGCCAAACAGTGCGCGACCATCGACTTTCTGTCCAACGGCCGACTGCTGCCGATGTTCGGCGTGGGCTATCCCAACGCCATCGAATGGAAGACCACCAACCGCGATGCCAGCGACCGCGGCGCGCGTTCCAGCGAAATTTTCCAGTTGCTGAACATGCTCTGGACGCAGGAGTCGGTGACCTTTGAAGGCAAGTTCTACCAGTACCGCAACGTCAGCGTGACGCCGCGGCCCATCCAGCAGCCGCTGCCGCTGTGGATCGGCGGTAACGCCGACGCCGCGCTGAAGCGCACCGCGCGCCTCGGCACCGGCTGGATCGGCGGCATTACTACCGTCGAGCAGGTCGACCATGCCATCAAGCTGATTCGCAGCGAGGCCACCGCCCTCGGCCGGACGATCGACGACGACCATTACGGCACTTCGCTGGCGTTTCGCATCGGCAGCGTCGACGACCCGGTGGTCAGCCAGTTTCCGCTGGTGCGGCGCGCCGGCATTGGCGACGAGATCGACCTCCGACCGCTGCTCGCGATCGGCAGCGTGCAGCAGATCATCGACCGCATCGAGGCCTACAAGGCGGTGGGCGCGTCCAAGTTCGTGCTGCTGCCGATTGCGCTGGGCGACGCTGACGTCTTTGACCAGACGCGGCGTGCCTGCGAAGAAATCCTGCCCGCGATCCAGACCTGAGCGAGAACCCCGATGAGCGTGTTGCTGAAATCACTCGACGCCGGCGTACTGACGCTGACCATGCACCGGCCGGAGGTGCTGAACGCTTATAACCGCGACTTGCACAACGCGCTGCTCGCGGCCTTCGATGAAGCGGATGCCAACGACGAGGTTCGCGCGATCATCCTGACCGGCAGCGGTCGGGCGTTTTGCGCCGGCGCCGACCTCAGCGCGGGCGGCAGGACTTTCAATCATCGCGAGACCTCGCGGGAAGCGCACCGCGACGGCGGTGGCGAACTGACGCTGCGCATTTTTGAGCTTAAAAAACCCATCATTGCGGCGATCAACGGGCCGGCCACCGGCGTCGGCCTGACCATGACGCTGGCCTGCGATGTACGCCTTGCGGTGCCCGGAGCGAAGTTCGGGTTCGTGTTCGCGCAGCGCGGGATTGCGCCGGACGCCTGCAGTTCGTGGTTTGCGCCGCGCATCGTCGGCATCGAGCAGGCCTTGAAGTGGTTTATGTCGGGTGAGATTTTTCGCAGTGAAGAGGCACTCTCCAGTGGTCTCGTCAGCGAGTTGCTGGCCGCGGAGGAACTGCTGCCCCGGGCGCGCGCGCTGGCGGCATCCTTCAGTGCCAAGACCAGCGCCGTGTCGGTCGCCATCGCGAGGCGTCTGCTGTGGCAGATGCTGGGCGCCGGGCATCCGCGCGAGGCCTTCAAGGCTGAATCGCAGGCCCTGTGGTACGTCGGCGGCGCGGCGGACGCGGCCGAGGGCGTCAAGTCGTTTCTGGAAAAGCGTCAGCCGCAGTTCAGCATGAAAGTCTCTACCGACTTCCCGGACTGGATGTAGGACGGGTCGGTTGTGCCGGCGGGCGTTGCGATAGCCTCAGGCGCAATCGTCAACGCCCATCGCGGTCGGCGGGACCGCGCCCAAAGCAACGCAGCGCGGCCCTGGATCACGTTTGTGGGAGGGGCTTTCTGCCCCGACTTGAGCGGTCGCTGGCCTGCCGTTGGCGTCGCGGCGCTGCCGCTCCCACGGGAGAGGCGG
>JALRCR010000529.1 GCA_023257255.1 Gammaproteobacteria bacterium | reverse complement strand
GACAACACGCGCTTGGTACAACCTTCGCGAATTGCTTTGACGTCACGGCTTTCTTGCAGCAACTCACGGCTCACGTTCAAAGGCAAGTCCGCAGAGTCGACCACGCCTTTGACAAAGCGCAAGTAGCTGGGCATGAGCGCTTCGGCATCGTCCATGATGAACACGCGCTTGACGTACAACTTGATGCCCGCTTTTTTGTCGCGGTTCCACAAGTCATGCGGGGCTTGTGAAGGAATGTACAAAAGCTGTGTGTACTCGGTGCTGCCTTCCACGCGGTTGTGTGTCCAGGTGAGCGGCTCGGCAAAGTCTTTGCTGATTTGCTTGTAGAAGTCTTTGTACTGATCGTCGGTGACGTCTTTTTTGGGGCGGGTCCACAAAGCGGTGGCTTTGTTGATGGCTTCCCATTCGCCAGTCTTGACCATGCCGCCGGGCTTGCGACCTTCACTTTCGTCTTTGCCAATCAGTTCGCCGTCTTTCCATTCTTCTTTTTCCATCAAGATGGGCAAGCTGA
>JALRCR010000528.1 GCA_023257255.1 Gammaproteobacteria bacterium | reverse complement strand
TTGATGCCAAGGCGACGCGAGATGCGTACCTTCGGTCCTGTGTAGCGAGCCATGGTTACGGCCTCTTTCGCTTCGGCTGGAGGCAACCGTTGTGCGGCACCGGAGTCACGTCCTTGATGCCGGACACTTCGATGCCCAGGTTCTGGATGGAGCGCAGTGCGGTGTCACGACCCGAGCCCGGGCCCTTCACGTGCACTTCGGCGCGACGAAGTCCCTGGTCCATCGCGGCGCGGCCGGCCTTCTCGGCGGCCATCTGCGCGGCGAACGGGGTGGACTTGCGCGAACCGGTGAAGCCGACGCCGCCCGAGGAGGCCCACGAAATGACGTTGCCCTCGGAGTCGGTGATCGACACGATCGTGTTGTTGAACGAGCTCTTGATGTGCACGACGCCGGTCGCGACGTTCTTCCGATCGCGCTTGCGCTTGCGGGGTGCTGGTGCCTTTGCCATGGGTTACTTCCTCACTGCCATCTTCTTGTTGGCAACGGTCTTCTTCGGTCCCTTGCGGGTGCG
>JALRCR010000527.1 GCA_023257255.1 Gammaproteobacteria bacterium | reverse complement strand
CCCAGGAATACGCGATCAATGCGTCGAACGCGCGGCACTGGTATGCCCCGGTGAAGCGGTATGTCGATGAACTGCTGGCGGGTCGCAACGGCCCGCGCGGCCGCGACTACAACATGCGCTGGGTCGCCTCGATGGTGGCCGACGTGCACCGCATCCTGACGCGCGGCGGCATCTTCATGTACCCCTGGGACAAGCGCGAGCCGAACAAGCCCGGCAAGCTGCGCCTGATGTACGAGGCCAACCCGATGGGCTGGCTGGTCGAGCAGGCCGGCGGCGCCGCCACCAACGGCCGCCAGCGCATCCTCGACATCGAGCCGAGCGAGCTGCACCAGCGCGTGAGCGTGGTGCTGGGCTCCAGGAACGAGGTCGAGCGCGTCACCGCCTACCACCTGGAAGCCGACGCGGCCAGGTGAGCCGAAAGTGCGGCGCTGCCCAGGCGCCGCGCCAGAAAGCCGCCGAAAAACAGCTATAATGACAGGCTGTGTCAGCGCAATGCTGACATGCGTGCCGGA
>JALRCR010000526.1:265-512 GCA_023257255.1 Gammaproteobacteria bacterium | reverse complement strand
TTGTTATGTGGATGATGCGGAGCCTCCCAGATGGACAGCACCGGGGCAAAGCAGACATCGGTGCCCTCCATCAGTTCGCACCAGGCAGCCTGCGTCTTGGTGCGAAACACGCGGGTCAGCTCTGCCTTCAACGCGGGCCACTGGGAGGCGTCCATCTGCGGCGCAAACTGCGCTTTGTCGACACCGGTCTTTTCCAGCAGCAGCGCGTAGAACTGGGGCTCGATCGAGCCTATGCAGATATGCTTGC
>JALRCR010000526.1:0-255 GCA_023257255.1 Gammaproteobacteria bacterium | reverse complement strand
GAAGTGGGCGGCACCATCCAGCAGGTTCGAGCCGCGCTGCTCGCGGAACGCGCCCGACCCGGCCATGGAGAAAAACATCGCCATCAGCGTCGCGGCGCCATCGACCATGGCGGCATCCACCACCTGGCCCTTGCCGGATTTCTGCGCCTCCAACAGGGCGCACACCATGCCGAATGCCAGCAGCATGCCGCCGCCACCGAAGTCACCCACCAGATTGAGCGGCGGCACCGGGCGCTCGCCCTGACGACCGATCGC
>JALRCR010000525.1 GCA_023257255.1 Gammaproteobacteria bacterium | reverse complement strand
GGCCGCGATCTTGGCCTTGGCGGCGGCCACGTCGTACTTGGCGTTGCCGGCCGGGATGGGGTCTTGCCAGATCAGGTCCTCTTTTGGTACCTCGGGTCCGATGTAGCGGGTCTTCGGTCCCATGTCGCGGTGGGTCAGCTTGAACCAGGCGCGGGCAAAGACTTCGGAGAAGTAGGCAGGATCTTTGTAGAACTTCTCGGAGATCTTGCGGTACTCGGGGTCCATCTTCAGGGCCATGTCGGCATCGGTCATCATGGGCTTGACCTTGATCGAGGGGTCTTCCACGTCCACCGGCATGTCTTCGGGCTTGATGTTGATGGGCTCCCACTGGTTGGCACCGGCTGGGCTCTTGGTGAGCTGCCAGTCGTAGTTGAGCAGCAGGTGGAAGTAGCCGTTGTCCCACTTGGTGGGGTGGGTGGTCCAGGCGCCTTCAATGCCGCTGGTGACGGTGTCACGACCAATGCCACGGCCTTTTTTGTTCAGCCAGCCAAAGCCTTGGGCTTCCAGATCTTC
>JALRCR010000524.1 GCA_023257255.1 Gammaproteobacteria bacterium | reverse complement strand
ACGATGGTCGGCATCCAGCGCGATCCACAAGGCGCGTTCGAGGTGAAGCCGCAGGCTGCGCCGAACTTCACGATCGAGTTCGTGCGCCTCGCGGACTAAAGGGCGACTGGTTCACCGATCGACTCCCACGACGAGTGTTCCGCAGACTTCGTCTGCGGGCACTCATTGCACGTGGACTCCCGCGCTTGCCAGCACCAGAGGGAGCAAAGGCGCGCACGCGGCTGCGGAGCAGACGCCAGCGCGCCAAGTTGCGACCGCTCAAACCTCGACCGCTCAAATCTCGACTTTCACCCCACCACGGCCTGCGCATCGCCGCGGCAGTCGCTGGCCGCGATGTAGCCGTGCTCGACGCGCTGGATGCGAAGATGACGATGGCCTTCTGCGCGCCGGCCGACATCATCTATGTGGTGGGCACAATGCGCGAAGACATTGCCTGCTCCGAGTATGTGCACAACTTGCTCGGCCACACGCACAGCCCCGCGCCCTACTTCGACCTCGAAGAAGAAGCGCAAG
>JALRCR010000523.1 GCA_023257255.1 Gammaproteobacteria bacterium | reverse complement strand
CGGGGGCAAAGGTCCTGATCTGCGATGCCGAGCGGCTTGAGCGGATTGCCCCCCATGTGGCCGCCCTGCCGGGGCTGGAGCAGATCATCGTGGCCCGGCTGGATCAGTCGCAGGAAGACGTGACGCAGCTTGAGGACGTGATCGGTACGACGGCCGACTGGGCCAGCCTACCAGATGTCGACCTGCCTACAGCCGATATTGCCACCGATGATCCGGCCACCATCCTCTACACCTCTGGCACGACCGGCAATCCCAAGGGCGCGCTCGGCACCCATCGGAACCTGACGACCAATATCCTGTCGGGCGGCTATGCGGCGGCCCGGGCCGTGCTGCGGCGCGGGGAACCTTTGCCCGCGCCGGCGCGCAAGACCATGCTGACCGTGATCCCGTTGTTTCATGCCACCGCCTGTTCAGCAACGATGATGGGCGCGATCTTTGGCGGGCATACCCTGATCTTCATGTACAAGTGGGACCCGGTGAAGGCCTTTGGCATCATCGAGCGGGAGAAGGTCA
>JALRCR010000522.1 GCA_023257255.1 Gammaproteobacteria bacterium | reverse complement strand
CCATAGCCGAGCAGGCCACCGATGCGGTCGCTCTTCTCGAAGACGGTGACATCGTGTCCAACACGCGCCAGCTGTTGCGCAGCCGCCAGGCCGGCAGGGCCCGAACCGATGATGGCAATACGCTTACCGGTTTTGTTTTGCGGCGGCTGCGGCACCACCCAACCCGAGGCCCAGGCCTTATCGATGATGGCGCGCTCGATGGATTTGATACCTACCGGTGCGGCGTTAATACCCAGCGTACAAGCGGCTTCGCACGGCGCCGGACAGATACGGCCCGTAAACTCCGGGAAGTTGTTCGTCGAATGCAGCACATTGATCGCGTCTTGCCACTGGCCGTGATAAACCAGATCATTCCAATCCGGAATGATGTTGTTCACCGGGCAACCGTTGTTACAGAACGGGATGCCGCAATCCATGCAGCGGGCGCCCTGTTGCTTTGCCGCGGTATCGTCCAGCACCGCAACGAATTCACGGTAATGCTGTTTACGGGCGTCCGGCTTTTCGTAGGTCTCG
>JALRCR010000521.1 GCA_023257255.1 Gammaproteobacteria bacterium | reverse complement strand
CTCTACGTGATCGATGCCGATGGCGATCGGGTCAAGACCGCCGAGGGCCAGGACGTCGATCCAGTGGCCTGGCTGAACCAGCAGGCGGATTCCAGCCCCGTGGTCGGCACCTTCTTCCGCGCCAAGGGCTGCGCCCAATGCGGCATGAACGGCTACGCCGGCCGCTCGGGCCTGCACGAGCTGCTGGTGCCGGACGAAGAGGTCAAGCGCCTGGTGGTCGCCAAGTCCGACGCAGGCCTGATCAAGAAGGCGGCGACCCGGGCCGGCATGAAGACCCTGCTGATGGACGGCGCCATCACCTTCATCGAGGCGCTGGCCACCGTGGCGTTTGCGCTGTCGGGCCTGCTGGCGGCAGCGCGCAAGCGCCTGGACGCCGTGGGCGTGGTGGTGGTGGCCGGGCTGGCCGCCTTCGGGGGCGGCACGCTGCGCGATGTGCTGCTGGACCGTCGGCCCTTCTTCTGGGTGACGCATGCCGACTGGCTGTGGGCGCTGCTGGGGCTGTGCATTGCGGCCAT
>JALRCR010000520.1 GCA_023257255.1 Gammaproteobacteria bacterium | reverse complement strand
TACGCCGCACCGGCCCGCGCGGCATCTCCATGCGCGCGACCGGCGCCTGGGAACTCAGCGACGTGCACGACCTGTGGTCGATCGGCGGCCGCGCGGCGGTGGGCGAGATGCTCGCCGAGTCGGCGCGCCCCGAGCAGCCCACCGGCCCCCATCGCGTGCTCGTGCACGCCAGCGGGTTCCGCCAGTCGCCCTACGCCGACATCCGGCCCGCGGGCGAGGATCCGGCCAAGGCGCCGTCCAAGCTCTGGCACTCCAGTCCCGGGAGCAGCGGGTGGTAGGCGCGAGGATGGGGCGACAGTGAGCGCGAGGAGGTCGAGCACGTGAGCCGCAGCCAGCTTCGCCGGGTCGCCGGCGCGACCGGCCTGGGCTCCGACGACACCGGATGCACGATCCTGCACGTCGACATGGACGCGTTCTACGCCTCCGTCGAACTCATCACCCGACCCGAGTTGCGCGGCAAGCCCGTCATCGTCGGCGGCGGCGGACGCGGCGTCGTGCTGTCGGCCACCTACGAG
>JALRCR010000051.1 GCA_023257255.1 Gammaproteobacteria bacterium | reverse complement strand
GGGATGCCCGGCAGTTTGGGCCGGGACAAGGGGCCGCTGCACATCACCAGGAAGCGCGCCTTGAAGTGGTCGCCGCGGTCGGTCAGCACCTGCCAGCGTCCGCTGTCTTCATCCCAGGTGGCGGATTTGATCTGGGTCTGGAAGCAGGCCCGTTCGTAGAGCTTGAACTGCCGGCCGATGCGCTGGGCGTGGGCAAAAATTTCCGGCGCGTAGGAATATTTTTCCTTCGGAATGAAGCCGGTTTCTTCCAGCAAGGGCAGGTAGATGTAGGACTCGATGTCGCACTGGATGCCGGGATAGCGGTTCCAGTACCAGGTGCCGCCGAAGTCGCCACCCTTCTCGAAAATCCGGAAATTGCCGAAGCCGGCCTGTTCCAGGCGCACCGCGGCGAGCATGCCGCCGAAGCCACCGCCCACCACCGCGACGTCGATTTCCTCCGCGATCGGCTCGCGCACGATCGGCGACTCGACGTAGGGATCCTCCACAAAGCGGCGCAGGTCGCCGGTGACTTCGCGGTACTGTGCGTTGCCTTCCTTGCGCAGGCGTTTGTTGCGCTCCTCGAGATACTTGGCACGCAAGGCGGCGGGGTCAAAACCGAGTTGTTCAACGGTCGGACGGCTGAACTTGGGCTGGATGTCGGAGGGATTGGCGGCCATGGGCAAATTCCTTCTTTGAAAGTCAGCGAGAGATGGTTTTGAGCGCGGCACTTTACAACGGGTGCGCGGCTGCTTGGAACGCCGGTAGACGGCCAGGGTTCAGTCCGCGGGCGGACCGCGCGGCGGGTCTTCCGGGCGCAGGTCGCGCTCCGACTGGCAGCGGTTACGGCCCTGATGCTTAGCCATGTACAGCGCGCGGTCGGCTCGCTCGAAGACGTCTTCGATGGTGTCGCCGGCGTGAAACTCGGCCACCCCGATCGAAATCGTCACCGGCACCGGCGAATTCTTGAACCGAAACTTGCTGGCCGCGACATTGGCGCGAAGTTTCTCGGCGGCAATCCGCGCGCCTTCGAGGGCGGTCTCGGGCAGGATCACCGCGAACTCCTCGCCGCCCAGGCGGCAGAGCAAATCGCAATTGCGGATCTGCTGGCGCAGCAGCCCGGCCACCGAAGTCAGCACCTTGTCGCCCGCGGCGTGGCCGTAGTCGTCGTTGATGCGCTTGAAGAGGTCCAGATCGCACATGGCAAGCGACAGTTGTCCGCCGTAGCGACGCCAGCGCGCGTATTCGCGCCCCATGCTTTCGGTGTAACCCAGCCGGTTCAGTGCGCCGGTCAAGGGGTCGAGCAACGTCAGCACATGTTGCTGCTCCAGATCGTTGCGCAGACGCTGGGTTTCGGCCTCAAGTTCGCGCAGCCGCGCCACCACCAATTCCATCTGGGCGCTGGCGCTGCCGTGGCGTGACTGCTCGGTGCGCACAAAGTCCTCGAGGCTGGACTCGAGGTCTTTCAACTGGGTGATCACCGCAGGCTTTACGGTGTCCAGATCCTCGCCTTCGGTGAGCGCCTCGCAGACGTCGGCCACCTGATCGGCCATCTCGCGTTGCAGTGAACTGGCCGAGGCAATGGCGGCGTCGTGCGCTTCCCCGCTGTGAGAAACCTGACCTTTGAATTCTTCAATCCGGCGCGAGACCACTTTCAGGAAGCTGCTCAGTTCTTCCATTTCCTGACGCGTGTTGCCGCGTGCGCGGTCCAGCAGGTCGACCAGATTGTCGACTGCCAGATGGATGTCTTCCGGGTTGCCGGCCGTCGCCAGCTGCTGGCGCAATTGCGTCTTGTCGGCAGCGAAGGGCTGCGGCAGGGTCAGCCTGTCCAGCAAATGTTGGAGCTGGCTGCGCGCTAGTCCCAGATCGCCGCTGGCCTGCTGTTGGGTCTCGCTGGCGGTTTTCAGCAGTCCGGTAATCGCTTGGCCCAGCGCGCGCGCGCAATCCACCTGCGCCGGTCGGCTTTGCGAACGCTGGAGTCGCTCCCGCATGGGATTCAGCGCGCCCATGGCATCGGCGCCAAGGCGGAGTTCATCCAGCAAGCTGTCGAGCAGGCCAGTGTCCAGCCGCTCGTTGGCCGAGGGTTGGCGATAGGGCTGTTTTTCAGTCAGTGCGTTGATCAGCGCCGCGACCTCGCTGAGCGCACGGTCCGTCTCGTCGCGCGAGTTCGCATCGCGCAGGCGGTTCCGCAGGTGGCGGGTGTGTTCGGAGACGGGGCCTTCAGCCGTCGGCTGCGCGAGCAGGTCGGCGAGGCGCGCGGTGGCGCTCCCGCTGCGCGGCGCGGTTAGCCCCTGAGCGATAAGCACCTCGACGGCGTTTTCGAACAGGCCGGGCAGCGTGTCGTCTTCCGGGCTGCGGCGCGCGAGACTGGTCAGACTGCGAATGCGGCGATCGAGTTCGGCATGCTGACCGGCATAAGCCGCCAGCAGTTTCAGCAGGCTGCGGCGGTAGCGGTCCGCAATAACTGCCGGGGGATGAGCACCCTGATCAGGCGGAAGCGATGACTGGGCCATGGGCTACTGTCCAGTGTTTGGGCGCGTGCCATGTGCGCGGCGATTGGTCCGTCGCCTGGCGGGAGGTTTGCCTATTTCGCGCGCTCCTTGGCGAGCAGGAAGTTCACCACGTCCAGCATGGCTTCCTGACTGCCGGCCATCGAGGCGGTTGTCCGGTATTTGCCATTGACGATTACCGCGGGCACGCCATCAATGCCGTAGTCGCGGGTGGCCAGCGTGGCCATTTTGACTTTGGCTTCCACCGTTGGGCTCTCGTAAGCCGCTTTGAACTCATCGGCATCAAACCCGACCTCGGTGACAAACTGCATCAGGGCGAATTCATCAAATATGCGCCGCTTGTCGACGTGAATGGCATCAAACAGGGGCTTGTGGAGCTTTTCCAGTGAGCCCAGCGCCTCGGCGGCATACAGCGCTCGCGCGTGGGGCTTCCACTGCTCGGCGAAGATGGCCGGGACGCGGCGGAAGCTGACGTCGGCCGGCTTGGTTTTGAGCCACTCGGTGACCAGCGGTTCGAAGTGGAAGCAGTGCGGGCAGCCGTACCAGAACATCTCGACCACTTCGATGGTGGCGCTGTCGGCGGTTGGGACGGCCGGGCTGATGAGCTGATAGTTAACGCCTTCTTCGAATTTTGCCGCCTCCGCCGCTGAGACCGTCAGCGGGGCGATGATCAACGTGAGCAGGGCAAAAATAAGCTGTTTCATAGTTTCCTCACCGACCACCAAAACGCGCCGTCGTCCGGCCCGATGCGATGCATCTGGCCGGTTTCTCCGCGACTAGTGCAGGCCCTCGATGAAGGCTGCCAGTTGCTCCATTTCCTGAGTGCTCAGACCCTTGGCCACTGCCGCCATGATTGACGCCTGGCCAGCTGCCCGTTCACCGCTCTTATACGCCTGAAGTTGCGTGACGGTGTATTTGGCGTGCTGGCCGCGCAGCGCAGGCACCTTGGCGGATGGATTGCCCGCGCCGTCTGGCCCGTGGCAGGCCATACATGCGGCGACGCCGGTCGTTTTGTTGCCACCGCGGTAAAGCGCGGCGCCGGGCGCGGCCGCCGCAGCGTCGACGCTCGGGACCTTGACTGACTGTGCCGCGAAGTACGCCGAGATATCGGCCATATCTTCCGGCGACAGGGGCGCGGCCATGGCGTTCATATTGACGTTTTTGCGTTCCCCGCTTTTGAAATACCCAAGCTGGGTGACGAGGTACTCGCTGTGTTGCCCGGCCAGATTAGGCCAGTCCGGGTTGACGCTATTGCCATCCGGACCGTGACAGGCCGCGCAGGCGGCGGCCTTGGTCTTGGCGTCCTGGGCGTAGACGCCGGATGACGCGGTGAGGCTGAGGGTAAAAATGACCAATGCGCGAATTATTGTTCCAGACATCGCCTTCTGAACTCCGGTAAATCAAGCAGACTTGGGCTCGGCGGATTCCCGAAAGGGGTCGCGCGAGAGCGTCGACCTACTATAGCATCGAACGTCTTCCATCGAGACCGTCTGCACGTTCGTGCAGCAGACCCTAAACACCGTGAACCCCGCTCCCCCAGTGCTTGAGTATTTTCGCCGCGCCTCGTTTCTCAAAAGCGTTGAGCAGCTCCACGACCTGCCGCCGGACAAGGGGGCTGAAGTCGCCTTTATTGGTCGCTCGAACGTGGGGAAATCGAGCGTGCTGAACGCGCTTTGCGACCATCAGGGCCTCGCCCGCACCAGCCGCACGCCCGGTCGCACCCAGCATTTCGTGGTATTCGAACTTGCGCCGGACCGGCGTCTGATCGACCTGCCGGGCTTCGGCTATGCGGTGGTCAACAAAGCAATGCGCGCCCACTGGGACGAAACCATCCCGCAGTATCTTGAGGAACGCGCCTCATTGGCGGGGCTGGTGCTGATTGCCGACGCCCGGCATCCCCTGCGCGCTGAGGAACTGGCGCTGGTGCGCTGGACGGCCGCCGCGCAGGTGCCGCAGGTGCTGCTGCTAAACAAGGCTGACAAGTTGGGCCGGCAGGCGCAGGCGCTGGCAGTTCGCGCCGCGCGGGAAAGTCTGCGCGCCTGTGGCGCCGACGCGGCCAATGTCAGGACCTTTTCGGCAGTAGAAAAAGACGGCGTGCCGGCCTTGCGTCAGACGGTAGACGCATGGTTGGCGCAGGGTCGCTAAAAAAAACCCCGGGGGCGTGGGTTGCTTGAGGGGGAGCGCACGCACCCGGGGCTGTGATGACCGCCACGCGGGAAAACGTGGACGGGAAGCTCCAGCCGGGAGGAGGGCGGAGGCGCTGTCACCAGCGCAGCCCTGCAGACCGGGTGCTAGACGATAAGTTCCGAGCTGCGGATTAGCCGCCGTATTTGCGGCGGAATTTGTCCACGCGGCCGGCGGTGTCGACGATTTTCTGCTGCCCGGTGTAGAACGGGTGGCAGGCCGAACAGACGTCCAGCGACAGCGACTCAACGCGAGTCGTCGACCGGGTCTGAAAGGAATTCCCGCAGCTGCAGGTCACGGTGATATCACGATAGGCGGGATGAATGTCGGCTTTCATGGCGGTGTCCGGCGCTGTCTGGGCTTTGGGGGGCCGAAGTCTAAAAGCCGGGTGCGGCTAATTCAAGCAGTTCCGCCGCCTACTGCCGGCGGGCGAAGGGCAGAATGGTGGCTGAGCTAGGCTCCACCGCTTGGTTCATTGAGCGCGTTCCCAAGCGCTGCACATTGGCCACTAGCCCGTTTTCACCGACGACCTGACGCCACATCAGATTGGAAATTTTCACGCATGCCCCCATGGGGTGGTGCAGTTCCCGCAGGCGGTCAATCTGCCACTGAAGCCCGCGGAGGCGGGGCTGCAGCTTGCTTGGGGCAGAGAGAATAACCTCCTCAATGAGCTCGCGGCGCGCGGTTTCAAAGGCCTGCGGGTCGGACTTCGCCAGCGCAGACCACGTGTCGAAAGCAAAGGTTTCCAGCGGGTTATCGTCGGGTGCCATCTTCAGCGCCTCCTCTTGCTTGCAGGCATCTTGCGCAAAACACGTCGCCGCGGGAAGTGATCTGGCGCAAGCTCAGGGTGCAGGCTCGAAGCAGGTCACCACCGGCGCGTGGTCCGAGGGTTTTTCCCAGCTGCGGGGTTCGCGATCGATCTGACTGCTGTGGCACGCGCTGGCGAGACTGTTGCTGGCCAGGCAGAGGTCGATGCGCAAGCCCAGGTTCCGACGGAAACCCGCCGCCCGGTAGTCCCACCACGAAAAACAGCCGTCGCCCGCCTCGAACAGCCGGAAGGTGTCCTTGAAGCCCAGCGCCAGCAACTGCTGGAGGCGGCTGCGTTCAGGCTCGCTGCACAGGATCTGGTCGCGCCAGGCGGCCGGATCGTGCACGTCCCGATCATCGGGCGCGATGTTGAAATCTCCCACCACCAGCAATCGCGGATGGGCGGCGAGCAGTTCGGGCAGCCAGGCCAGCAGGGCGTCTAGCCAGGCCAGCTTGTAGGCGTATTTATCGCTGCCGACGGCAGAGCCGTTGGGCACATACAGGTTGAGCAGAAACAACTGCGGCAGCCGCACGCCCAGCACCCGCTTTTGCTCGTCTGCAAAGCCTGGAATGGCGGTGACCACCTCCAGCGGCACCTCGCGACTGAGTACCGCAACGCCGTTATACGAGGGCTGACCGCTGATTTCGGCGTGATAGCCGAGACTCGACAGCGCGTCGAAGGGGAAGTTGGCGTCGACGGTTTTGGTTTCCTGCAAGGCGAGCACATCGGGGCGAGCACTCTCGCACCAGCGCACCAGGTGGTCCAAGCGGGCCTTGATCGAGTTCACATTCCAGCTGGCGACGGTCAGCATGCGGGTCTAGATCCGGAATCCGCCGTGGCGACGGCGATTGAGATAGTCCACGCAGAACGCGCCGGCGCCGAAAGACAGCGCAATCAGCACGGCCAGACCGAGCATCATCCACGGTGAACCCAGACTGACGGTGCCACGAAGTCGACCCAGCGCGGTGTCGGTGGCGAGTTGCGCTGCCAGCTCGTTGTTGCGGGCGCGCAGGCTGGTGAGCGTCTCGGTGAGCTCCAGATTGGCTTTCCGCAGTTCGCCGGCGGCGGAGCTGTCGCCGGCGGCGCCGCCGCGCGATTTCAGCTGCTGCTCAAGTTCGCTGCCTTTGAGTTTCAGCGAGGACAGCTGGCTTTTGAGCTCGGTGTTTTCGTTGGTCAGGTCTTCGACTTTGCCACCGTCTGCCTGAGCGGGGCTTGCGCCCGAGGCCTGCCGGCCTTCCATCTGCTTGATGCGCTCCAACAGCATCTGGCGTTCCTGACGCGCGTCCGCCAGCTGCATGCTGGCCGGCGGCTCCTGCATCAGGTAGGCGGCATCGACCCAGCCTTCTACCCCTTCGGCGTCCTTGACCCGCGCGAGCTGGTCGTTGCGCTCCAGCACCTGCAGCAGGCTGCCGGTGGGTAGGACTTTGATAATGGCGCTGTTCAGGTCGCGGTCGCGGTGCACGCCCACCAGCAGTTTGTCGATGACGTACATCGACTCCGCGCCGGTCGTGATGCCGGGAAGCAGGCTCAGGGCCAGCAAGAAAGTGCGCAACTGCCGCATGACGGGTTTGTAAACTGAATCAGGACGCCAGTCCAGAACGCCGCAAGAGGGCGTCCGGCGCCGGATCCCGACCGCGGAAGCGTCGAAACAGCTGCATGGCATCGGTGGCACCACCGGCTTCCAGAATATGCTGCAGAAAATCCTGACCGGCCTGCGGGTCAAAGACGCCCGCTTCCTCAAACCGGCCAAATGCATCTGCCGCCAGCACTTCAGCCCACTTGTAGCTGTAATACCCCGCCGCATAACCGCCGCCGAAGATGTGGGTGAAGCCGTGCTGAAAGCGGTTCCATGCCGGCACCTTCACCACCGCGACCGTCTGGCGCACCTCGTCCAGCAGGGCCTGGACGTCGAGCGTCGCCGGATCTGCGGCGTGCAGGCGGAAGTCGAACAGCGCGAATTCGATCTGTCGCAGCATTTTCATGCCTGACTGGAAATTTTTAGCCGCCAGCAGGCGCTCGAACAGCGCACTTGGCAGGCCTTCGCCGGTGTCGTGATGGGCGGCCAGCAGATCCAGCGCGGCTTCTTCCCAGCAAAAGTTCTCCATGAACTGGCTGGGCAGTTCCACCGCATCCCAGGGCACGCCATTGATGCCGGAGACTGCCGCCTCATCGACCAGCGTCAGCAGGTGATGCAGGCCGTGACCAAACTCATGGAACAGGGTGATGACTTCGTCGTGCGTGAGCAGGGAAGGCTGCCCGGCCACCGGCGGGGTGAAATTACAGGTCAGAAAGGCCGCCGGGTGCTGGAGGCCGTTACCCGTTTGTCGGCGAACCAGACATTCATCCATCCACGCCCCGCCCTGCTTGCCGGGGCGCGCGAAGAGGTCAAGGTAGAACAGGCCGCGCAGGCTGCTGCTGCGGTCGAAAATCGCATAGCACGCGACGTCGTCGTGCCAGCGGTCAACGTCTGCTAACGGTTCGACGCGCAGGCCGAAGAGGCGATTGAGCATCGCGAACAAGCCTGCGGTGACCCGCTCGACGGGGAAATACGGGCGCAGGGCTTCCTGCGAAATGTCGAACGCGTGCAGACGCAGGCGCTCGGACGCGAAGGCGATGTCCCAGGCTTCCAGCCGCGCGAGGCCCAGCGTGTTGCGGGCAAACGCAACCAACTCTGCCATTTCCTGCTCGGCGTGGGGGAGGGAGCGGGCGGCAAGCTCGGTCAGAAACTCAAGCACCGCAGGCACCGACGGCGCCATTTTGGTCGCCAGCGAGTATTCCGCGTAGTTGGCGAAGCCAAGCAGGGTCGCAAGTTCGTGGCGGCACTTCAGGATGTCGTCGATCAGCGGGCCATTGTCGAAACGACCGGCTTGCGGTCCCTCGTTGGAGGCGCGCGTGCAATAGGCCTGATAGATCTCGGCCCGCAGGGCGCGGTCCTCCGCGTACATCATCACCGCCTGATAACACGGCCCATCGAGCGTCAGCACCCAGCCATCGACGCCCTTGAGGCTTGCGTTCTGGGCCGCGAGTTGGCGCAAATGTGCCGGCCAGCCAGCGAGCCGCGCCTCATCGGTCAGATGAATGCTGAACGCGCGCGTAGCGTCCAGCACGTGTTCCTGAAACGAGGTGCCGAGCTGGTTCAGGCGCTGCTGGAGTTCGAGAAACCGCGCCCGCCGCTCGCCGTCCAGTGCGATGCCGCCCAGCCGGAAATCGCGCAGGGCCTGCTGGACCACCTGTTGTCGGGCGGGGCGCTCGGCAGCAAACCCGGCCGACGCCGCAAAGCGCTGAAACGCGGCGTGCAGGCCGTCATGTTGCAACTGGGCCGAGCCGTAGCGCACCACCTCTGGCAGCACGTCGTTGTAGGCCTGACGCAGGGCATCGGTATCCGCCACGCCGTGCAGGTGCCGCACCGGCGCCCAGGCTTTGTTGAGCCGGTCGTTGATGGCTTCCAGCGGCGCGAAGAGGGCGTCCCAGGTCGCGGGCGTGTCCTTGTTCAGCAGGGTGTGGAGCGCGGCCTCGCTGTCCTTGATGAGCGCGGTGATTTGCTCACGCAGCGCCTCTGGGTCGACCTTGGAGAAGTTTGGCAACGCGGCGCGGGCCGCCTCGAGTTGCGGTGGGGTATGCATGGAAATCTCGCCTGTGTCAGTCGCTCGCCAGAGGCGGCGAATGTAGCACGGGCGGTGTTTAACCGAAGCGAACCACCAGCGCCCAGACGCCCAGCACGCCCAGCCCCACGGCAATCACCAGGCCTGCCGCCAGATGGCGCAGGTGGCGGGCACGCAGGTCGTCTTCATGAGTCGCCGCGATGATGAAGGGCCGCCCGCCGCCGCGGGGTTTCGCCAACAGGTCGACCGCTGGCGCCACTGCGGCCGTCGCGATCTGGGCAGCGGCTTCGCGTCGCGCATCGCTGCGCGCCGCTTCCCACTCGTCCATATCGATTTCGCCGTTGCTGTTGCGGTCGTAGCGGGCCAGCAACTGGGCCTTGTCGGCTTTCCATTCGCGCAGGATCTGGGCGACGTCTGATTCGGCCAGCGCCGGCGCGGCACCGCCGTGGGTGATGAGATGGCCCAACGCGTAAAGCGCTGCGCCGAGTTCGATGCGCTCCTCGGTGAAGCGGTAGCGCTTGTTTCCCAGCCAGCCCGCCAGCCCGGTGGTCGCTGCCTCGTACCAGGGGTGCCGCTCGTTGCTGTACCAGACTTTTTTGAGCGAAGGAGTCACGCGTGCCCCTTCGGGGTCGATGCCGCAAATCCCGGTGCCGTCGTCCAGTTTGAAAATGGCCGTGCTGGTGTCACTTTCGATGGTGCGCCAACGGTCTTCGTTTTTCAGGTTCCCGCTGCTGCTACGCTCTTCCACCTTGTAGCGGTACCAGCAGCAAGGGGTATTACTGACCGGCGAGACGATCGCCTCGCCTTCAAATACCGCGGCCGTGCCCTGCAGTTCCACAAACCCCTGTGAGACCGAGCGCAAGCGCGAGGTCGGGGTGTCCTCGATCAGCCGCTTGTGGGTGAGCGAGCGGTAGGTCACCACGGCGGCGACCACAAACCCGACCAGCCCCAGTCCAAAAAATGTCAGGAACTCATCGACCGGCGCGCTGGCGACGGTGTGGGCGAAAGCACCCATGCCGAAGGGTCTGCGCCCTAATTGAAGAGCTGCCGGAGGTCGAGGTCTTTCGTTTCCTCCGCGCTGAATTCCAGCAGCGGCCGGGTCCCAAAAGCGAACAGCCGGGCGACGATCAAGTCAGGGAACTGCTCAATCCGTACGTTATTGAGGTTCACCGTGTCGTTGTAGAGTTCGCGCCGGTCGGCGATGGCGTTTTCCAGTTGCGAAATCCGGTCGCGCAACTGCTTGAACTGCTGGTCGGCCTTGAGTTCCGGATAGCTTTCAGCCAGCGCAAAAAGATTGCCCAGACCCGCCCGTAGCACGCCTTCTGCCGCACCGACCTGCGCGACATCCGAGCGCTCACGCGCCGCAAACACCGCCGAGCGCGCCGCCGTCACCCGCTCCAGGGTGTCTTTCTCGAAGCCCATGTACTGCTTGCAGACTTCAACCAGTTTGGGCAGTTCGTCGTGGCGCTGCTTCAGCAGGACATCGATGTTCGACCAGGCCTTGGCCACGCCGTGCTTGAGATTGACCAGCCCGTTGTAGACCACCATGACGTAAATCAGCACCACGGCGACGATTGCCAGCGTAATGAGAAGGCCAATGCTCATAGACGATTTCCTTATGAAACGCGGTTTGTAAGGCGGAACGCTAGCCGCTTAGCGGCGGCAGGGGCGCGGTCTTGACCCCGGATCCCACACGGAGGCGGATGGGCTGGAAGCCCTCGCCGTCGAATACAAAGGCGCCGACTGCGGGCGTCGGCGGCAGCAAGGACACCACCAGATACGCCACCCCAGGGTAGGCCGCCGCCGCCAGATCGCGCGCCGACGGGCTGGCCGGGCTCTGCGGATGGGAGTGGTAAATGCCGACCAGTTCCTCGCCGCGCGCACGCATGGTCTGGAAGGCCGTCAACATGGCTTGCGGCGCCATTTCGAAGGCGGTGGCGGGCGAAGGATCTTCATTGGGGATGCGATAGAGGCTGCTGGCGCAGGCCTCACGGCCGCCGAGCAGGCCGCAGACTTCAAGCATTGGCGTGGCCTGCGCGTGGGCCAGCAGGGCCGCGTGCAGGGGGACGGGCAGGGTCAGACAGGTGCTGACGGCCCACATACCGGACACTGCGGATCACGCTTGAACCGCATGCTGTGCCACTCCATGCGCAGGCCGTCGAGCATCAGGAGCCGCCCGCGCAGCGGTTCGCCAATGCCGGCCAGCACTTTAAGCGCCTCCAGCGCCTGCACGCTGCCGATGATGCCGAGCAGCGGCGCGACAACGCCGGTCTGGGCGCAGGTTTCGGCGTTGGCCGGGCTGTCGTCGTACAGGCAACGGTAGCAGGGGCTCTCGCCCTGGCCCGGGAAATAGACGCTGACCTGACCTTCAAAACGGATCGCCGCGCCCGATACCAGCGGTTTACCCAGCCGGTGACAGGCTGCATTGATGCCGAAGCGGGTAGGGAAGTTGTCGGTGCAGTCGAGCACCAGATCGACGCTGCCGATGACGGCATCGAGCGCATCGCCTTCAAGCACTTTCGACACCGTTTCCACGCTCACTTCGGGATTGAGCGCCAGCAGATGGTCGCGCGCTGACTCAACCTTCAGCCGGCCGAGATCGCCGGTGGCGTGGATGATCTGGCGCTGCAGGTTAGAGAGCTCCACCTGGTCGAAATCCACCAGCACCAGCCGGCCCACGCCGGCCGCCGCCAGATACAGCGCCACCGGTGAGCCGAGACCGCCCAGCCCGAACACGGCCACCGAGGCATCGACCAGCCGTTGCTGGCCGGTGATGTCGATTTCCGGCAACAGGATTTGCCGGGCGTAGCGCAGGAGGCGTCGGTCGTCCATCAGCGGAGTATGTCGGAAGCCTCGACGGGGCGTAAATCCGCCGGGCGGCGACCGCAGCTGACGCGCTCGTGCCCGGCCAGATCGCGCAAGGTGTCGATGTGCTCGAAGCCCGTCGCGGCGAGGAGCCCGCGCACCGCTGCGCCCTGGCTGGCGCCGTGTTCGAGCGCGAGCCAGCCGCCGGCCATCAGGCAGCGGGGGGCGGCGATGGCGATCGCGCGCAGGTCGTCGAGCCCCGCGGGACCGCTCGCCAGCGCATGCGTCGGCTCGTAGCGCAACGCGCCGTCGGCAGCCAGTGCCGGGTCGTCGGCTTCCAGATAGGGCGGATTGGACACAATGAGCGCGCAGCTTGCCGGCGCGAGTGCAGCCAGCCAGCGACCGCGCAGCAGGCGCACCTGCCGCGGCGCCAGCCGGGCGACGTTGCGGGCGGCCACCCGCAGCGCCGCGCTCGAGTCGTCAATCCCAATCACCACCTGACCTTCGAGCTCGCTGGCCAGCGCCAGCGCCACCGCGCCGCTGCCGGTGCCCAGATCGACAATCGCCCCCGGCGGCGCCTCGCCCAGCAGCCGCAGGCCGGTTTCGACCAGCAGTTCGGTATCGGGCCGCGGGATGAGCACGTGTTCGTCAATTTCCAGCGACAGCGACCAGAACTCGCGCCGACCCAGCAATTGCGCCACCGGCCGGCCGGCGCGGTGGGCGTCGAGCAGGTCGGCAAAGCGGGCGGCGGCGAGGGCGTCGACCGACGTGTCGCGTTCGCGCAGCAGACCGGCGCGGCTGAGCCCCAACACCTCGCCCAGCAGCAGTTCCAGGTCCAGCCGATCCGTCGGCTGCGCGCGCAGGGCCTCGGCCAGCAGGCTGCCGACCGTGGGCGTTGGTTCAGGCATCGGTGCCGAGCTGCGCCATCAATTCGGCCTGATGTTCGCTGACCAGCGGCTGGACCACCAGGTCCAGCTCGCCTTCCATCACCCCGTCCAGCTTGTAGACGGTGAGGTTGATGCGGTGGTCGGTGATGCGACCCTGCGGGAAGTTGTAGGTCCGGATCCGCTCCGAGCGGTCGCCCGAGCCGACCAGCAGGCGCCGGGTCTGGGCCTGCTCGGCGCTTTGTTTGTCGCGTTCGCTTTGCAGCAGCCGCGCCTTCAGCAGACTGAGCGCGCGGGAGCGGTTCTTGTGCTGCGAGCGCTCGTCCTGACACTCCACCACCACGCCGGTCGGCAGGTGGGTGATGCGAATAGCGGAGTCGGTCTTGTTGACGTGCTGGCCGCCGGCGCCGGAGGCGCGATAGGTGTCGATGCGCAGGTCTGCCGGATTGATCTCGTAGTCGGTGATTTCATCTGCTTCCGGCAGCACGGCCACCGTGCAGGCCGAGGTGTGGATGCGGCCCTGCGACTCGGTGGCCGGCACGCGCTGCACCCGGTGCGCGCCGGATTCGAACTTCAGCAGCGAGTAGGCCCCGTGGCCGATGATTCGCGCGATGACTTCCTTGTAGCCGCCCAGCTCGCTGTCGCTGCTGCTCAGGATTTCTACCTGCCAGCCGCGGCGCTCGGCGTATTTGCAGTACATGCGGAAAAGGTCCGCGGCAAACAGCGCGGCCTCATCGCCCCCGGTCCCGGCGCGCACCTCAAGAAAGATGTTGGCGTCGTCGGCCGGGTCGCGGGGCAGCAGCAGGACGTTGATGTCCTGTTCCAGCGCAGCGAGGCGCTCGCGGCTGCTGGCCAGTTCGTCATCGGCCATTGCGCGCAGTTCGGGGTCTTCGTCCTGCTGCATGGCCAGCGCCTCCGCGCAGGCGGCTTCGACTCGCCGGAAGTCACCGAAGGCGCGCACCAGCGGGTCAATTTCGGCGCGTTCCCGCGACAGGGCACGAAAGCGGTCCTGCACCCCGATGACTTCCGGGGTAGCCAGCAGGGCATCAATTTCTTCGCGGCGCTCGGTCAGCTGTTCCAGCCGGCGCAGCAGTGAGTCTTTCATTCGGGGTCTCCGGCGTGGTCCAGGCCCAGCAGTTCGCGGGCGGCCAGCACCAGCTCCTGGCGACCCTCGATGCTCGCTTCACGAATTTTGGCGGTAGGGGGGTGAATGAGGCGATTGGTCAGCCCGTGCGCCAGACTTTTGAGCACGGCGGCGGCGTCTTCGCCCTTCGCGAGTCTGGCCTGGGCCTTCTGCAGCAGCTCCTCGCGCACGGCTTCGGCCTGTTCGCGATAGCGCACGATGGTGGCGTTACCGTCCAGTGACTGCAGCCAGTCCAGAAAGCCCTGCGCGTGCAGGTTGACGATCTCTTCGGCCTGCACGGCAGCGGCGGCCCTGAGTTCCATGTTTTCGGTGATGACGTTATTCAGGTCGTCCACCGTGTAGAGGTAGACATCGTCCAGTTTGGCGACGGCGGGTTCGACATCCCGCGGCACGGCCAAATCCACGATGAAAACCGGTGCATAGCGCCGTGCCTTGACCGCTGCCTGCACCGCATCGCGGGTGAGGATCGGCAGTCGGCTGGCGGTGGAGGTGACCACGATGTCCGCCGCCGGCAAATGCTGCGCGAGCTCCGTAAACGGGACGGCGGTGGCGTTGACCTCGCGCGCGAGCTCTTCTGATCGGGCGAGGGTCCGGTTGGCGATGATCATCTGCCCGATGCCCTGCCGGCGCAGATGCGCGGCCACCAGACTGATGGTGTCGCCGGCACCAATCAGCAGCGCGGTGCGGGTGCCCAGGTCGCCGTGGATCTGCCGCGCGAGGCGAACCGCCGCATAGGCCACCGAGACCGGTGTCTGGCCGATGGCCGTCTCGGTACGCACTTTCTTGGCCACCGAAAAGGCGTACTGCATCAGCTTGCCCAGCGTCTTGCCGATCGCTTTGCCGCTGACGGAGGTTTCGTAGGCTTGTTTGAGCTGACCCAGAATCTGGGGCTCGCCCAGCACCATGGAGTCGAGTCCACAGGCCACGCGCAGTGCGTGGCGGACCGCGGCGGCGTCTTCCAGCGCATAGAAATGGCCGCCGACCGCCGTGGGGTCGAGGCCCTTGAAGGCGACTAGCCAGCGCCGCATGGCCTCCTGCGACAGGTGCTCGCCCGCCAGATAAAACTCCGTGCGGTTGCAGGTCGACAGGATAACGGCCTCGGCGCTGCCGGCCGCTTCAAGCGCGCCAGCCAGCGCCGACGGCAATTGCCCGGCGTCGAGCGCCACCTGCTCGCGCACATCAATCGGCGCGGTGCGGTGGTTAACACCAAAAACAAGAATGGCCATGCTCGTGCTAGGGTGACACCTGAAGTGCGACACGCCGCTTGGCGCGCGCCCCACAGCGCGCGCCGGGACGCGCTGCCGGGCTGAACAGAAGGATTTCGAGTCGTTTATAGTTTAACCATGAAAGCCCATGCCGTAATTGCCTCATCTGTGCGCCGGTCAGGCTTCCGTGATTAAACCCTTGCGCCACGCCGCCGGTCTGGCGCTATTGCTCGGCCTCACCGGGTGTCAGCTGGCCCCGGTCGTAGCGTCGGGCGCCGCTGGCCTCGAACCCTTCCGCACCGAAACCGAAACCGCCGCCGTCCGCGACGTGTCGGTGGCGGCAGCAGACCTCGACCGCGACCCGATCTATCAGCTCCTCGTTGCCGAGTTTGCCGGCAAGCGCGACCAGTTGCCGCTGGCCGTCACGCATTATCTGGCGATGGCCGAACAGACCCGCGACCGCGACATCGTGGAGCGCGCCGCCCGCATCGCGGTGTACGCCGATGACAACGACGCGGCGCTGAAGGCATCGCGGCTGTGGGTTGCGGTGGCGCCGGAAAACCTCGATGCCCGCCAGTTGCTGGCGGCAAGTCTGATTCGATCCGGGGACGGTGCGGCGGCGCTGGAGCACCTGAAATACGTACTCGCCAAAGACCGCAGCAACGACGGGAACCGTTTCCGCGCCATCGCCAATCTGTTGGGCAGCGAGGCCGACCGTCAGGTCGCGCTGTCGGTGATGGAAGCGCTGGTAGCAACCCGCGCCGGCGACACCGATGCCCAGGTCGCCTACGCGCTGCTCGCGATGCGGGCCGAGAATCTGCCGAAGGCGCAGGAAGCGATGGAGCGGCTGGTCAGCAAGACCGACATCAATCCCAACCTCGCGCTGGCTTACGTTGCGCTCTTGCAGAAGCAGGGTAAGGCGGCGGTCGGCGTCAATTTTCTGGAACGTGCCCTGAAGCGCGCGCCCGAGGATTTGGGCCTGCGCCTGCTCTATGCGCGGCTACTGGCCGACGACCGTCAGTTTGAAGCGGCCCGGCGCCAGTTCGCCCTGCTGGAGCGTAAAGCGCCGGATAACGCCGATGTGCTGTACGCGCTGGGCCTGCTCAACCTGCAGGCCAACAAGGTGCCGGAGGCCGAAGGCAATTTTTTGAGGCTGGCCAAGGTCCCCGATCGGGAAAGCGATGCCGCGTTCTATCTGGGTCAGATCGAGGAGTCGCGCGATAAGCAGGAGGCGGCGCTGGCGCGCTACCAGTCGGTGACCACCGGCAGCAACGTTTTTCCCGCGCAGCTGCGGCGTGCGGTGCTGCTGGCCTCGCTGTCGCGGCTGGATGAGGCGCGCACGCTGCTCACCGGGATCAAGGCCGAAGACCAGGCCGAGCGCTCGCAGCTGGCCCTGACTCACGCCGAGATTCTGGTCGCCAATGAGCGGCTCGACGAGGCCATGGCGGTCTACGACCAGGCGCTGAACGGCGTCTACGACATGGCCCTGCTCTACAACCGCGCCATGCTGGCCGAGCGGATGGGCAAGCTCGACCTGCTCGAGTCCGACCTCAAGGCGGTGCTGGCGCGGGAGCCCGATAACGCGCAGGCGCTCAATGCGCTGGGCTTCACGCTCGCCGACCGCACGACCCGCTACGAGGAAGCGCGCGGGCTGATTGAGAAGGCGCTGCAAGTTGGGCCGCGCGACTTCTACGTGCTCGATAGCATGGGCTGGGTGTTGTTCAAGCTTGGGCAGGCCGAGGCGGCCATCCCGTACCTGGAAGAGGCCCGCAAGATCCGCGACGACCCGGAGGTTGCCGCCCATCTGGGCGAGGTCTTGTGGTCGCTGGATCGGCGCAAAGAAGCGCGCGAGGTCTGGAACAAGGCCCTCAAACAGCATCCCGGGCAGCCCAAACTGCTGGATACCATCAAGCGTCTGGACCCCTGATGCGCGCGTTCGGACTAGGCGTGCTGTGTCTGTGCCTGAGCGCGTGCGCGATGTGGCGACCCGCGCCGCCGCCGGCAGCGCCGGACAAACTCAACTGGGAGACGCATCGCGCCGCGCTGGCCGCGCTGGCGGGTTTCACGCTTGAGGGGCGGGTTGCGATTAAGCGCGACAGCGAGGGCGGCAGCTTGAAGCTGCGCTGGCAAGAAGCCGTCACCACCACCGACCTGCGCCTGCGGGCCCCGTTGGGCCAGGGCGGGTTCCAGCTGGCCCGCAACCCGGACGGCGTGACGCTGACCACCGCTGACGGCCAGCGGCACACCGCGGCCAGTTTCGAGACCTTGATGCAAACCCATCTGAAGTGGACCTTTCCGGTCGACGGCGCCCGCTACTGGGTGCGCGGCATTCCCGACCCCGGGGCCCGCATCGACCATCTGGCGCTGGATGCGCAGGGGCGGCTGATCGATCTGGCCCAGTCCGGCTGGCGCATCAGTGTGCTGGCCTATCAGGACGCGGGCGGCTACACCTTGCCGTCGCGCCTCCTGCTGACCGCCGGCAAAGTGCAAATCCGACTGGTGATTGACCGCTGGGAACTGAACCACGCATGAGCACGACGACCTGGCCGGCACCGGCCAAGATCAACCTCTTTCTGCACGTCACCGGACGCCGCGCCGATGGCTATCACCTGCTGCAAACGCATTTCCAGTTTCTGGACTACGGCGACGACATCAGTATTGAGATCACCACCGACGGGCTGGTCACACGCGCCAGCGACCTGGCCGGCGTCGCACCCGAACAGGATCTCGTGGTGCGGGCCGCGCGCGCCCTGCAGGCGGCCAGTGGCTGTGCGCTGGGGGCTCGCATCGGCGTGGTGAAGCGCATTCCCATGGGCGGCGGGCTGGGTGGCGGCAGCTCGAACGCGGCCACGGTCCTGCGAGTGCTCGATCGCCTGTGGCGGACCAGTCTGGGCGTCGATCGACTGGCCGAGATTGGCCTGAAACTGGGCGCTGATGTGCCGGTGTTCGTTCGCGGTCATGCGGCCTTTGCCGAAGGCGTGGGTGAAGTACTGGTGCCGCTGGACGCCGAGGAGCCGTGGACGCTGGTCATTCATCCGGGCTGCGAGGTGCCCACGGCGGCGGTGTTCGGTGATTCTCAATTGACACGTCATACGCCCCCCATCAAAATCCACCGCCTTTCGTCGACCACTACCCATAACGACTGCGAGCCGGTCACCCGGCGGCTGTTCCCGGCGGTCAACGAAGCGCTGGACTGGCTCAACGCGTTTGCGCCAGCCCGGATGAGCGGTACCGGTGCATGCATTTTTGCGAGTTTCCCCTCGCAACAAGCGGCAGAGGACACCGGACAGCAAGTGCCTGACGGCTGGCGCTGGTTCGCGGCCAAACGTGCTAACCGTTCGCCCCTGCTCGTGCGACTCGACGCGCAGGCCTAGACAGACACCAAGAACATTGGGGAGTCGCCAAGTGGTAAGGCACCGGGTTTTGATCCCGGCATTCCCAGGTTCGAATCCTGGCTCCCCAGCCAATTGAAAGCAGGACCAGCAGACATGTTCCCCAATCGTTCGGCCATGATGCTGTTCTCCGGCAACTCCAACCCGGTGCTGGCCAAGTCGATCGCGGGTCATTTGCAGATCCCGCTGGGTAAAGCGACCGTCAGTCGCTTCAGCGACGGCGAAGTGCAGGTCGAGATCGCGGAGAACGTGCGTGCTCGCGACGTCTTCGTCATCCAGTCGATCTGCGCGCCGACCAACGACAACCTGATGGAAGTGCTGGTGCTGATCGACGCCCTGCGGCGCGCCTCGGCGGCCAGCATCACGGCGGTACTGCCTTATCTGGGTTACTCCCGCCAGGACCGCCGTCCGCGCTCTGCCCGCGTGCCCATTACCGCCAAGGTGGTGGCCAATATGCTGACCACGGTCGGGACCGACCGCGTGCTGACGGTTGACCTGCACGCCGACCAGATT
>JALRCR010000519.1 GCA_023257255.1 Gammaproteobacteria bacterium | reverse complement strand
AGATACAAAGGCATCAACGGATAAAGCGTTTCGCTGGCACTATCGTTCACAAAGCTGATCAAACCAATCAGCCAGACCGTGCGGGGCATGTGCTTTAACTGCTCAAACATGCGATTGAGCTTACGCCGGAAACAGTGAAGCGCCAACGCCCATTAGTGTGGCCACACCCAGCAGCGCAAAGACCCCAGCGGCAACCCCGTGCACCAACCGCATGGGGATCTTCTTCGCCAACTTGTCGCCAACAAACACGGCCGGCACATCGGCAATCAGCATGCCCAGCGTCGTACCGATAACCACCATAATCGGATCCGGATAATGCGCCGCCATCGCCACCGTCGCGATCTGTGTCTTGTCACCCATCTCGGCCAGAAAAAATGTGATCGCCGTCGCCCCAAAAACACCGAAGCGTTTGGCAACCATCTCCTCATCTTCTTCGATTTCATCGGGAATCAGCGTCCAGATCGCCATACCGATGAATGAGGCGCCAAGTACCCAGCGCAGAATGTCCGGGCTCA
>JALRCR010000518.1 GCA_023257255.1 Gammaproteobacteria bacterium | reverse complement strand
CGGCGTCAGCACCAGCACCTGCAGCGCGCGCTGGGCCGAATCGATGCGCTCGAGCAGCGGCAGGGCAAAGGCCGCAGTCTTGCCGGTGCCGGTCTGCGCTTGACCGATGAGGTCGCGGCCGGCCAGCAGTGCCGGAATGGTGCGGGCCTGAATCGGCGTGGGTGATTCGTAGCCCAAATCCTCCAGGGCAACCAGAAGCCTGGGACCCAGCGCCAGATCGGCAAAGCGAACGTCTGCTTGCGGGTCTGACGGCGGATCTGCCCGCGGGACTGCCGGCGGATCTGCTGGAAGGACGGGGGAGGCGCTCATGCAGTGCATTCCGTGGCGCAGGCTCGCGCGGGCGCGCATCATAGCCGCACTCGGGGGATGACTGGAGACTATCGTGGAAATTCAGGGGCGCTGCGCGCCGGGTTTCGAAGCAGTCACGGAGGCCTTTGCGCGCAACTTCAGCGAGGGGCTTGAGCTTGGCGCTTCCTTTTGCGCCACCGTAGATGGTGAGCCGGTGATCGACATCTG
>JALRCR010000517.1 GCA_023257255.1 Gammaproteobacteria bacterium | reverse complement strand
GCTGGAACACGCCCGGCAGCTGGAATTTGAGCAGGCTGCCCGTGTGCGTGACCAACTGGCGCGACTGCGCGAGCAGGTTCTGGGCGGATCGGGCCACGACACGGTGATCCCCTTGCCGGCCCCTGGCAAACCGTAGTTGGGTAGGGAAGGTGGCGGTGGATGGGGGCAGCGAGGGGAATAAACCTAGGGTTTCTACTGGTATGTTGTCTTGGACAAATATGCGGCACAATAGAGTACCTGAGCAAATCATTCGACTTTCCGCTATACTTGACTTTTCTAGTCGGCTAAACGGAGTCGGTCCCAAGCCCTTAAGGAGCCTGTCATGCGTCTTACTACCAAAGGTCGTTTCGCCGTCACCGCCATGATCGATCTGGCCCTGCGCCAGAACAGTGGTCCTGTCACCCTGGCCGCGATCAGCCAGCGTCAGCAAATCTCCCTGTCCTACCTCGAGCAGTTATTCGGCAAACTGCGCCGTCACGACCTGGTTGAGTCCACCCGCGGTCCCGGGGGCGGCTATAC
>JALRCR010000516.1 GCA_023257255.1 Gammaproteobacteria bacterium | reverse complement strand
ACCAACGCCCAGCTCCGGCGGAGCACGGCGCAGTTAGAGAAAATCGTGCGCCTGAAAGACGAATTCCTCGCCAACATGAGCCACGAACTGCGCACGCCGTTGAGCGCGGTGTTAGGCATGGCTGAGGTGCTGCTGGAGGGCGTCCATGGCCCCTTATCCGCCAAGCAGCGCCGTTGCACCGAGGTGATTCTCGACAGCGGCCAGCACCTGCTCTCGCTGGTCAACGACGTGTTGGATTTAGCGAAGATCGGGGCGGACCGGCTGGAGCTGAACTGGCAGGCCGTGTCGGCGGCGGCCGCCTGCCGGGCGGCGTTGAGTCTGGTTGCGCCGGCAGCCCAGCGGAAGCACGTGGAGTTGGTCATGCACTTGCCGGCCCAAGACCCGGTGCTGCGCGCGGATGAACGCCGCTTGCGGCAAGTGCTGGTGAACCTGCTGTCCAACGCAGTCAAATTTACGCCAGAGCAGGGCCGCGTGAGCCTGATTTTGACCGCGGAACCGGATGGCTCCGGCGTGCAGTTC
>JALRCR010000515.1 GCA_023257255.1 Gammaproteobacteria bacterium | reverse complement strand
CGCCTCCGACGAGGCCGCTAAACCTGCGGCAAAAACCGTCGTCCCTGACCTGCGTGACCTCAGCGATACCCATCCGCGTAGCGAAGCCACCAACCGCTTTGATCGGACCATCGAGGCGAGCGCCGAAGCGCTGGTCACCGATCCGCTGGAAGAGGTCAACGTCTACCTGGCTTACGAGCGCTTCGACCAGGCGGAGGAACTGGTTCGCAAGGTCATCGCCGAATCGCCGCTCGACCCGCGCTTCAGGTTGCGCCTGCTCGAAATCTTCTATTCATCGGGAAATCTGCCGGCCTACGAAGCGGCGGCGCACGAGTTCCTGAGCCTGGTTGGCGAATCCGATCCGATGTGGCAAAGCGCGCTTGCGATGTGGAACGCGATGTCGCCGAAACGACCGCTGTTCAGTGGCGCCGCACCCGCCGCCGTCGCGGCGGCAGCAGCAGCCGTGGTGGATATCTCATCGGGTGCGACCGCTGACGCCATCGAAAGCACGCAGGTTGGATTGTTTGCGGACGCCGCCGGCG
>JALRCR010000514.1 GCA_023257255.1 Gammaproteobacteria bacterium | reverse complement strand
GTGAAAAAGAAATCCCCAGCGAGCGGGTTGGTGAACTGGTGATGCGTGAGCTTAAACGCTTAGATAAAGTCGCCTACATCCGCTTTGCGTCGGTCTATCGCAGCTTTGCTGATCTTGAGTCGTTTGAGAGTGCTCTCAAGGAGCTCAAGTAAAAATTACTGAAGTGCTGAGAAGATGGCTTTGGTAATGTCGTCCACCGAACCTGTGCCTGATACCTTACGATAGGCGGGTGCTTTCACCCCAGCACTTGCTGGCTCACTTGCCCACTTTGAGTAGTAGTCTACGAGAGGGCGTGTTTGATCGGTGTAGACCTGCAGACGCTTACGCACGGTTGCCTCTTGATCGTCATCGCGCTGAATGAGGGGCTCACCAGTTACATCATCTTTACCTTCCATTTTTGGAGGATTAAATTTGATGTGATACGAGCGGCCCGAAGCGGGGTGCACGCGGCGACCACTCATACGCTCAATAATCGCCTCAAACGGCACATCAATCTCAAGCACATAGTCAATCGGCACTGCC
>JALRCR010000513.1 GCA_023257255.1 Gammaproteobacteria bacterium | reverse complement strand
CCGAGCTGTACCGCGGTGCGGAATATGTGGTGGACTTTCTTCCCAAGGTCAAGATTGAAGCCGCTGTGGCCGCTGGTCTGGTTGATCAGGTGATTGAAGCCATCGAAAACTCGGCACGCACCGGCAAGATCGGTGACGGCAAGATTTTTGTGACCAGCCTGGAACAGGTTGTGCGCATCCGCACCGGCGAGACCGGCACCGCGGCTATTTGATTCATCGATAAGGACACACCACCATGAAAAAATTCTTAGCCACGCTGGCCCTGGGCCTGGGTCTGGTATTTGCCTCGGGCATTGCCATGGCCGAAGATGCACCCGCCGCACCTGCGGCGGCTGCTGCCGCCGCCGAAGCGCCTGCCGCTGCCCCCGCCGAAGCTGCCGCTGCCCCCGCGCCGGTTCCCAACAAAGGTGACACCGCTTGGATGACCGTCGCCACCATTTTGGTGATTTTGATGACCATCCCCGGTTTGGCTTTGTTTTACGGCGGCTTGGTCCGCTCGAAAAACATGCTGTCCGTGCTGAT
>JALRCR010000512.1 GCA_023257255.1 Gammaproteobacteria bacterium | reverse complement strand
ACCGACAAGGCGGGCGCAAAACCAAAACGCACCGGTGGCACCAGCCAGCCCAGCAGCGCCAGCGCGTGTGCAGCCCAGGCCAGCCAAAGCAGGCGGCGGGTCTGGCCATCGCCCAGGTGCCGAGGCGCGAGCGCGGGCAAAGCGTAGGCGAGCACGGCCAAGACCGACGCCAGCAGGGTCCAGAAGGGGGTGCTCGCTAAAATCATGGCTCCAAGTTTAGCCTTTCAGGCCAGGTCAACGGGACCTGCTGCCGACCTTTCTTTCTGGATGGCATCCATGGCTTCCGCCCTCACCGACAAACTCTCGCGCCTGGTCAAGACGATCAGCGGCCAGGCCCGCATCACCGAATCCAACGTCGCCGACATGCTGCGCGAAGTGCGCATGGCCCTGCTCGAAGCCGACGTGGCCTTGCCGGTGGTGCGCGACTTCATCGCCCGCGTGAAAGACAAGGCGCTGGGCCAGGAGGTCATGGGCTCGCTCAAGCCCGGCCAGGCGCTGGTGGGCATCGTCAATAAGGAGCTTGCCGCCA
>JALRCR010000511.1 GCA_023257255.1 Gammaproteobacteria bacterium | reverse complement strand
GCGCGCGCGACGTCGCCCGTGCCGCCCGCGACGTCGAGCACGAGCTCGCCCGCGCGCGGCGCCAGCTGCGCCACCAGCTCCGCCTTCCAGATCCGGTGGACGCCCGCCGACATCAGGTCGTTCATCAGGTCGTAGCGGTCGGCGACCGAGTCGAAGACGCGGCGCACCAGCGGCGCCTTGGCGTCGGCGGGCACGGTGCGGAAGCCGAATGAGGCCGTGTCGGTCATGGGGCGGGCAAAATAGCGCCGGAACCCCGCCCTAGCCACCTCGGCGGAGGGCGGGGCGCGCTCTGGCGCCGCGGGCGCGGCCGGGCTAGATGACGGCGCCATGGACACGCCCCGCACCCTGATCGACGCCGGCACCATCGCCGCGCGCATCGACGCGCTGGCCAAGCGCATCGCCACGACCATGCCCGAGGACTTCGTGATGGTCGTGATCCTCAACGGCGCCTTCATGTTCGCCGCCGACCTGTCCCGCGCGCTGGCGCGGGCCGGGCGGCACCCGACGATGGAGTTCATCAACC
>JALRCR010000510.1 GCA_023257255.1 Gammaproteobacteria bacterium | reverse complement strand
CGCTTGGGCGGCGTCAGTTTGAAGATCTTCTCGATGTCCGGAATGAAGCCCATGTCGAGCATGCGGTCGGCTTCGTCGACGACCATCAGCTCGACGCCGGTCAGCAGCATCTTGCCGCGCTCGAACAGGTCGATCAGGCGGCCCGGGGTGGCCACGAGGATGTCGCAACCGGCGCGGAGCGCGGCGATCTGCGGGCGCTCGCCGACGCCGCCGTAGCAGGTGGCGACGGACAGGCCGGCGTAACGGGAATAGGCGTTCACGTTCTCGGCGATCTGGACGACGAGTTCGCGGGTCGGGGCGAGGATGAGGCAGCGGACCAGGCCACGATGGGCGCCGGACTTGGTGCGCAGCAGCTTGGTGATGAGCGGGAGGGTGAAGGCGGCGGTCTTGCCGGTGCCGGTCTGGGCGATCCCGATGACGTCGGTACCCTCGAGGATGACAGGGATGGTCGCCTTCTGGATGGGCGTCGGCTCCGTGTACCCCTGGTCGGCCACGGCCTTCAGGATGGCGGCATCAAGGCCGAG
>JALRCR010000050.1 GCA_023257255.1 Gammaproteobacteria bacterium | reverse complement strand
GATGCCCGCGGCCTGCCCGTCTATCGGGGACTCGACGAGGCCGCGGCCACCGCCGGCACCGCCGTGCATCTCTACGGCAAGCACCGCGTGGCGCCATACCGCAAAATGGGCCACATCACCGTCACCGGCACCAGCCGGGACGACGCATTGGACAACGCGCGCCGCCTGCAGGCACTGGTGCGTGCAGGAGGCAGCGAGCAATGAGCAATCCACTGGTCGGCGTGATCATGGGCAGCGATTCGGATCTGAAAATCATGGCCGATGCCGCCAACGTGCTCGAGCAGTTCGGTGTGCCTTTTGAACTGACGGTGGTCTCGGCCCACCGCACGCCGCAGCGGATGGTGGAATACGCCACCACGGCAGTCGCCCGCGGCCTGCAGGTGATCGTGGCCGGTGCCGGCGGCGCTGCGCATTTGCCCGGGATGGTTGCGAGCCTCACGCCGCTACCGGTGGTTGGCGTCCCCATCGCCGCCACCCTGCTGAACGGCACCGACGCGCTGCTGTCGATTGCCCAGATGCCGGCCGGGGTGCCGGTGGCCACGGTGGCCGTTAACAACGCCACCAACGCTGGCCTGCTCGCCGTGCAGATTCTGGGTACGGCAGATCCCGCGCTGCGCAGCGCCATGGAGGCCTACAAAAAGGGGCTGGAAACCAAGGTGCTCGCGGCCGCCGAACGCGTCGGGCGTAACTTCTCCCCGGCGCAGGCCGAGTAAAACCGCGCCGCTCTTTGCGCCAGCGCAAATGCTGGCGCAGCCCCTGTGCTCCACTGCTTGCCTGCCGGATCCCCCGGCAGCCGGGTCGCGCGCGATCCCGGCCAGCAGGAGAAGCGCCACCATGGCTGATGTCTCGCCCCCCGCAAGCCCGACGGATCTGTCAGATGCCCTGCCGAAGCGCTACGCCAAGCAGTGGCTGCGCACGCGCTATGCCAAGCTGCTGGACAGTGCCGACATCGCGCTGAACGGGCCCCGCCCCTGGGACTTACAAGTCCACGACCAGCGTCTGTACACGCGCTGCCTGCGCGAAGGCACGCTGGGGCTGGGCGACGCCTACGTCGAGCAGTGGTGGGACGCGGAGGCGCTGGACGAATTTTTTGCCCGCCTGATCGGCGCGCGCATCGACGAACGGGTGCTCAATCTGCCGCGCAGGCTGGCCGGCTGGCTAGGCCGCGTAGTCAACCTCCAAAGCGTGCAGCGGGCGCGGCAGGTGGCCGAAGCGCACTACGATTTGGGCAATGATCTGTACCGGGCGATGCTCGACCCGCGCATGGTCTATACCTGCGGCTACTGGGCCAACGCAACAGATTTGGACGGCGCGCAGGCCGCCAAACTTCATCTGGTCTGCCGCAAGCTGGGGCTACAGCCCGGCATGCGCGTGCTGGATATCGGCTGCGGCTGGGGCAGTTTCGCGCGCTTCGCCGCTGAGCATTACGGCGTGACGGTGACCGGCGTCACGATTTCACGCGAACAGGCGAGCCTCGCTGCCGAACACTGCGAAGGGCTGCCGGTCGAGATTCGGCTAGAAGATTATCGACAGACCAAAGGGCGCTTCGACCGCATTGCCTCGCTGGGCATGTTCGAACACGTCGGCCACAAAAACTACGGCCCGTATATGCAGGGCGTGCGCCGGTTGCTCACCCCCGACGGGCTCTTTCTGCTGCACACCATTGGCCGTAACGATCGCGGCAACGGTGTCGACCCGTGGGTGACGCGACATATTTTTCCCAACAGTGAGATTCCATCGCTGGCGCGGGTGGTGGCTGCGCTGGACCGGGTGTTTGTGGTGGAAGACTTGCACAATTTCGGCGCCGACTATGCGCCGACCCTGCTGGCCTGGCGCGATAACTTTCAGCGCCATTCGCGCGAATCCGGCGCGGGCTTGCCGCCCGGTTTCTACCGCAGCTGGTGGTATTACCTGAACATGTTCGCCGGCGTGTTTCGCGCCCGCGGACTGCAGTTATGGCAGTGGGTGCTGTCGCCGCAGGGGGTGCCGGGCGGCTATCGACGCCCGGCTTGCTAAAAGAGGGCCCCCGCACCGGCTGGCGCGGGGGCGTGAGGACGATGAACTAGACGGTCGCTTCGGCGGCCAGAATCTTCAGGTCGATGCTTTCGCCCACCATCAGGTCGTCGCGGTCCATGAACTTCGGCCGCACAAACCAGACCAGCAGCGGCAGCACCATCAGCGACAGCACCATGTTGATGAGCATGATGGCCACCAGCAGGATGCCCATGTCGGCCAGGAACTTCAGATCCGACAGGAAGTACCACGGCAGAATACCCATGAGCATGATGGTGGCCGTGAACATGATGGCCTTGCCGGTGGTGGTCAGCGCGGCGTTGATGGCCTTCGGCAGATCGTGATCGTGCGCCTGATACTCCTCGCACATACGGGAGAGCAGATAGATACCGTAGTCGATACCCACGCCCACGCCCATCACCGCGACGATGGTGGCGTTGATGTCCATGCCAATGCCCAGCAGGTGCATGGATGCGCCCAGCATGAAGTTGGACAAGTTCACCGGCACCAGCAGCAAAAGTCCGGCTACCACCGAGCGATAGGCATACGCCGCAATCACCAGCACCGCGACGTTCACCAGACCAAGAATGAGATAGTGGTACTGGTGCACCACGTTATTCATGGCCTGCTGGAGCGCGATCACGCCGCTGCCAAGGCGCACGGTGAAGTCCGGATGGTCTTTGCCCACGATTTCGACCGCACGCGCGGCACTGGCCAGCGCACCGTCGACGGTCTCCTGCTTGTTGTCGCGGAACCAGGTCGACACCGTCAGGTTCTGAAACTGGAGGTCCGAGATCGTGCCGAAGTTGACCGGGTTAGTGCCCATGGTGGCCGCAAAGCCGGCGGCAGACACCGAGGCATCGGTTGCGTCCAGCGGCATCCACTTGGGGTTACCGCCCGAGTACAGGCGATTCACCTCACCCATGTAGTCGGCGAAGGACAGCGTCGCACGCGGCGGCATAGTGGTATCGGATTCCATGATGGTCTGGATGCCGTGGGCCACCCGCACGTAGTCCGGGGTGCGTCCGACGCGCCGTTCATTGCTGACCGTGTCCTTGGCTTCAATGATGATTTCCAGGGTGTTCATACCCGGGAAGTGCCCATTAATCGCCCGCACGGCGGTGTTGAACTCGGACTCGTACCACAAGAGGTTGCTGCCTTCGACCGGGTTACCGATTTTGATCAGCGAGTTCACGTAGACCGAAGCTACCCCGAGGACGATGAACACCAGCGCGCTGACGTTGGCCGCGCGGCCGAAGCAGGAGCGGGAAATCGCGTCGAGCAGGCGCTTCTCGAGCAGATGGATGCCCGACTCCTTGCTCTTGCCGCCCACGATTTCATCGAGGTTGTCAGGCGCTGGCAGGTAGGACAGCAGAATTGAGATCAGGAACACACCGGTCGGGATAATCCACAGCGCCCACATGCCGCAGAAAATGGCGTGGTTAATCATGGTCTCGATTGGCGCGATGGCGATGAAAATGATGCCGAACACGTCCGTCATGATGCCGAGGATGGACGGCGCCATCATGATGGCCATGGTGATTTCGGCAGCCTTGCGGCGGTCTTTCAGGTGCATCAGCACTTCGTAATAGCGCTCGGTGTACTGCACGCAGTGCGAGAACGAGCGCGCCACCAGCAGCAGGGGCACGATCATCAGCAAAGGCTCAATGGGCCGGCCCATCCAGCCAATGAAGCCGAAGCCCCACACGCCGGCCACCGCCGCGCACACCACTGGCGTGACCACGCCGGCGACGTTACGCATGTAGAGAACGAGTGCCACCGTAAGCGCAATCAGCGTGATGGCGAAGATGCCGTAGGTCTGCTTCTGCAGTTTATAGACCCAGCCGGTCAGGATCGGTTGGCCGGCGATGTAGACGTCGTGATTGGCGTCGCGAGATTTCTCCACCAGGTTCTGCAGAAAGGTGAACGCTTCGCCGTAGTCGATGCTGTCGTGGAAAGCCACCGTGATCAGCGTGGCGGTTTCGTCGCGCGAGACGTAAAAGGACTGCGCGTTAGGCGAGCTGGCAACCCGCTGCCGGAAGGCTGCGACGTCTTCCGGCGTGGACGGCGCCTTGCTTTCCATCAGCGGACGCAGGTCGACGCCGTCAGGGGTGGCCTCCGCGTAGCGCAGTTTTTCCGTCGAGATGGAAATCAGCGTGTCGTGGTCAACCTTGGGCGCAAGGTCAACCTCGCGCGTCATCTGCCAGACCTTGTTCAGGGTGTCGGCGTTGTAGATGTCGCCGTTCTTGCGTTTGACCATCAGGGAGACGGTCAGGGGATTACCGAAGTTGGGGTGGTCGAAATAGATTTGGACGAAGGGGTCGTCCTTGGGCAGCAGGTCTTTGAAGATGGTGCGGATTTCGACGCGGGGGAAGCCCGCCATGAAAGCCAGTGTGATGATGATGAATCCGATGCCCACCATGGCGCGATTCGCCATGACCCAGCGCGCTAGCGTAAATCTCATGAAACCAACCCCTCCCCGGGAAAAACTTCTTATCGTGGTCTGCGTTCCCCCCGAAAAAGAAAACCCGCGTTGTCGCGGGTCTCGTTTGGTGCCGGCGCGCAGACTCGAACTGCGGACCTACTGATTACGAATCAGTTGCTCTACCACCTGAGCTACGCCGGCCGGGGAACGATCAGGCCCGAATCATAACCGAAAGTTTTCCGAAATTGCCTCGTCTGCGGCGCTCGGCAGACGGTTTCTGATCCGGATAACAACCTCGAGCGCTTCGGCATAGGTTCCGGCCGGGGTCGCGGGCAGGCAGCCCAGCACGTCAGGCGGCAAGGCCATGTCGGTCAGGGTGCCGTCATCCACGTTATAGAAGTGGCAGTGGGGGGTGGTGTTGGAGTCGTAGAACACGCGGCTGGCGTCGATTACCAGCTCGCGCAGAAGGCCCCGCTCAGCGAACAAACCCAGCGTGTTGTACACGGTGGCTTTGGAGACCGCGCCGCCGCCCCGGTTGACGCGTTCCAGTACCTGGTCTGCCGCCACATGCTGATGGCCGGACAGCACCACCTCGGCGATATCGAGGCGCTGTGCGGTGGGCGTGATGCCGCAGGCCACCAAGCGCACGGCCAGCGCCGTGCGGGCAGCCTCGTCGCTGAAAAGGCGTGAATCTGTCATGCCCGGCAGTATAGCCACGGCCCCTTGCCTGTCCAGATTACGCCGGCCGCCGTGGCCATCTCGCGCCGGTAAACGGGCTCGCCCCCCCCTGCGGTGAGACCTGCGCCGGCCGTGGTGACCGTTCATGGGCACGAAACTACCGTTCAGCCGGGCGCCGCCAAAGTCCGGGCCAATCGCGGCCGACACTTCTCCCATGAAAAACCAAACCGGCTTCTCGCTCATCGAACTGATAGTGACCATGGTGGTGGTCGCGCTCACCATGACGATGGTGGTGCCCGGGGTTCAGCAGTTCATGCAGAGCAACCGGCTGGTTTCACAGCTCAATATGCTGTCTTCCTCGCTTGCGGCCGCCCGCAGCGAAGCCGTCAAGCGCAACCTGCGGGCGGTCGCCTGCCCCACCACCGACGGCACCTCCTGCAACACCACCAACGGCGCGGGCTGGGAAACGGGCTGGCTGGTGTTCCTCGACCGCAATAACAATTTTGCGCTGAATGAAGTCGCCGGGTCGTGCGCCGAGGCGGCCACCTCAGGCGACTGTTTGCTCATGAGCCAGCAAGCGCTGACCGGCGGCACCACGCTGCGCGCCGCCGGCGGCATCGTTGGCGCGCTGGGCTACGACGGTACGGGGGGCGTGTTTTGCAAGAACGGCACCGGCGCCGCGCAGGCCTGTGCTGCAGCCTCCACCTTTTTCACCATCTGTGATGCACGCGGTGCATCGGGTGCCCGCGGCCTTGCTATTTCCAATACGGGTCGCGCCTCGGTCATCGACAAACAGCCCAACGCCACCAGCTTGAGTTGCCCCTGATGAAATATCGTTCCTGTCCGCCCCGCGCCCGGGGCTTCACGCTGGTCGAAATCCTGATCGCAATCGTCGTGTTCTCGATCGGCCTGCTGGGAATTGCAGGCCTGCAGGTCTCCGGTATGCGGTTCACCAAAGGCGCTGAAATCCGCGCCGTGGCCGCCATGCAGGCGGCCACGATGGCCGACCGCATGCGGGCCAACCGCGCCGCGGTGCAGGACGGCAACTACAACACGCAGGGCACCATGCCGACGTCCTCGGGCAAAGATTGCGCGACCGTAGCCTGCACGCCCGCCGAGACCGCCACCTACGACCTGGTGAACTGGAATACCAGCGGCGGCGCGAGCAAGCCCGTCCAAAGCAATGCCGACGTGTTGCCCGGCGGGGCCGGTGTGGTCTGCCTTGACGCCACGCCTAATGACGGCGGCTCGGCAGGCTGGGCCTGCGACAACACCGGCTCGATATATGCCATCAAGTTGCGCTGGGACGAGCGTGCCAGCAGCGGCAGCACCGACGCTAGCGAAAAGACAATGGTCATGAGGGTTATGCAATGACGCGACGCGCACCTGCCAGCGGGCCAGCACAACAGCAAGGGGTCACGCTGGTTGAAATGATGGTCGCCCTGGTGGTGGGTCTGATCCTCATGGCCGGCATGGTGCAGTTGTTCGTCAGCAACAAGCAGGCCTACCGCATTCAGGAAGCCAGCAACGTGGTGAACGAGAATTCTCGCTACGTCATGGACCAGCTTCAGTACGACATCCGCATGGCCGACCACTGGGGCGGCGTGGAGAGCGACACCCTGACCACGCTGACCGGTATGGGCAGCATTTCCGCCGATTGCACGGGCAATGCGGCCGCCGTCATGCCTTCGGGCGTATTCGGACTAGATGGCGCTAGCGGCACGCCCATTGCGTGTATTCCTACCGCCGATTACCTCGCCAACACCGACGTGCTGGTGCTGCGCTATGCGGCCCCGGATCGGGTGGCCAGTGGCGCCGTCCAAAACAGCGCGGTCTATTTGCGTACCGCCATCGGCCGCCGGGGCATGCTGTTTGAGGGCGCCGACAAAACCTCCCTGCCCAGTGACCTACTGCCGGCAAATTGGACCGAAACCAATGTACTGCTGGAAGACCCGTCGATGGCCACTTACGAAGTGCGCACCATCGTGTACTTCATCCGGCGCTGCGCTTCTCAGGCCCGTGGCACGGCAAACGAATGCGACGCCGCCGACGACACCACGCCAACGCTGACGCGGTTCCGCCTGGAAGGCATGAGCATGGTGGCGGAGGATGTCATTGCCGGCGTCGAGCAAATGCAACTCTCCTACGGCGTCGACACCAACGGCGACCGCTCGGCTGATGTCTACCGCAATGCCACCGAAGTGACCGCCGCCAACCAGTGGACGCGGGTAGTCAACGTCAAGATGAGTCTGCTGATGCGCAATCTCGCCCGCGACCCCACTTACGCCGACAGCACGACCTATCGCCTGTACGGCGGTACAGCCGGGGCCACCTTTAATTACACAGTCCCGGCCGCCGACCAACAGTTTCGGCGCAAGGTCTACAACGCCACCATCCAGATTCGGAACATGAACCGAGGCTGATGCAACATGAACACTCACCGCAACGCCTTTCCCCGCCGCCCCACCGGCATCGCCTTGATGGTCTCACTGGTGCTGCTGCTGGTCATGACCATGATCGCCGTGGTCGCCATGCGCTCCACCACCATGGATATCAAGATGTCGGCCAATACCATGCAGGCGCGTCGCGCGTTAGAAAATTCGGACGGCGCGCGGGACATGATGACCCCCATGCTGGATGCGCACGTGTTCTATCACGGTTGGCCCACCTCGCTGGGCGGCACCATCGACAACGGTAGTTTTCCGGCGCCGACCGGCATGTCGGTGACCGATGCCACGAAACGTCTTGATCTCGGTGCGAACGGCACCTACTCACGCTTTAACAGCAGCCCTGCGCCGACGGCCGACGTGACCATGGTTGACGGCAGCGCCGGCAGCATGATGCGCGTTCAGGCCGACCTGTGGGTTACCCGCATCAGCACTATCCCGGCCGCCGGCAACACCATGAACTCCAATTCGGCCGACCAGGGTGTGGGCGGCGGCACCGCGAATAAATACGTGTTGTTTGATCTTCGTTCGACCGGCCTGGCGATGGGCAATGCCACCTCGCGCACCGGCGCCGATTACCGCGCGCTCGTGCGCTAAGCCATGCGTTTACAGGAGTCCATCATGTCGATTCGTTCGTCTTTCAGCGGCCTCTTGCGCGGCCTCGCGCTTAGTCTGGCATTTCTGCCCGCCGTATGGAGCGGCGCCGCCGCGGCCAATCTCTCGGGCCGCAATATGGTCGACTTCGCCGCCCAGCCCCTGCTGACGGTGCAGTCGGTCGCGCCGCTGGTGATGCTGGTGATGTCGATGGACCACCAGTATTTCCAGAAGGCCTATAACGACTACACCGACCTCAACAACGACGGCACGGTCGACCGCAGCTACACGGACAACATCGAGTACTACGGTTACTTCCACTCGGAGCGCTGTTACGCATATTCCGACACCAGCAAGACCTTCATCGCCAAAGCCACCGCCACCGGCACCAACAAGCACTTTTGCACCGACACCTCCAGCACCTACTGGAGCGGCAACTTCCTCAACTGGGCCACCATGACCCGCATGGACATCGTGCGGAAGGTGCTCTACGGCGGCCAGCGTTCCACCGACTCGGCCACCGAGACTGTGCTAGTCCGCGCCCAATTGCCGCACGACGCCCACAGTTTTGCCAAGTACTACAACGGCGGTGACATCGCGAGCCTCACCCCATACGAAACCGTGAGGTCCGACACCGCGAACGGCGGCGATAGCGACAGCTATGACGACGCCAACGAAGGCATCACGATTTGCAACACCACGCGCGGCGGTTCTTCCGACTCCTCCCAGGGCACTACCGCGCCACCGCTGATGCGGGTGGTGAAGGGCAATTACAGTCTGTGGGGCGGCAACGAACGCTGGCAGTGCACCTTCGATGACGAAGAGGGCGACAACGCCAACGGCAACGACGTCACCAAGTCCGGGCTGGCGGCCAACAGTTCGGACCCAAAATCCAGCACCGACAGTTTGTTCACCCCGGGCGGCACCCAGAAGGACCACGAAGTGCGGGTCAAGGTTTGCGCCAGCAGCACCTATGACAGCGCGCGTAATCTGGAGAACTGCACCAACTACGCCGGCAATCTGAAGCCCGAAGGCCTTCTGCAGAAGTACAGCGCCGACGGGCTGATGAAGTTTGGCCTGTTGACCGGCACCTACCAGAAAAACATCTCCGGCGGCGTGCTGCGCAAACGCATCAGCGACCTGACCGACGAAATCGATTTCACCGACGGCACCTTCAGGACGCTGTCTGCCACCACGCCCGGCATTATTAAAACGCTGAATGCGGTCCGGCTTTGGGGCTACAACTACTCCAACGGCGCATACCTTGGGGGAGGTGCCAACTTTGACAATTGCACCTACCAGCTGGTTGACATTCTGACCTCGGGCGGTGGCCCGGGCGAAGGCAAATGCGCGAGTTGGGGCAACCCGATGTCGGAGATTTATCTGGAGGCGGTGCGCTACTTTGCGTCCACCACGCGCTCGGCCACCGCCGCCTTCAACGCCGACGACAGCGGCTACATCACGGGCTTGACCAAAGACACCAACTGGACGCTGCCGCTGACCGCCGCCAACGCCTGCGCCTCGCTGAATGCCATTGTGTTCAACGCCAGCGTCTCGTCCTACGACGACGACCAGACCGCGACCTCGGGCGCCGGGCTGACCACCTCCTCCTCCGGCGCGGCCTTAACCAAGGCGGTCGGCGACGGTGAAAGCATCACCGGCAACAGCTACTTCGTCGGCAAGAACGGCACTGACAACAACGAGTTCTGTTCGGCCAAAAGCATCAGCGGCACCAATGGCCTCGGTGACGCCTACGGGCTCTGTCCGGAGTCTCCGACCGTGCGTGGCAGCTTCCACATGGCCGGGCTCGCCCACTGGGCGCATACCAACGACATGTCCTCCACGCGGTCCGGCGATCAGAAGCTGCGCACCTTCGCGGTGTCGCTGCAGACCTCCTCACCTGCCATCCGCGTACCGCTGGGCAATGGCAAATTTGTGTCCATCCTGCCGGCCTATCGCCTGCGTAAGGGGGGCAACAATGCGAATGAAAGCAGCAATACGCCGGCCGAAGACGGCGGCGGAGCGATGGTCGATTTCAAGATCGTGCGCCCGCATACCGAAGTGACCAGCGCGACCAACATGACCGCCGCCACCGGCACCGGCTACTACAACGCCAAGTACTACGTGAACTGGGAAGACTCCGAACAGGGCGGCGACTTCGACCAGGACATGTTCGGGACGATCGAATACGTGCTCAACACCAACGTGTCCCCCGCCACCGTGACCGTTTCGACTCAGGCGGTGGCCGCGTCTACCTCCAATCCCCAGCTCTTTGGCTTCATCACCTCGGGCACCACGCAAGATGGCTTTCACGCCTATTCGGGGATTTTCGGGGCCAACTATTACTCGGGCGCACCCGGGCGTCTCGACCCAACGGGGGTCAAAGGTTGCACAAATTGCCGCGCCAACATGGAGTTCTCAACCGTCTACTCCAACGCCACGACCTACCAGATCGACAAACAGTCCCATACCTTCACGGCCAGCACCGGCTCGGCCAACCTGCTGCAGTCGCCGCTGTTCTACGCCGCCAAGTGGGGCGGCTTTGACGACACCAACAATAGCGACACGCCCGACCTTGCCGGCGAATGGGACGGCGACGGCGACAGCCTGCCCGACGGCTTCTTTCTGGTCACCAACCCCAGCGAACTCGAGGCCACGCTGCGCGGTGTGTTCAACACCATTCTCGAGCGCATCGCCGCCGGCACCGCCGCCGCGGTCGTTGCCAACGAGCAAAAAGGCAACGGCGCGCTCTTTCAGGCCCTCTACGACCCCACCAAGAAAGACCAGAACGGTCTTGCGGTGAACTGGATCGGCACCCTGCAGGCGCTGTTCGTTGACAACTTCGGGCTCATTCGCGAAGACGGCGACGGCGACGGCCAGATCGACAGCTTCAGCATCGACAAGGTGGTGCGCGTGAAGTTTGACGATGCCGTCACCACTCCCGAGGCCGAACGGCGAACGGTGGTCGTGCGCTACACGCCGGTGGCGCCGGATGTGAACAATCCCAACCCCAGCGACCCCGCGCAGTTCACCGCCGCCGCGCCGGCCGAACTCAGCAGCCTCAAACCCGTCTGGAACGCCCGCGAGCGTTTGTCGTCGCTGAGCAATTCCACCATCTCCACCCAGCGCACCTACACCGACACGGCCGACACCGGCCGGCATATCCTGACCTGGCTGGACGACGCCGACGGGGTCGTCGAGTCGGGTGAAGTAACCGACTTCACCAGCAGCAACATCACCAGCAGCAACTACTACTGGCTCGACTATTTCAAAACCGGCGAGGCCACTGCGGAAGCCGGCGCCCAGCGTCTGGTCAACTGGACCCGCGGCTATGAGGACTCCACTTCGGTCGAGTTCCGCTCGCGCAGTCTTGACTATGACGGCACGGCCGGTAGCCGCAGCACCGAGGTCATGCGCCTCGGCGACATCATCAACTCCACGCCCGTCTCGGTCGGCGCGCCCTTCGCCGCCTTTGATCAGTCGGCGCTGGATCCCTCCTACGCCACCTTCCGCGAGACCTACAAGAACCGCCGGCAAATGATCTACGTCGGCGCCAACGACGGCATGATCCACGCCTTCAACGGCGGCTTCTTCAATCCCACGCTGAAGAAGTTTGAACTCAAACCCAGCGCCACCAGCACCCTCGCCGCCCACCCGCTGGGCAGCGAAGTCTGGGCCTACGTGCCGAAGAACCTGCTGCCGCACCTGCAGTGGATGGCCCGCCCCGACTACACCCACGTCTACACCATGGACCTGCCGATGCGGGTGTTTGACGTCAAAATCTGGCCGACCACCGGCGACGCCGCGCACCCCGGTGGCTGGGGCACCATCCTGGTCGCCGGCATGCGTCTGGGTGGCGGCGCCGACGATTCTGGCATCGTGGTCGACGTGGGCGCCGATGGTGCCACCACGCCCAACGTAAGGACCAAGTCGGCCTATGTGATTCTGGACATCACCAACCCCGAGGCGCCGCCGACGCTGCTGGCCGAACTCTCGCCCAACGGACAGTGGTTCACCACCGGGCTGCCGCAGGTGGTGGCGGTGGGTGATGCGTCGGGCGCGACGGCGGGCAAGTGGTTCCTCGTCTTCGGCACCGGGCCGGTCAGCCTCGCGACTGGCGCCTTCCCCGATGGCGTCGCCCGCCCCTCGCTGTTCATCTACGACCTGGCGCAAGTGCGAGCGGCGACCACTGTCCCGGCGCCCGCCAGAAAGCTGACGGTGCGCCTTTCTGGCACCTACAATGGCTATGTCGGTGACCCTGGCAGCGCCGATTTCGACCTCGACATGAAGGATGAGGCGATCTACTTCGGCGCCGTGGGTGCCCCCGTGGCGCCCGGCACCACCTCCAGCGGTCGCGGTAGCCTGTTCCGGGTGCTCGTCAATGAAGACCCCGACCCAGCCAACTGGAGCGATGCGACTGCACTGCTGACCGACCTTAATCAGCCCTTTGCCGCCCAGCCGTCGGTGACGGTCGATACCAAGCTGCGCCGCTGGGTGCTGGCTGGCACCGGCCGCCTGCTGGTCAATGCCGACAAGGCGACCGAGGACCAGCAGGCCATCTACGGCATCATCGACAAAGCCTTCTCCGGTGCGGCCGTGCCGACGACCACGGCCGATCTGGTGGATGTCTCCGACGCCCAGGTGTTCAGCAACAACACCGTGACCGGCGTGACGCTGGCCACGGGCTCGGATGCTGACGGCAACGGTTCCATCAGCACGCAGGAGCTGCGCAATGCGGTGGTGGCAGCCGGGGGCTGGCGCAAGGACCTCCAAATCACGACGAACAGACCGTCGGAACGCAGCACCAACCGGCTCAGCCTCTTTGGCGGCATCCTCTTCGGCTCGCTGTTTACCCCCAGCACCGACCTGTGCGGCGCGGATGGCAACAGCCGATTGCTGGGGCTCGACTTCACCACCGGTGCCGCTGCGCTGGTCGGGGTGTTCCCCTGCAGCACCTGTTCCGACACCGTGCCGTTTCCGGAGAGCGTCTCGCTGGGCGGTGGCTACTCTTCCAGCGCGAGCATCCATCTAGGCGAGCAGACCATCGAGGGCCGGGTGACCGTCGTCACCCAGGACTCGCGCGGCGAACTCGAAGCCAATAAGCTCAACACCGGCAGCGGCGACCCGGCCAGCGAAATCTCCTGGCGCGAATATCGGGGACAATAAAGCGCAGACTATGATGACGAACATCGCGCAAGGCGCGCAGGGGAAAGCCATGACTTGTCGTTCGCAGTGGGTAGCTACCGTAGGCAAGGCGCGGGGTTTTTCGCTGGTGGAGCTGATGATTGCGCTGGTGGTGGTCAGCGTGCTGGCCAGCATTGCCTATCCGAGCTATCGCAGCTATGTGGAGCGGGCACGGCGTACCGATGGTGTTGCGCTACTGATGGATATCGCTGCCCGTCAGGAGCGCTTCTATACCGATAACAACACCTACACCACGACCCTGACCGCGCTGGGGTTTAGCGCTACCTCCCCAAGTTCCTCGCAGGGTCACTACACGGCGGCAGCGGCCGCCGGGCCCAGCTCCAGTATCGCAACCAGCTATGCACTGACCGTCACCCCCGCCGTTACCGACAGTACCTGCGGGAACCTGACGCTCGACTCGCGCGGCACCCGCGGAACCTCGGTCAGCACCGACGCGGCGGTCATTGCAAAGTGCTGGAAATAAGCAGCCACAAGCGGACAGTCGCTGCTGCGCTGTCACTGGCGGCGGCGCTTGGCAGCAGCGCGCTACACGCAGATACGGTTTATCAGTGGAAAGACGAGCAAGGCCGCACGGTGTTTTCACAGCGGGCCCCGGCGGACAGTAAGGCGGTCAAGGTCCCGAAAAAAATCGGCAAGCCGACGGCCCCTGCTTCCCTTCAGCCCCCCGTCGCGCCCACGCGCCCAGCCGCGCCGCCCGCGCAAGCTAGCGCGCCGCGACCACTCAGTGACGAAGACAAAGCCAAGCTTGCCCGCAGCTGCGAGCAGGCCCGCACGGCGCTCAGGGTGATGCAGGAACACGGACGCTCCCCCTACATCAATGAGCAGGGTCAGCGGGTTTATATGTCGCCAGAGATGAAAGCCGAGCGCACGGCAGATGCCGAGCGCAAGGCTGCAGAGTATTGTCGCGAGCCCTGAGGGCTAGTGGGCGTAGTGCTCGCCCACCGGATCATCCGCCCGGGCCAGTTCCTTGGGCAGACTGAAGACCACCTGCTCCTTGATGCCCGGCACTTCATTCACCGCCTGACCACCCCATTCGCGCAGGCGGTTCACCACCTGTTCCACCAGCACTTCGGGCGCCGACGCGCCGGCGGTAACGCCCACGCTGCGCTTCTCGGCCAGCCACTCGCGCTGGATTTCGTCCGCGTTATCGATGAGATAGGCCGCGATGCCCTGCTTCTCGGCAATTTCCTTGAGCCGGGTGGAGTTGGAACTGGTCTGCGAGCCCACCACCAGAATGAGATCGCAATTGGCGAGCAAGCGCTTCACTGCATCTTGCCGGTTTTGCGTGGCGTAGCAGATGTCTTCTTTCTTCGGTCCGACAATCTTGGGGAAACGCCGACGCAGGGCTTCGATCACCACCGCTGTGTCGTCCATCGAGAGCGTGGTCTGGGTGACGTAGGCCAGCTTCTGCGGGTCCTTGACCTCCATCTTCATGACGTCTTCGACCGACTCCACGAGGTACATGCCACCGCGTCCCGTGCGGGCGGTGTACTGCCCCAGCGTGCCCTCAACCTCTGGATGTCCGGCGTGGCCAATCAGAATGCACTCGCGGCCTTCTTGCTGGTAACGCCCGACTTCCATGTGGACCTTGGTGACCAACGGGCAGATGGCGTCGAATACGCGCAGCTTGCGCTTGCGGGCTTCTTCCCGCACGCCTTTGGCAACCCCGTGGGCGCTAAAGATCACGGTAGCGTCGTCCGGCACCTCGTGCAGTTCGTCGACAAAAATGGCGCCCTTCTGGCGCAAGCCATCGACCACGTATTTGTTGTGAACCACTTCGTGTCGCACGAAGACGGGCGCGCCGAAAAGCTCCAGCGCGCGTTCGACAATGCCGATCGCACGGTCGACACCGGCACAGAAGCCGCGAGGGTTGGCGAGATGGATTTCCATGCTTGTTGTCCGTAAAAAGGGGGAGAAGTTGGGCCGAATTATACGCAGGGCTGGCGTCAACCCGCACCCGTCGTACCGCGGCGATGGTCCAGAAATGAATCGATCACCAGCATCGCTGCGCCGACCGTAATGGCGCTGTCGGCAATATTGAAGGCCGGGAAACACCAGTTGCCCTGACAGAAATGGATGAAGTCCACCACGTAACCCAGCGCGAGGCGGTCCCATAGATTACCGATCGCCCCGCCCAGCACCAGCGTCAGCGCGACGGGCAACCAGCGGGCGTCCGGGGCTGACCGGCGCAGCATGTAGACAATCCAGACGCTGACGGCCAGCGCGATCCCGGCAAAAAACCAACGCTGCCAGCCATCCGCATGGGCCAGAAAGCTGAACGCAGCCCCGGTGTTATGCAGCAGCGTGAGGTTGAACCAGCGCCACACCGGCACCGGAACGCCGTAGTCCAGCGTGCTGGTGACCCACCATTTGCTGGCCTGATCGAGCAACACCAGCACCAGCGCGACCAGCAGCCACGGTACCACCCGCCCCCGTGCCTCAGACATCGAGCAGTTTCCCGGCATCCAGCAAGCGGCGGGCGGCGATGCAGTCTTCGGCGATCTGGCGAGCCAGGGTATCGAAATCGGTGAAGGGTTGGTCGTCGCGAATTTTCTCGAAAAACTCGACTTGCAGATGGCGGCCGTAAATATCGCCGGCGAAATCGAAGATGTGGACTTCAATCACCCAGCGCGAATCGGGCACGATGGGCCGATTGCCGACGTAAGCGATGGCCGGCAAGGCCTCCGCTCCCAGACCGCGCACCCGTGCGGCAAAAATACCGTGCACTGGCGAGGCGCGCCGATGAAGGTCGAGGTTGGCGGTCGGAAACCCCATCGTGCGTCCCCGGGCCTGCCCGTGCACCACGCGACCGGACATGAAATAAGGCCGGCCGAGCATGGGAATGGCGTCGCGCAGCAGGCCTTCGCGCAGGCGTGCCCTGATGCTGGTGCTACTCACACGCTCGCCGGCCGTGAGGAAGGAATCTGCCCGCTTGATAAAGAAGCCGTGGCGCTCGGCGCTTTGCTGAAGCATGGCGAAATCGCCGCGGCGATGGCTGCCAAACTTGAAATCGTCACCCACGATGAGTCCGCGCACCCCCAGACCATCAATCAGCAGGCGCTGCACGAAATCGTCGGCCGGACGTGACGCCAGTGCTGCGCCGAACGGCAGCACCAACAGACGTTCAATGCCCAGCGCGGCGAGTAATTCGGCTTTCTCGCGCAGGCGGGTCAGACGGGCCGGCGGCGTGCCGGTCGCAAAATATTCCGAGGGCTGGGGTTCGAAGATGACCACCGTGGGGACGGCATCAATGGCGCGTGCATTGGCGATAAGGGCTTTGAGCACCGCCTGGTGGCCACGATGCACGCCGTCGAAATTGCCGATCGTCGCCACACAGCCCCGATGACGGGGGCGTAGGTTGTGTTCGCCTCTGATGATTTCCATTGCGTAATCGGCTCCAGCGGGGGCGGTCGGATTATACCCGCGCACCGGGTTGTGCCATATCTGAAAACCGCACACCGCAGCACCACAGCGCGAGCGCATAAACCAGCATCCCGGCCACAATCAGCGCGCCCAGTGCGGCGGCCCGCAGATAGACCGTGAGCGCCGACCAGTCCGGGATTAAGGCGGCCGCATAATGCAGGCCGGCGGCCATCAGCAAGGTGGCGAAACTCACCCGCAGCAAATGCATCCGCCAGCCCGGGCGGGGCTGGTAGGCGCCGACCTTGATCAGGCCCCGCCACAGCAACCCGCTGTTGACGAAGGCCGCGACAGAGGTAGCCAGCGCGAGGCCCGCATGCTGGAGCGGGCCGCTCAGCAACAAGCAACCGACCAGATTAGTCACCATCGCGACCACCCCGATGCGCACCGGCGTCCGGGTGTCTTCCCGGGCGTAGAAACCGGGCGCCAGCACTTTGACCAGGATGAAGCCGGTGAGGCCGAAGGCATAGGCCATCAGAGCGAACGCGCTCATGCGCGCATCGAGGGCGCCAAACTGCCCGTAGTGAAACAGCGTGGTGACCATCGGCAAGGCGAGCACCGCCAAGCCGGCGGCGGCCGGCAAGGTCACGGTCAGCACGGCACGTAGCGCCCAATCCAGCGTGTCGGAAAACAACCCGGTTTCGGCCTTGGCATAGTGGCGCGACAGGTTCGGCAGAATGACCGTGCCGAGGGCGATGCCAAACAGCGCCAGCGGGAACTCCATCAGGCGGTCGGCGTAGTAGAGCCAACTGATGCTGCCGGCCTGCAGGAAGGACGCCAGAAAGGTGTCAACCAAGAAATTGATCTGCGCGATCGACACCCCGAAAATTGCCGGCCCCATCAGGCGCATGATTCGGCCCACCGCCGGATGGCGTGGCCACCAGGACAGGCGCGGCAGCAGGCCCAAACGACGGACCGCCAGAAGTTGCACCGCCAGTTGTAGCGCGCCACCCACCAGCACGCCGATACCAAGCGCGAGAATGGGTTCATCCAGCAACGGCGCCAGATAAAGCGTGGCCGAAATGAACGCCACGTTCAGTAGCGCCGGGGTGAGGGCGGGGATCGCAAACCTGCCGTAGGTGTTCAGCACGCCGCTGACCAGCGCGGTCAGCGCGATGAAAAGAAGATAGGGAAAGGTCATTCGCAGCAGGGTGACGCCAAGGCCAAACTGATGCGGGTCTTTCACGAAGCCCGGCGCGAAGGCGGTGATGATGAACGGCGCCAGCGCAATGCCCACCACCACCAGGCCGAACACCGCTATCGCGAGGGCACTGAACACGGCATCGATCAGGCGCTGCAGTTCTTCGTCTGAACTCGAATGCCGGTAATTGGCCAACACGGGAATGAACGCTTGGGAAAAAGCCCCTTCAGCGAACAATCGTCGGAAGAAATTGGGGATGCGGAAGGCCACCACGAAGGCATCCATCGCCCCGCTTGCGCCGAAGACAGCGGCTAACAGGCTGTCTCGCACCAGGCCGAGAATGCGCGAGAGGAGCGTCATCTGCCCGACCAGTGCGGTCGAGCCCAAAAGCGATCTAGCCAGGGGAAACTCCTGCGCGGCCGGGGGCTGATTGAGGTGGAAGCGAGCCGGAGTATAGAGGATGCTCAAGCAAGGCGGGTTTTCGGGATTGACTTGCGGCGCCGCGAATAGCATATTTCGCGGCCCTTATCCCGATCTTCTGGAGCCTCCGTTGGCCAACACCGCTCAAGCCCGTAAGCGCGCCCGTCAAGCTCAAAAGCATCGCCTTCACAATGCCAGCCGCCGTTCCCTGTTGCGCACCCGCATCAAGCAGGTCGTGAAGGCCATTGATGGCGGTGACAAGGCTGCCGCAGAAGGCGCCTACGCTGTCGCCACCCCGGTCATCGATCGGATGGTCAAGACCGACCTCATTCACCGCAACAAGGCCAACCGGCACAAGTCGCGTCTGAATGCCCGCATCAAGGCGATGGCCCAAGCCTGACGTCTGGCGGCTGGCGCTCTCAGACGAGCGCCAGATTGTCGCGATGGATCAGTTCCAGATCCCGCAGATAGCCCAAGCGCTCCTCAAATTTTGAACTCGGCAGACCCTTGACCAGGAGGGTTTCTGCCGCGCTGTAATTTGCCAGCCCTCGCGCGACTTCCTGCCCATCGGGCCCGGTGCAGGACACCAGCTCGCCCCGCTCAAATTCCCCTTCTACCGCGGTCACGCCGACCGCCAACAAACTTTTTCCTTGCTCACGCAGAACTGTGCACGCCCCGGCGTCGAGACGCAGGTTGCCGCGCACGTGCAGGGTGCTGGCCAGCCACTGCTTGCGCGCCGCGAGCTTGGTCGCTGGCGCCCGCAACAGCGTGCCAACCGGC
>JALRCR010000509.1 GCA_023257255.1 Gammaproteobacteria bacterium | reverse complement strand
GCTGGCCGCGATTGCCGCCGACCCTCAGGCGCGGGTGGTGGTGCTGGCCAGCACGGGCAAGGCTTTTTGCACCGGCCACGATTTGAAAGAACTGCGCGCGAACCGCGACGAAGCGTTCTACCGCCAGGTGCTGGCGACCTGCTCCAGCCTGATGCAGGCCATCGTCGCCCTGCCCCAGCCGGTGATTGCCAGCGTGCAGGGCATTGCGACCGCCGCCGGCTGCCAGCTGGTGGCGAGCTGCGATCTGGCGATTGCGAGCGAGGACGCGCGCTTCGCGACCTCGGGCATCAACTACGGGCTCTTCTGTTCGACGCCGGCGGTGGCGCTGTCGCGCACGGTGGCACGCAAGCACGCGTTGGAAATGCTCTACACCGGGGACTTCATCGACGCCGCCACCGCCGCGCAGATCGGACTTATCAACCGCGCGGTGCCGGCCGCGCAGCTCGCCACGGAAGTCACCGCGCTGGCCGCGAAAATCGCCGCCAAGTCCGGCTATGCGATCAAACTGGGCAAAGCCTCTTTCA
>JALRCR010000508.1:252-525 GCA_023257255.1 Gammaproteobacteria bacterium | reverse complement strand
CCGGTCCCGCCGTATTTTCTCGTCGTGGAGCCATCGGCCTGGCTGAACGCCTGGAATAACCTGGCCTGCTGCGCCTCCGTCAGGCCAATGCCGGTATCGGTGACATCGAACCGGACGACGACCGCGCCGTCCTGCTCCGAATCGAGCCGCACCTGCACAACGACATCCCCCTCCTGTGTAAACTTGATGGCATTCCCCACCAGGTTGGTCAGCACCTGGCGCACGCGTCCGGGATCGCCGCGCAGGGAACTCGGCACTTCGGCGTGAAACAGG
>JALRCR010000508.1:0-238 GCA_023257255.1 Gammaproteobacteria bacterium | reverse complement strand
ATGTTTGCTGGAGGCCCGTTCTCCGAAGAGATCCAATGCGTCTTCGACGGCGTGGCGCAGGTCGAAGTCGATGATCTCCAGACTCATCTTACCGGCTTCGATTTTCGAAAAATCCAGAATGTCATTGATGATCGTCAGCAAATGATCGCCGCAATTCCGAACCGCTTCGCCGTACTCCCGCTGCTCCGCCGTCAACTCCGTGTCGAGCAGCAAGCCGGTCATTCCGATCACCCCGTTC
>JALRCR010000507.1 GCA_023257255.1 Gammaproteobacteria bacterium | reverse complement strand
ACTTCGCCAGATCCTGCGTGTTGACGCGCAGGTAGCTCGTTGCACCTTCCCAGATCGACCAGGCGCGCGCGGCCTCGGCGCGCACCGCGGGATCGGGGCTCGTCAGTCGCGCGTAATAAGCGCGCATCAGATCGCCGCGCTCGGCGGGCGGAATCGGTTTCAGGTACTCCTCGTAGAGATCCGGAAAAAGTGCGCCGGCTCCGTCGGCCGTTTCATAGAACCAGCGGAATTCCCAGGGGCGAACGAGGAAGATGCCCCGCAGTACGAGCTCGGTGACCCGCTCCGGATGGGTTTGCGCGTACGCGAGTGCGAGTGTCGAACCCCAGGAGCCGCCGAAGACCTGCCAGCATTCGATGCCGAGGTGCTCGCGCAAGCGCTCGATATCGGCGACGAGATGCCAGGTCGTGTTGTCGACGAGACTCGCATGCGGCCGGCTGCGGCCACAGCCGCGCTGATCGAACAGCACGATGCGATAGCGTGTAGGATCGAAGAACCGCCGCATGCGTGCATCCGTGCCGCCGCCCG
>JALRCR010000506.1 GCA_023257255.1 Gammaproteobacteria bacterium | reverse complement strand
AGTCCGGCACCAACGGGCAGCACGCCTACTTTCAGATGCTGCACCAGGGAAGCGATGTGGTGCCGGTGGAAGTTGTGGCGGTGAAAAAAGCCCGGCACACGCTGCAAGGCCACCACGATTTGCTGCTGGCCAATGTGCTGGCGCAGGCGCAGGCGCTGATGCAAGGCAAGGCCGACAGCGGCGGCCACAGGCATTTCCCGGGCAACCGGCCCAGCACCATGCTGGTTCTGGACGACCTGACACCCGCTGCGCTGGGCGCCTTGATCGCCTTGCAAGAGCATCGGGTTTTTGTCAGCGGCGCGCTGTGGGGCATTAACAGTTTTGACCAGTGGGGCGTGGAGCTGGGCAAGGTGCTGGCCAAGGACATCCATGCGCGCATCGTGTCGGGGGATGCCTCTGGTCTGGATGCGTCGACGGCCGCCTTGCTGCAACGGGTGCGCGGCTAAGACCGGGGCTGGGCGGGTTTCGCCCTGTGCTTTGCGTGATACCGCATGGGGCTGGGCCAGCGATAAACTGGCCCCATGACGC
>JALRCR010000505.1 GCA_023257255.1 Gammaproteobacteria bacterium | reverse complement strand
CGCGCGCTCATGGGTTCCAACATGCAGCGCCAAGGCGTGCCGCTCGTCGTGACCGAGGCTCCGTTCGTGGGCACCGGCCTCGAACGCCGCGTCGCCATCGACTCGAAGACCGTGATCGTCGCCGAAGGCTCCGGCATCGTGGCCGCCGCCGACTCCCGTCGCATCATCATCACCAAGGACGGCGAAGTCGCCCCCTCCCAGCTCGAGAACAAGAAGTTCAAGAGCGAGCCGGCCAAGGGCGTCTACGTCTACGACCTCCGCAAGTTCCTCAAGACCAACTCCTCCACGTGCTTCAACCAGCGCCCGCTGGTCCGCCGCGGCGACAAGGTCAAGCAGGGCGACATCATCGCCGACGGCGCCGCCACCGACAAGGGCGAGCTCGCCCTCGGACGCAACGTCCTCGTCGGCTTCATGCCGTGGAACGGCTACAACTTCGAAGACGCGATCCTGCTCTCCGAACGCATGCTCAAGGACGACGTCTTCACGTCCGTCCACATCGAGGAATTCGAAGTCACCGCCCGTGACACCAA
>JALRCR010000504.1 GCA_023257255.1 Gammaproteobacteria bacterium | reverse complement strand
CAGCACCGCCACGCGCCGCGAACGCAGCGCATCGCGTTCGATGCCCATCCCCTCGCAGAGCGCCGCCACGGCGGCCGGCGCATCGGTGTTGGCGCAGGCCACCGCACCGCCCGGCTCGACGAGCAGCGTGTTGGCCGCACCGATCCGCGCCGCAAGCGCCTCGACCGTGCCGCCGCGCTCGCGCACGAAGCGCACCAGGTGCTCCTTGTGCGGCAGCGTCACCGCCGCGCCGCGGAAGTCGAGCGGCGCGAAGTCGACCAGCTCGCCGACGCTTGCCTTGAATGCCTCCCAGCTCGGGGCCACCGGGATCGGCACCATCACCGCGTCGGCACCGCGCGCGCGCAGCCACGCGTTGTGCAGGTCGGGGCTGCGCGAATGTGCCACGGGCCATCCGATCACGCCCAGCACGCGCGTCGCCGGCCCGATCCCCGCGAACCCGTAGCGATCCACCAGTTCCGCGACGGTCGGCTGCCCCGGCGCCGTGCCCGCCGCCACCGCCGCCGCCCGAGCCGACCTGAGCGGCGCTTGCCGG
>JALRCR010000503.1 GCA_023257255.1 Gammaproteobacteria bacterium | reverse complement strand
TGAACGGAGCGACGGCGCGAAATCCGGCTCGCGCCAGTTCGGGCAGCAGATGTCGCCACGAGTGTGCAGTGTCGGGAAAGCCGTGCAGACACATCGCGAGCGGACCGGTTCCGCAGGCGAGGTAGTGAAAGTCGATGCCGTTGGCCGTGACCGTCTCGTGAGTGATGGTCGGGCCTCCAGCCATGGCAAAACCCTAGTTGAGTAGCATGACGTCGATGTCAGGCGCGATCGATCCGAAGGTGTTTCGCACTGTCCTCGGACATCTGCCGACGGGAGTCTGCGTCGTCACCGGCGTGAACGACGAGGGAGCGAAGTGGGGAATCACGATCGGCAGTGTCGTGTCCGTCTCGCTCGATCCGCCACTCATTGGGTTCTTCCCCGGAGTGGGTTCCAAGTCGTGGCCGGAGATCGAAAAGGGTGGAGGTTTCTGCGCCAACGTGCTGACTCGAACGCAGGAGGACCTGTGCTGGAGGTTCGCCAAGGAGCCCGTCGACGGTTCCGATCGCTTCGACGACGTGTCTCATCGACTCTC
>JALRCR010000502.1 GCA_023257255.1 Gammaproteobacteria bacterium | reverse complement strand
ACTTTCTCGTCGCCCCATACCAGCACAGGCGTCTTTGGCTTCTGCTTGAGGATCTTGCCCACCTTGTCCTTGATGACCTCGAGCTTCTCGGGCTGCTCGGGTGTGCCGCCGAGGTTGATGAAATAGCTGCCATCGGCCTTCACCGAGACGATCAGGGGCTCCTCGTCCTGGTTCTCGATGGGGTCGGAGGGCGAGTCGGGGAGTTCGACCTCCACACCCTGCATCAGCATGGGCGCCGTGATCATGAAAATGATCAGCAGCACCAGCATAACGTCGACCAGCGGGGTTACGTTGATCTCGGACACCGGTGTCCGCCCGCGACGCCGACCGCGACCACGCCTTGCAGCATGGATGACTTGGAGAGATCGAGATTGAGCGCGGCCTCGGCCCACTTGATGACGATGAATTGCAGCGTGGCGCCAGCGCCCCAGAACAGGGTCGTGACCGCCAGCGAGATCTGACCCAGCCGGTCGCGCCAGAGAAGCTTCAGGCAGTGATTGAATTCGTGAATCAGGAAAAACGGGTTTTTGCTG
>JALRCR010000501.1 GCA_023257255.1 Gammaproteobacteria bacterium | reverse complement strand
GTACAACTCGAGGGCATGGAGGCGCGCAAACCGGAGCAACTGTCCGGCGGTCAGCGTCAGCGCGTGGCTCTGGCGCGGGCACTCGTGAAGCGCCCGCGTGTGCTGTTGCTGGACGAACCGCTCGCGGCACTCGACAAGAAGCTCCGCGAACAGACGCAGTTCGAACTGACGAGCCTGCAGTACCGGCTGGGGACGAGTTTCGTCGTGGTGACCCACGATCAGGAAGAGGCCATGACGCTCGCATCACGCATCGCCGTGATGGAGCGCGGCCGCTTCCTGCAGGTGGCACCTCCACAGGAGGTCTACGAGTTTCCCGCGAGCCGGCACGTGGCGGGTTTCGTCGGCACGGCAAACCTCTTCGAGGGCGTGGTGAGCGCCGTGTCGGAGAGCATCACCGCGATTCGGGTCGAAGGCGTTGCCACGCCTCTCCTCGGGACCACGGCTGCTTCGTTTAGCGCGGGGCAGGCTGTTGCGCTGGCCTTGCGCCCCGAGAAAATCCGTCTTTCCCGAACACCGCCCGAGTCGCGTGAGAAG
>JALRCR010000500.1 GCA_023257255.1 Gammaproteobacteria bacterium | reverse complement strand
GCGGCCGGTCATCAGCGTCTCGGGGCCGCCGAGCAGCTCGGGGATCACGAACTCGCCGACGCAGGGGATGAAGACCAGCATCGAGCCGGCGATGATGCCGGCCTTCGACAGCGGCACCGTCACCGTCCAGAACGCCGTCCAAGGGGTGGCGCCGAGGTCCTGCGCCGCCTCGAGCAGGCGCAGGTCCATCTTCGACAGGCTGCCGTAGAGCGGCAGGATCATGAACGGCAACAGCACATGGGTCATGGCCACGATGGTGCCGGTCATGTTGTACATCATCGACAGGCGGTTGTCGTCTTGAACCACGCCCAGCCAGACCAGAAGCGAGTTGGCCACGCCCTGTTCCTGCAACAGCACGATCCAGCTTGTCGTGCGCACCAGTAGCGAGGTCCAGAACGGCAGCAGCACAAAGATCATCAGGATCGAGGCGCGCGCCATCGGCAGCACCGCCAGCAGATGCGCGACCGGAAAGGCCAGGATCAGACAGATTACCGTGATTGCGGCCGAAACGATGAAGGTCTTGAAAAAGAGGTAG
>JALRCR010000004.1:58780-59049 GCA_023257255.1 Gammaproteobacteria bacterium | reverse complement strand
CAAAGTGACCAATGTTGCAAACAATGGATTCGTCTTTCATGGCCAACATGTGCTCGTGCGTGATCACGTGCTTGTTGCCCGTGGCGGTCACGAAGATGTCGGCTTTGTCGGCAGCGTAGTCCATGGTGACCACTTTGTAGCCTTCCATGGCGGCTTGCAATGCGTTGATGGGGTCGATCTCAGTCACCCACACTTGCGCGCTGAGGGCACGCAAAGCTTGCGCACTGCCCTTGCCCACATCGCCATAACCGGCCACCACAGCCACTTTG
>JALRCR010000004.1:52100-58770 GCA_023257255.1 Gammaproteobacteria bacterium | reverse complement strand
AACCGTACAAGTTGTCGAACTTGGACTTGGTCACCGAGTCGTTCACGTTGATGGCGCGGAACATCAGTTCACCCTTGGCGCTCATCTCGTTCAGGCGGTGCACGCCGGTGGTGGTCTCTTCGGTCACGCCAATGATGTGCGCGCCCTTGCGGCTGTACCAGGTGGGGTCTTGCGCCAGCTTGGCCTTGATCGAGTTGAACAGGCAAGTCTCTTCTTCGCTGGTCGGGTTGGCGATCAGGCTGGCGTCTTTTTCGGCGCGCTTGCCCAGGTGCATCAGCAGCGTGGCGTCACCACCGTCGTCCAGAATCATGTTTGGGCCCTGACCGTTGCCCCAGTCGAGAATGCGGTCGGTGTAATCCCAGTACTCTTCCAGCGTTTCGCCCTTGTATGCGAACACCGGGGTGCCGGCTTTCGCAATCGCGGCAGCGGCATGGTCCTGGGTGGAGAAAATGTTGCAGCTCGCCCAGCGGACCTTTGCGCCCAGCTGTTGCAGGGTCTCGATCAGCACGGCGGTCTGAATGGTCATGTGCAGCGAGCCGGTGATGCGCGCGCCTTTGAGGGGCTTTGACTTGCCGAACTCTTGCCGCATGGCCATCAGGCCCGGCATTTCCTGTTCGGCCAGCTGAATTTCAACCCGGCCGAAATCGGCCAGACCGATGTCCTTGACGACGTAGTCCTGCTGGGCGGCGGCGGTCTTGGCACGCGTGGCGCGGGCGGGAGTGGCGGTCGGAACCTTGCCTCGAGTCATGGAATGTCCTTGGGTAGTTAACTAATTGCTAGCGGTGATACGCCGCGCGATGCGCGGCGGATCCTTCAGGCGAAAGCCCGTTTCAGGCTATCGGCCAGATCGGTGCGTTCCCAAGAAAAGCCGCCATCCGCGTCCGGCTGCCGGCCAAAGTGGCCATAGGCGGCCGTGCGCGCGTAAATCGGCCGGTTGAGACTGAGGTGGGTGCGAATGCCGCGCGGGGTGAGGTTCATGACCTCGGCCAACACGGTTTCAAGTTTGGCCGCATCGACGTTGCCGGTGCCGTGGAGGTCCACGTACAGCGACAGCGGCTTCGCCACGCCGATCGCATAGGCCAACTGGATGGTGCAACGCTCGGCAAGTCCGGCCGCCACCACGTTCTTCGCGAGGTAGCGGGCCGCGTAAGCGGCGGAGCGGTCAACCTTGGTTGGGTCCTTGCCGGAGAAGGCCCCGCCACCATGCGGCGCGGCCCCGCCGTAGGTGTCGACAATGATCTTGCGACCGGTCAGACCGCTGTCGCCGTCCGGGCCACCGATGACGAAGGCCCCGGTCGGGTTCACATGCCAAACCGTGGCGGGCGTAATCCAGCCCGCCGGCAGGGCCTGATGCACATAGGGTTCGATGATGGCCTTCACATCGGCGGAGCTCAGTTTCTCATCCAGATGCTGGGTGGACACCACAATCTGGGTGGCGCCGACCGGCTTGCCGTTTTCATAGCGCACGGTGACCTGGCTCTTCGCGTCCGGGCCCAGCATCGGCGCCGCGCCGCTTTTTCGCGCAGCGGCCATCAGGTGCAGGATTTTGTGCGAGTAGTAGAGCGGCGCGGGCATAAGGTCCGCCGTCTCGGTGCAGGCATAGCCGAACATGATGCCCTGATCGCCCGCGCCTTCGTCCTTCTCGCCGCTGGCGTCCACGCCCTGCGCGATGTCGGCCGACTGGCCGTGCAGCAGCACTTCGATATTGGCGGTTTCCCAGTGAAAACCGGCCTGCTCGTAGCCGATGTCCTTGATTGCAAGGCGCGCGAGGTGGGCAATCAGGTCGTGGGTAATGGTGCGCGGGCCGCGGGTCTCGCCGGCAATCACCACGCGATTGGTGGTGGCCAGCGTTTCGCAGGCGACACGGACCTGGCTGGCATCGATACCGGCCACTGCCGCTTCGCGAAAGAAACAGTCGACGACTTCGTCGGAGATCCGGTCGCAGACTTTATCCGGGTGTCCTTCAGACACCGATTCACTGGTAAATAGATAGGACGAACGCACGCTGCGATTCCTCTGCTGAAGTGGTTGGGGGCGCGCCGTTGCAGCGCAAACTGCGCGGATTATGCGGGCCGCAGGTTAAAAATAGAACCGCTGGCGGCCGTTACGGCACAAGCACGATTTTGCCCATGTGCTCGCTGGCCTCCATCAGGGCGTGGGCGGCCGCGGCTTCCTTGAGCGGAAAGACCTTGAACACCGGCGTGCGGTAGGCGCCGCCCGCAATCAGCGGCCAAATCTGTTCCTCCACCGAGCGCGCAATGGCGGCCTTCTGCGCGACCGACTGCGGGCGGAGGGTTGAGCCCGTAATCGTCAGGCGCTTGCCCAGCACGTGACCGAAATTGACCTCGGCCTTTGCCCCCTGCAAGAAAGCGATCATCGCGTAGCGTCCATCCGGCGCGAGTGCGCGCAGGTTCTTCTCCACGTAAGGGCCCGCCACCATATCGAGCACCACGTCTACGCCGCGTTTTTGTGTGGCGGACTGCACCTCGTCCAGCCAGTCCTGTGTGCGGTAGTTGATAGTCACCTGAGCGCCCAGGCCGGCGCAGAACGCGCGTTTTTCCTCGTTGCCGACCGTGGTGATGACCCGCGCGCCGTAGGCCACCGCCAGCTGGATGGCGCAGGCGCCAATGCCGCTGCTACCACCGTGAATGAGCACCGTCTCGCCCGGCGCGAGGCGGGCCCGGCCGAAGAGGTTGTGCTGGACCGTAAAACAGGTCTCGGGCAGGCCCGCGGCTTCGCTCGCCGACAGCCCGACCGGCCACGGCAGGCAATGCGAAGCATGCGCCCGGCAGTATTCGGCATACGCGCCGCCGTGGGTCAGCGCGACCACCCGGTCACCGATCTGCCAGCGTGTGGCGCCCTCGCCCACGGCCACCACCTCGCCGGCGATTTCCAGCCCGGGCAGCGGGCTCGCATCCGGCGGCAGCGGGTAAAGGCCGGCCCGCTGCAGGCAGTCCGGGCGGTTGACGCCGGCTGCGGCCACTTTCACCAGCACCTCACCGGGGCCCGGCACAGGCACCGGCACCTGTGCGGGTTTAAGCACCTCAGGACCACCGAACGCAGTGATTTCAATTCCGTTCATTCGGGAAGGAACGCTCATGGCAAATTCTCCAGTTCAGCGGCAGGCAGCGGCGGGTTCGGCGTCGTGTTGCAATTGCGGGTCCGGGTCGTAGACTCGGGCCCGCAGTATCAGCCAGCCCCGATCCGGGTTCAACGACGGCCTCGTTGCCGCACAGGACACTAGTCATGACTACCCAGCATTCGCGCCTTCTCATTCTTGGATCCGGCCCGGCCGGCTACACCGCCGCCGTCTATGCCGCCCGCGCCAACCTCAAGCCCCTGCTCATCACCGGCATGGCGCAAGGGGGCCAGCTCATGACCACCACCGAAGTCGACAACTGGCCGGGTGACGCGGCCGGCGTGATGGGCCCTGAACTGATGGAACGCATGAAGGCCCACGCCGAGCGCTTCGGCACCCGGCTGATTCACGACCATATCCACACGGCGGTGCTCACCGAGCGGCCCTTTCGACTGATCGGCGACGCCGGCACCTACACCGCTGATGCCCTCATCATCGCGACCGGCGCTTCGGCCAAATATCTGGGCCTGCCTTCGGAAGAAGCCTTCAAAGGCAAAGGCGTTTCCGCCTGCGCGACCTGCGACGGGTTTTTCTATCGCAACAAGCCGGTGGCGGTAATCGGCGGCGGCAACACGGCGGTCGAGGAAGCGCTTTATTTATCGAACATCGCCTCGCACGTGACGGTGGTACATCGCCGCGACAAGTTCCGCGCCGAGCGCATCATGAGCCAGCGACTGGAAGAGAAAGCGGCCCAGGGCAAGGTCAGCATTGCGTGGAACTCGGCGGTCGACGAAGTGCTGGGGGATGCGATGGGCGTGACGGGTCTGCGCATCCGCGACCTGCAACAGGACGCCACCCGCGATATCGAACTCCACGGCGTGTTTATCGCCATCGGGCACCAGCCGAATACCGGCCTCTTCACGGGGCAACTCGACATGCAGGGCGGCTATATCAAGGTTCAGAGTGGCACCAGCGGCTTTGCCACCGCCACCAACATTCCGGGTGTCTTCGCGGCAGGCGATTGCGCCGACCCGATTTATCGTCAGGCGGTGACCTCGGCCGGATCTGGCTGTCAGGCGGCGCTGGACGCTGACCGATATCTGGAAGCGCTGAAGTAAGCGGGTCGCAGACGGCCCACAGCGGGGAGTGATGCGGATGATTTGCTGCGTGATCGGGAGTGCAATCTTAAGCCTGCTGGCAGCGCGCCTCGCCGCCCTGCCCGTGGTCGGCGTGTGGTTCGCGAGACGCGATAAATTTCAGGTCGACGCATCGAACTGGCGCCTTGATTCGGGTTACGGCAGCGGCGGCCACGCATGAGCCTCGCCACCCCGCTAATCCCCGAACGCACCGACAATCTCGGTCCCCTGACCCGCTCGCGGCTGCGCCGGCTGGCGATCGGCTACGGCCTGTTGGCGCTATGCGGCCTCTGGCTTGCGGCAAGCGCTTCGGGCAGTGGGCTGCAGGCCTTCGGGCTCGGCCTCGTCTTCCCGGGCGGCGGGTTTATCCACTTTGCGACCGGCGGGATATGGTCGGTGTTGGCACACCTCGGTTGCGCGCTGCTGTCAGCGCTGCTGTTTGTAATCTCGCTGTTGCTGTGGTTTGGCACCGGCAATCAACTGGCGCCGCCGGTGGTGTGGCTGGGCTCGGCGGTGGCCGCCGGCCTGATGGCCCATCCGCACACCTTGCCCGGGTCGGCGCTGCTGGTGGTCGGACTCGCCGGGCTTACCGGCTATGGCGGCGTGCGCCAGTTCCGACGCAACGTGGCGGCCCGTCGCGCGCGCCTCGCGGCCCGCAACGCCGCGCTAGAGAACTGGCCGGCGGTGGCGACGCCGCGCGATACCGCCGGCCTGCTGCCGCTGGTCAAGGAACTGAGCGAGGAGGATCTGGCCGCGCTCCGCTTCGCACTCGACCGCGCGCTGCAGCCGGTCGACGCCTTCGAGGGCTTCGACATCATCGAGCAGTTCCAGCCCAGCGCGCTGCGCTACCAGATCAACAATCTCGGCTACGTCCTCAGTCTCGCGAACTACACGCACCTGCCGGCCATGCACGGCTGGTTGCATCAGGCCCAGCGCAATCTCATCGAGAAAAAGCAGGCGCACCGCGTCTGGCAGTACTGGGCGCTGGAAAATCTGTGGGGCAACCTCAACCGCAACCCGGATCCGGTCGCCCGCGACAACGTCATGTATTCGGGCTGGTACGCCGCGCAACTGGGACTGTTCGAGGCCGTCACCGGCGACCTGCGCTATCAGCAAGCCGGTGCGATTACGCTTAAACATCCGGACGGCCGGCGCTTCGTGCATGACTATCCGGGCGTCGTGCGCCAGTTGGTCGCCAACGAGGACGCCTCGCCGTTCTGCCTCTTCCCCTGCGAACCCAACTGGATCTACCCGCTGTGCAATAACCAGGCGGTAGTCGGCATCAAGGCCTTCGACCGACAGCACGGCACGCAGTACTGGAACAGCGTCGCCGCCCGCTATCGGGCCAATCTGGAACGCGAGTTCGTGGACGTAGACGGCCACATGGTGCTGCTCCGCTCCACCCGCACCGGCTTCACCATTCCCGGCCTGTCCTCATCCAAGGAAGACGCCATTTTCTGCTTCTGGATGCACGCGGTGTTTCCGGATCTGGCGCGCCGCCTGTGGGCGATTGCCCGCGCCGAGTTGTTCTTGCCCGAGGGCGGTGGCCTGCGCCTTAAACCGCTCAAACCCTGGCTCGACCCCGGCAACTACCGCTTCAACACGGCCTATGCCCTTGGCGCGCTGGGGATGGCAGCGGCCGAACTTGGCGACGGCGACGCGCTAAGCGCGGTGCGCGAGCACGTAGATGCCCTCCCCCGCGTGCACACCGGCGGGGTGCTAAGTCACCCGGGTTGCTCGATCTGGACGCATGCCTTTCTGCTGAAGATGCGCCTTGGACGCGCCAACGCGATGGCCGACCTGGTGAATGAGGGAATGCCACAAGCCTGGCGCGAAGGTCCGGTGATTGCCGAGGCGCGCTATCCCGACCTGCTCGTTGCGCGCGCCGTCAGCGACGGCGTCGCGTTGGAAGCGGTGTGCTACCCGGGGCGCGGCGCGGGCATCCACGAGTTGGTCATCGGGCAACTCCGCCCAGGTCAACGCTATCGGCTGGACGGCGCTCGCGACCGTGAAGGACTTGCCGACGCCTCGGGCCGTCTAGCGGTCTCGCTGGCGCTTGAAGGGCGGCAGGCCTTGCGGGTGTATCCAGCGCCCTAGGGCTCTGATCACAACCACGCGCAGCGGAACGCTCCCGGGGCGTACTAAGCCGGTAGCACCAGCAGGCTTGCATCCCAGTTCGGGTGCGCGGTGTAGCCCAGCAGATTGGCGATGGTCGCGGCGAGATTCGACAAGCCCGCGCGGTCGTCCTCGCGCAAGGCGAGTCCGGCGGCCGCTCGGCCAAACAGCACCAGCGGCACCGGATTCAGCGTGTGCGCGGTCTTGGCCTTGAAACTGCCATCGGCATTGCGCGCGGGCTGCCCGGTTTTCTTGTCGAGTTCGTACATTTCATCCGCGTTGCCGTGATCGGCGGTGATGAGGGCGACCCCGCCGGCCGCGTCGATCGCTGCGAGCAACC
>JALRCR010000004.1:0-52090 GCA_023257255.1 Gammaproteobacteria bacterium | reverse complement strand
AGTCCTGCTCGATGGCCCGGTTGATGCGCGCGAGCATGCGCCCGGACTCGGTTTCCGGCAGCTCGGCGTCCAGACTTCCGCCGACCAGCTCGTAGCGTTGACCGCCCGCCAGAGACATGCGAACAGCCGTGCCAAGCGCCAGATCCAGCGCCTCAATCGCCATGGTTGCCGCCCGGAAGTTGCCGGTGTGGCCCACCATATCGCCGTTGGCAAAATTGCAGCGAAGCGCGCGGTATTTGCCGCTGTGGACTGCAGCAATCATCGCATCGGTGATTTCTGCCGCCTTCATCCACGGCCGCTGCTCGTAGGGCACCACATCGCTCGGGACTTCCTCCCAGACCTCTCCCTCGAACTTGCTCGAGCGGTTGCCGTTCCAGAAGTAAGTGACGTGGCCAAATTTCTGGGTTTCGGAACAGGCGTACTGCGCAATGCCGCTGCGCGAAAACCACTCGCTCATGGTGTTCTGAATGGCCGGCGGTGCCACCAGAAAACGCGCCGGCAGACGCAGGTCGCCGTCGTACTGGAGCATCCCGGCGTAAGTTACCTGCGGCCAGCGCACGCGGTCGAATTTGTCGAAGGCGGTCTCTTCAAAGGCGCGCGTCATTTCGATTGCGCGATCGCCGCGGAAGTTGAAAAACACCACTGCATCACCGTCCTCGATGGTGCCCACCGGGCAGCCCGCATCGGCAATCACAAAAGGCGGCAGATCCTGATCAATCGTGCCCGGGAACTGCTGACGCAAAGCCTCGACGGCGGCCACTGCGCTCGCAAACTGCGGCCCCTCGCCCAGCACATGGGTCCGCCAACCCAGCGCCACCATCGGCCAGTTGGCGTCGTAGCGGTCCATGGTGATGTGCTGACGGCCGCCGCCGGAGGCGATGCGCGCGTCAAACCCGCCGGCGCGCAGGTCGGCCAGAAAGGCCTCAAACGGCACCAGATAGTCCAGCGCGCTCGTTTCCGGCACGTCGCGCCCGTCGAGCAGCACGTGAACGCGCGCGCTGCGCAAGCCTTCAGCCTTGGCCTGCACGAGCATCGCCCGCAGGTGATCGACATGACTGTGGACGTTGCCGTCGGAGAACAGCCCGATGAAGTGCAGCGTGCTCGCTCGTGCGCCCGCCACGACCTGCTGCCAGGCCTCGCCTTGCCAGAGTTGCCCCGCCGCAATGGCGTCGGCGACCAGCGCCGCGCCCTGCGCATAGACCTGCCCGGCCCCGATCGCGTTGTGTCCCACTTCGGAGTTCCCCATATCCTCGTCCGACGGCATGCCGACCGCCGTGCCGTGCGCACGAAGGCGGATGTGCGAGCAAGTCGCAAAGAGCCGGTCGAGATTCGGTTTGACCGCGGCGGCAATCGCGCTGCCGGTGTCCTGCCTGGGCAGGCCATAGCCGTCCATGACAATCGTGACGACGGGGCCGGCAATGCCGGGGAAGGCGGCGAGTTTCTGCAGCATGAAGCGATCCTGGAAGATAACGGGAAGCCGGTCGGTGCGCCGACGCAAGCGCGGGGCGAGTATATCAGCGCGCTTCCCGCCGACCGACCCGGCGCCGCCTGCAGAAGGACGTTTAAGTCACCCGCTTCGGTCGCGCCGTACCGGTTTATCCAGGCACTGTCGGCGTCCCGGCTGCGCCCCGAGACCTCAGACCGGCACGCTGCCTTTCAGCATCGCCATCACCCGCTGCGCATCCAGCCCGCGAGCGGTGGTTTCGATTTGCGGCATGTAACGCTGCTGCAGACCTTTGGCCGGCCCCAGCAGTTGCTGAAAGCTCTGGCGCAACTGTTCGGTACTCAGCCTGCGCCCGCCGGCGTAGTACTGCCGGGCAACCTGGCCCAGCGCATAGGTGGTCGCGAAAGAAAAGGCCATGCTGGTTGCGGTGCGGCCCAGACCGCCCATCCACTTGCCGGCGGCCTTGCCGAGCAGACCACCAATCAGCTTGCGGCCAACCTGTTCCAGGTACTGGGAGGCAAGCCCTACGCCGGCGGCCGCCAGAAACTCCTTGATATGGCCCTGATCGAGGCTCACCCCGTGCAGTTCACCCACGCGATGCACCAGCTTTAGCTGCAAGGGAATTATCGCCATCGAAGCCCAGGATTGCGGCAACAGTTCCAGCGCGCCGGCAAGCACGGCGTGATTGAGCACCGTGCGATCCAGTTCCGCCGGCGCCGGATGATTCGCTGCCGCCGCTGTGGCGCCACCCGCCGGCACTGCCGGGGTCGGCGTTGAGGGTGGTAGCGCGAGGTCAGCCAGTGCGTCGGGCGTCTCGGCCAGACTTGCCGCCTCGCGCGCCCCGAGGCCCAGCGCGCCGCTCAGCTCGGCTAGGAAGCGCTGTTCCGCCTCGCTTTGGCGACCGTCGGCGTCGCATACGCAGACTGCCATTTCATAGGCAAGATTTCGCAGTTCGGGACTGTCCAGGGGCACGGTCAGCCTGCTGATTGTCACCTGCTTCATCAGCACGGCCTGATAGCGCCCCGCCAGCCCCGACACCCCGGTTTCGCCCGCCAGCGCCTCGGCTATGCGCCGGACCTCCGCGCGTTCCCGGTCGTCTTTGCTGCCGTCGGCAAAAGCGGCAAGGATTGCGATCGACAGGATGGACTCAACAATTTCAGATGGCATATCCCCTACTCCCCGGACCAATACACAGACGCGGCCAGCGTTTGCGGGCCGCCAGTGAGGGAGTTGCATCTGGCGGGAAAAGTTCCGTCCGCAGGCTGCGAGGATCCACTTAGCCCGAAGGGACGTCAGGCAGCGGACGATAGGCCTCATCGCGGCCGCTGATTTCTCGCCACAGCGTCGACAGCGGCACGCGATGTTGGCGGGTGAAATCCACCCACTCCGTCGGCACCTCGCGTTCGGGGTGAAAGCGGATTCCCCAGATGGGCTCGAAGCGTTCGATCGACAGCGAGTATCGGGCGTCTCCCAGCACCTCAGGGTTGGCGGACGAGCGCGCCACCCAACCGTCGGAAAACCACGCGAAACGGCGGAAGTCGCGCAACACGCGGGGATCCTCGCGCCACGTGGCCGGCAGTGACGCCTCGCGACTCAGCGCGATCTGGCTGCCGGGCTTGAAGCTTGTACTCACCCCGAGATGAAGCCGATCGGTATGCAGCACGCCGTCGGCCTCATACACCGACCGCCAGAGCACCGGGTTGCCCACCGTAGGAAAGAGCTTAGCCCGCGCGATCGTGTGGCCGCGGGCAAGAGCGATCGACGCCTGCGCCACCTGGCCCCGCTCCTGTTGCCAGGACGCGATCGCGAGATAGCTAAGGCAGCCGAGCAGCCCGAGCGCCGCTGGCCATCGCCGTCCGCCGGGCACGGCGCCCAGTAAGCCGAACAACAGCATCAGCGTGACCGGCGGCCCAACGGTCGTCACCAGATGCCAGGCGACGCGCAGATTCGAAAACGGCCACAGCAACTGCGTGCCGTAGTTGGTACAGGCATCGAGCAAGCCATGAGTGGCGTAAGCCAGCACCGCCGCCCCCAGCACGCCGCGCCATTCGGCGCGTGCCCACCGCCGCAGCAGCCAGGGCAGGCCCGCGAGCAGGCCGCCCACGGGAATAAAGGCCAGCGCATGGCTGAACTGTCGATGCATTTCGACGTTCAACAAGGGGTCGCTGTCGCTGTGAATGAAAAAATCGAGATCGGGCACGAGCGCCGTTCCCGCGCCGATCAGCCACGCGCGCGAAGGTAGGCGTCGCCCAAACGCGACCTGCGCGGCGCAAGCCCCCAAGAGGGCATGCGTGAAAGGATCCATAAGCCAAACTCGTCTTGCGTTTGACCTCAAAGTAGCGGGCAGGCGGCGCGCAGTCGAGCCTGTGCAAGCATCGCCGCCGGGCGCCCCTCAGCTCAGGCAAAAGCCCTCGTAGCCCCGCTCGGCCACCGCCTGACACAACTGTCGATAAGTCCCAAAGCCACCGATATAGGGCAGGAATACCCGCGGCTTGCCGGGGATGTTGGCGCCCATGTACCAGGAATCGGTCTGCGGAAAGAGCGTGCCAGCGGCCAGTTCTTTCACGTGTGCGCCCCACTCTGCTTCGGCCTCGGCGGTGGGTTCGATGAGCGTCGCACCGGTGGCGCGGGCGTGCGCCAGAAAATCGCAGATGAAGTCGACATGCTGTTCAATCGAGGTCGGCATATTGCCGAGTACCGACGGACTGCCCGGCCCCGTCACCATGAAGAGATTGGGAAAGCCTCGCGTGCACAGGCCAAGGTAGGTCTGCGGCCCGGCGGTCCATTTGGCGCTCAAGCCGACGCCGCCGCGCCCACGGATGCCGAGGCGATTGAGCGGCCCGGTCATGGCGTCGAAGCCGGTGGCGAAGACAATGGCATCAAGGCTGACAGTCTCCACAGAGGTTCGGATCCCGTCCGGCACGATGGCCTCGATCGGCGTTTCGCGCAGATCGATCAGGCGCACGTTGTCGCGATTGAAAGTCTCGAAATAGTCGGCGTCCAGCGGCAGGCGCTTGGTGCCGATCGGGTAGCCAGTGGGCGTCAGTTTGCGCGCGGTGTCTGGATCTGTGACCGCATCCCGGATTTTCCCGCGCACGAAGTCTGCCGCCAGCGCATTGGCCCGAGGGTCGACCAGCAGATCGCGAAAGCTGCCAAACATCCACTCAAAGCCGCCCTTGGCCCAGTCGGCCTCGAACTGCGCGCGCAGTTCTGCAGGACTTAAGGACAAGGCATCGACCGGTTTCAAATCGTAGGGCTGGCCGATGGTCGACCAGCGGCAGGTTTCACGAATCTCGCGAATGTTTCGTTTCAATTCCGCCTGCTGTTCGGACGACAAAGGCGCGTTGCGCGCGGGCACGCTGAAGTTCGGCGTGCGCTGAAATACCGTTAAGTGCGCCGCCTGGCGCGCAATCACGGGAATCGACTGGATGCCGGAGGAACCAGTGCCAATCACGCCCACCTTGAGCCCGCTGAAATCCACGTCCTCATGCGGCCAATGCCCGGTGTGGTACCACTTGCCGCCGAAGGACTCGAGCCCCGGAATCTGTGGCACCTGGGCAGAGGACAAGCAGCCAACGGCCGTGATCAGGAATTGCGCTTCAACGCGGTCGCCCTGCGCGGTCTCGACCTGCCAAAGATTGCGCGCTTCATCAAACACGGCCGCGATGACGCGCGTGTTGAAGCTAAACGCAGGGCGCAGGTCAAAGCGCTCCGCCACGTGTTCCAGATAAGAGAGGATTTCGGCCTGCCCTGGGAAGCGGCAGCTCCAGGTCCACGCCTGTTCGAGTTCGGGTGAAAACGTGTAGCTGTACACCCAGGATTCAGAGTCCGAACTCGCACCCGGATAGCGGTTCCAGTACCAGGTGCCGCCGACGCCGCCGCCTTGCTCAAAGCCGACGTGGCTCAAGCCCATCGCGCGCAGCTTGTAAACCGCATACAGCCCGGCAAAGCCGGCGCCAATGACTACGGCATCGACCCGTCGTGCAGGCAGGGTGCCCGCGGCGTGTACGTCAGACATGAAACACTCCCCCATTCTGCTGCTGATGAAGCCTGCCGCCCGGAGCGGCCGCTCCGATCATGCCGTGCCCTGCTGCGCCTGCGAAGCCGGTCTGCGGCGTTGATCCACCGCAAGCCCGCGCGCGACGGTGGCGCTGCCTGCGCGGCAAGCCCGCGCCAGATCACGCGCCGCCGCCCGCAAGCGCCGAGACTCGGTGACGCCAACAGCCACGCCGTGGGCGGTCGTGCGTCACCCTGTCGCAGGACTGCCCGGGCCAGATCAGAGGACGCATGCGCGAAAACCCTATCCGTCTCAGCATCGTCGCCGGCGCGCGACCCAACTTCATGAAGATTGCGCCGATCATCCGGGCGCTCGATCAACATAAAACGACGTTCAACTACCGACTGGTGCACACCGGACAGCACTACGACCGCAACATGAGCGAGGTCTTTTTCGAGGAGCTTGGGATCCCGCCCCCGGACCATCACCTCAACGTGGGCAGCGGGAGCCATGCCGTGCAAACGGCCGAGATCATGACCCGCTTCGAAGCCGTCTGCCTTGCCGACCGCCCGCATGCCGTGCTGGTGGTGGGCGATGTGAATTCAACGCTGGCCTGTTCGATCGTGGCCAAGAAACTCGGCATTGCCGTGGTTCACATCGAAGCCGGCTTGCGCAGCGGCGATACCCGTATGCCGGAAGAGATCAACCGCATGGTGACCGATGCCATCAGCGATCTGTTTTTTGTCACCGAGCCTAGCGGCGTGGAGAACCTGCTGCGAGAAGCCCACCCGGCTTCACACATTCATTTTGTGGGGCACGTGATGATCGACAATCTGTTTCATCAACTCGCGGCGCTGGCGGAGATGGACACCACCGGCTTCGAGGGCGACGCGGTCAAGCGCAGTTTGCCGTCGTACGGCGTGGTGACCCTGCACCGACCTTCCAACGTTGACGACCCGCAGGCGCTGCGCGGCGTAGTGGCCGGTCTTGCCGCGGTGGCGGCCGAGTTGCCGCTTGTTTTTCCGGCGCATCCGCGCACCCGTGCGAGGTTGGCCGAGTTTGGTCTGACGCTGGCGCCCAACATCCACCTGCTGGACCCGCTGCCCTACATGGCCTTTCTTAATCTGTGGAAAGACGCCCGTCTGGTGTTGACCGATAGCGGTGGCCTGCAGGAAGAAACCACCGCGCTGGGCATTCCCTGCCTCACCCTGCGCGAAAACACCGAGCGCCCGGTGACGGTAGACGAAGGCAGTAATCAACTGGTGGGGAATGATCCGATCCGGATTGCCGGATTGGCGCGACAGGTGCTGAGGGTCGCCCCGCAGTCCACAAGCGCGCGGCCCGCGCTGTGGGACGGACGGGCTGCCGAGCGGATTGTCGCCGTGCTGGCGCGCGAGCTGCTGCCCCTGGCGGTGTAGGGGCGTCGGCGCGGCGCGCGACGTCAGCCTGAAGGCTGGGCGTCTTTCACCGCCTTGAACGCCGCCACATCCAGCACCGCCACGATGTTCTGCTCATCGTCCATCAGATCGAGCAGGCGTGGGGTATCGCCCCTGATGCTGTAGAAGACCGTACAGCCTTCGTCGCCACCGCCTTCGTAATGGGGTGCACCGCCGGCCTTGCCGATGGTGTAACTGCCCTCCGGGCGAATTTCTTTGAGCGCGCCGTCCGGCTCGTAGATGCGATGTTCACCCTGCACGACAAACGTATGCGCCGGCGCCGGGTGCCCGTGCAGGATGATTTTTTCATTGGCGGCAAACTTCACAATGAAGTCGACCATGTTGCGGGCTTCGTCGACGTGATAGACCCACGCCTGCATGTGTTTCAGATCGCCCAGCGCCTGCCAGGGGATGAGGCTGTCGTCGAAACCCGGGCGTGTCATGTGCGTAGCGGCATTCATAAGCGTGCTCCGTCAAGGTTTGGGCGAGTCTGCGAAATCCGCAGGCCTCAAACAAGTGAGCTGCCCCGGTCAGGGCGCAGTTCGATCGGTCAGCGTTTCGAGGAAGGCCGTGATCGCGTCGATTTCGTCCTCATCCAGTCTGGCCGTTTGTCCCGGGCGACGGTCGTAGGGAATCTCGGTCGTGTTGACGTTCGCATGATAGGCCGCCGGCAGGTCGTCAAATTTCTGCACGCCGCCCGCGGCGACGGGATACCAGCGCGCCGGGTCGACATCGCGCGTGGCGTAAAACGCTACGACATCACGCAGTTTGGTCAGCGCGCCGTTGTGCAGCCAGGGACCGGTCACCGCGACGTTCCGCAGCGATGGCACCTTGAAGGCACCGCAGAGGGTGGACGGATCAACACCCGCTGGCGCGCGTGCGGCGAGTCCGGTTTGTTCGCACAGTCCCAGATCTGCGCGGGCTTCCTCACCCGGCCGCGCAACGATCTGCGGATTTTTCGGGCCGCCCAGCGCGTCGTAGGTGTAATCGGTGAACAGCCAGTCGGCCGGCGTTCTGGAGTCGACCTTGCCCACATGGCAGGCAAGGCAATTGCCCTTTTCGGGATCCTTGAACAGTTCGAAGCCCCTCGCCTCCTGCTCGGACAAGGCCGCCGTGCCGCGCAGATAGTCGTCGAACCGCGAGGCAAAAGGATGAAATCTGGCGCTGCCCTCAAACGCCGCGGTGGCCTGCGCCAGTTTGACGAAGGCTTGCGCGGGATCATCAAACACCGCATCGCCGTAGACCTCGCGCACCAGTCCGGCGTAGCTGCCCTTGCGCACGGCAACCACGACGGCGTCTTTCGAGCCCGCGTTCATTTCATGTGGGTCGAGCAGCGGCATGGCGAACTGCTCGACCAGATCCCCCGCCCGTCCGTCCAGAAACTGCCCGCCCACCGGAATGTGCTCCGTTTTACCCGTTGCCTCGTCACGCTCCGCCACGAAACTGAACGGCGGCGTAAACGAGGCGTACATGATGGAAGGCGTATTCCGTCTGCCGAGCGCGCCGTGCGGTGCGCCGCGGGCGAGCGCGGGCACGGCCGAACCGTTATTGCCTTGAAACGCCTGGGCCGGGTTGTGGCAGGACGCACAGGCAACACCGGGCGGATTCGACAGGCTGGCGTCGTGAAAAAGTTGTTCGCCCAGGCGTTCGAGCGGGCTTAAATCGGCGGCGTTCGTCGGCATTGCGGCGGTCACGCCGGCGAGCGTCATCAGTAAGGCCAGAGCCAGCGTGAGGCCCGGGGGACGACGGCCCTCGGGACGCGGGTGCAAGCCGCGGACGGACAGACAAAAGGCAAGGCGCGAGGACATCAGCGGATTCGCTCTCATTTTCCGTAATGAGAATAAATCCTATTTGCGTGAGAAAGGCAAGGCAAGCCGCGGCGCCCCCCGGTCGCCCTGCGCGTTCGCCGCGTCGAGTTTACTTTCAGGGCGTGCCCTGAGCCTTGGTCACTGCACCTGCTATCGCGCGCCCATGCTCGGCGCCACAGCTTGAACCGCCGCACCTCGGCTCGCACACTCGCCTCAGTTAAATGACGATTGGTCCGCATTCCCTTGCCCACACCGCTCCTCACCCAGCCCGTCCACGCCCTGCTTTGCCGGGCGCGGGATACGGGCGCAGAAGTGCTCGACGTCTCCCTCGATCTCGGGCGCAGCCAGCGAAGTGTCCTGACCGGTGCCCGGCACTGGTCGCTGGACGGCGTCGACTATCCCTATGCCGAGGTCTGTAAGGCACGGACCATCTACTACTGGACGGGCGAGCACTTCGCCCCGCTGCAGCGCTATGGCAGCGCGCTCATCAAACTGGTGCCCACCGCGTGGGGCGCACCGACGTTCGAGATTGACGGCATCAAGATGCTGCCAAGTGCGGAGATATCGCCGTATGAGGATGCCGCACGCAAAGTCGCGCTCATCGCGCCGCACGGCAAGCGGGTGCTTGATTGCTGTGGGGGGCTTGGTTACTTCGCGGCTTGCTGCGTGCAAGGCGGCGCCAGCGACGTGCAGTCCTTCGAGAAAAACGAAGAGGTGCTTTGGCTGCGGCAGCATAATCCGTGGTCGCCCGTCAGCGCCCCGACCCTCCGCCTGACGCAGGGCGATATTGCCCAAGAAATCACAAGGCTCGACGACCGTGCCTTCGACGCCATCCTCCACGACCCACCCCGCTTCGGCATCGCCGGCGAGCTTTATGCGGAAGACTTTTATCGCGAACTGGCGCGCGTGCTGCGTCCTGGCGGTCTGCTATTTCATTACACCGGCACGCCGAACAAGCTGACCTCCGGGCGGGATGTGCCGCGCGAAGTGACCAAACGCCTGCAGCGGGTGGGTTTCGAGGTCAAGCCGATAGGCGACGGACTGCTCGGGCGCCGCCGCTAAGGCGGGTCGCGCAGCGGGGAGCGGCAAAAAGCAGGATCAGGAAGCCGGGTAGCGCGCCTTCAGCGCACCGTATATCTGCTCGCGAAAGTCCGCTGCATCCGCATCCAGTGCGGCCAGCACCTCGACGAGATGTTCGTTGTCTTCGCGGCCCGCCCAGACCTTGACGTAGCTGCCGTCGCGGTAGCCATGGTCCTGACGGAAAAAGTTGAGCACGTTCTTGCCCAGATAGGCGCGAAAGAGGTCGTCGAAGTCGCGCCCGATGTCCTGCAGCAGCACCGGGATCAGGCCCACCGCAAACTCACGGCGGTCGACCGCCGCGGCGGCGAGGTGTTCGACATCATTCAGAAAACCGGCGGTGGCCGGCGGGTTTAGCCACTCTGCCGCGATCTGCGCACCGGCGGCGGCAAAGTCGCGCGCGGGGGTAATGCGCATGCTGAGTCCGAAGTGCCAGATGTCGACGATTTCGAGCATCACCTGCTCGACGTCGCGGCTGGCGGCTTTCCACCATTTCCAGCCGCCGTAGTGGTCCATCAGTTCAGCGCATTCAATCCACACCGCGCGATACCACTCGCGCTCGCGGAGCAGCCAGTCGGCGTCCACCCGGGCGTTCATCTCATCCTGCAAGTGCAGCATCGCGGCCGCTTTCGCGGCCAGCGCGTCGAGCGAGCGCCCGGCTGGATCGGCCGTCACCTGCGGCCCTTATTCCGGGACGAAGGTGAAGTTGTCGCCGTCGCGCTTCACGCGCACCGCGTGCGGCGGCGGGAAGTGGGCGGGCATGAGCAGCGCGTTCTTTTCCACGCAGTGCTCCATCAGCTTGCGGCGGGTCTGACCGGACTGCACCGGATCCAGACAGAAACCACTGCTCCACTCGGGACGCAGGATCTGGATGGGCGAATGCAGGGTATCGCCGGCGAACAGCGCGTGCTGCCCCTTGCTTTCCACTTCCAGCACGATGCTGCCGCGGGTGTGGCCAGGAGCCAGCTTGATCAGCATGTTGTCGTTCAGGGCGTGGTCGCCGTGGACCATTTCGGCCTGACCGGCTTCAACCACCGGCAACACGCTGTCTTCAAACACGTTCTGGTTGATTTCGAGCTCCACGTGGTCGGCTTCGGCCGGATTCCACATGTCGAATTCCTGCTTGCTGAAGATGTACTTGGCCTTGGGGAAGGTCGGCACCCATTTGCCGTTCTTCAGCTGGGTGTTCCAGCCGCAGTGGTCAACGTGCAGGTGCGTGCACATGACGATATCGACGTCTTCCGGACGCACGCCGGCGGCGGCGAGGCGTTCGAGGTAAGGCGTGTTCAGGTGGTGGGCAAGCTCGAAGGACGGGCGCTCCTTGTGGTTGCCGTTGCAGGTGTCGATCAGGATGACCTGATTACGGGTCTTCACGATCCAGGTGTGAATGCTGAGCTTGAGCCCGCCGGTCACCGGGTTACGGCAGAAGGGCTCGATCAGCGACTTGTTGGCTTCCAGCAGCGCCGGGTCGTGATTCGGCACCAGCAGTTCGGGCGGAAATCCGTCGTCGACCGGCACTTCGATCGCGACATCAATCGCGATATCTCCAAGCATGCGCTTGCTCATGGCTATTCTCCCCTGTGAGTTGTCTGAAATACGCCACCGCATGGCGCGGGGGGCATCTTAACCAATCGACCCGGCTTTGGCAGCGTCAGGCCTGTCCCCCGTTCGGGGCAAAAAATCGCTGCACGTCGGCCAGTTCGCGGGTTTGGGGCATCGGCGGCAGGGATTTGAGAAAGGTCTTGCCGTAGCCGCGGCTGCGCAGCCGCGGATCGCAGAGCACCAGCACCCCCCGGTCGGCGACGTCGCGGATCAAGCGCCCGGCGCCCTGCTTCAGCGCGATCACCGCCTGCGGCAGTTGCAGCTCGCCAAAGGCGCTCCGCCCTTCGGCAGTCAGGCGCTGGCTGCGGGCGCGGGCTACCGGGTCGTCCGGCGGCGCGAAGGGCAGTTTGTCGATGATGACGCAGGACAGCGCCTCGCCGCGCACGTCCACGCCTTCCCAGAAAGTCGAGGTCCCGAACAGCACGGCGTTGCCCAGCGCGCGAAACTCCGCAAGCAGCCGCGCGCGCGGTGATTCGCCCTGGACCAGCACCGGCCAGGGCAGCCGGCTACGCAGGCGCTGCGCGCAGTACTCAAGCGCCCGGTAGCTGGTGAAGAGGAAAAACGCCCGCCCACGGCTCGCGGCCAGCACCTGCTCGGCATGGTCACAAATCAGCGGCAAATAGCGCTCATCGCCCGGATCGACCCCAATTTGTGGCAGATACATCAAGGCCTGGCGGGCATAGTCGAAAGGGCTTTGCCAGACTGCTTCTGCGGCGTCGGTAATCCCCAATTCGCGACAAAAGTGATTCAGGCTGGTGCCGACCGCCAGCGTACCTGAGCAGAACACCCACGCCGCCGGGTAGCTTTCCAGCCGGCCCTGAAACCGCTCGGCGACCGACAGCGGCGTGACGTGCAGCACAAAGCCGCGGGCACTGGCTTCAAGCCAGCGCACGGACTCTTCATCGTCTTCCAGCAGACACTCGCGGAAGCGCGCCGCGAGCTCCCCGCCCCGCCGTTCGCAGGCTTCCAGTTCTTCGCCGCGCTCGGCGGCGAGCGTCAGCTGCGCGTTAAGGCTGGCGAGCCGCCCGGCCAGTGTCTCCAGCAACTCACGCAGCACCGGATGGGCCGTGAGCAGAGACTCAGACTGCTTGCCGCTGAACTGCGCCAGCGCCTCTACCGCCTGCCCCACACCCTGCTCGAGCAGGCGGGCCGCGTCGCGCAGATCCGGCATATCAGCCGCTTCGGCACGCGCCGCGCGCTCGCTGTCGCGGGCCAGTTCGCGCAGTTGGCGGGCGGACAGGGTCTGGCCAAAGGCATTGGCGGCGAGGTCGGGCAGTTGATGCGCTTCATCGATCACCACGCACTGCGCGGTCGGCAGGATTTCGCCAAAGCCGGCATCGCGCAGGGCCATGTCGGCAAACAGCAGATGGTGATTGACCACCACCACGTCCGCCGCCACCGCGCGGCGGCGCGCTTCTTTCACGTGGCAGTCGTCGATCATCGGGCAGCGCTGGCCCAGACAGTTTTCAACGGTCGATGTGACATGGGGCCAGAGCGCGGAGTCTTCCGGCACGTCGGAAATCTCCGCTATGTCGCCCAGCACCGTCTCGCGACTCCAGGCGGTGACCCGCGCGAGTTCCTGCTGCTCGCGCACGCCCAGCAGCGGGTCGCCGGCGGCGCGGTCCATGCGGTACAGACAAAGGTAGTTGGCGCGCCCCTTGAGCAAGGCAATGCTGGCGTCGCTTTTGAGCGCCTTGCGCACCCGCGGCAGGTCAACGTGGTAGAGCTGGTCCTGCAGCGTGCGGGTGGCGGTAGACAGAATGGTGCGGGTGCCGGCCATCAGCGCGGGCACCAGATAGGCGAAGGTTTTGCCGGTGCCGGTACCCGCTTCGCAGACCAGTCGTGCGTGGGCGTCGATGGTTGCCGCCACGCGGTCGGCCATTTCCTGCTGGGCCGCGCGCGGCTGAAAGCCGTCGATCACGGCGGCGACCGGGCCGCCGGCGGCCAGCGCGTCGCCCGGATTCAAGCGGGGTCGATCCCGGTGGGCAGTTCGTCGTCGCGCGACCAGGCCATGCGCCCGATGCGCTGGAATTTAGGGATGGTCAGCGTCCCGCGCTTGTTGGATTTGGATTCATCGAGCGCCTCTTCCACCGCCTCGCGGCTGGCCTCGTAAATGGCGAAGGGCTCGTAGTTATCGTCCAGCAGCACCAGCAGCAGGGCTTCCCAGGGCTTGTCGACCTTGAGTTCGCCCATCCGGTGCGCGCTTTTGATTTCGTCGAACACCACCCGGGCCTTGATTTGCAGGCGCTGCACGCGGCCATCGGGCAGTTGCCGGGTGGCATCGTGGCCGCCCTGCGGCTCGTTGGCCGGCTCCAGGCCCAGCAGGCGAATGGCGTCGTTGATGGCGATCTCGCCGCTGATGGGCAGGGTCTTGCCGGTCGCACGCCGGTAGTCGGCGGCCAGTCGGCGGGCCTGGGCCATCAGTTTGTCGACTACGTAGACACTCACGCGACGGGCATTCCGAGGTCAGATTAAGTTCGGATTATAAGCCGATGATCTTCATATACCAGCGCCCCGCTGCATCGCACGCGGTGCTAGATGAGGTCGCGACCAAAGGCCATGACCGGCGACAGATCGGTCGCGCCCAGCGCCAGCATCAGCAGGCGATCAATGCCCAGCGCGACACCGGCACAAGGCGGCAGGCCACTGTCTAGCGCCGCCAGCAGCTGCTGGTCCAGCAGCGGCGGCGGCAGGCCGCGCGCCGCGCGCAAGGCCGCTTCGCGCGCAAACAGGGCCGCCTGCGTCTCGGCATCGGTCACTTCGTGATAGCCGTTGGCCAGTTCCACCCCGTCGATGATGAGTTCGAACCGCTCGGCGACCGGCGGCGCGCCCGGGCGGACGCGGGCATAGGCCCGCTGCTCGAGCGGAAAGTCGTAAAGAAACGCCGCCTGCCCTGATCCCAGCCCCAGACGCACCAGATGTTCCAGCAGAAAATCGAGCAGCAGCACCCGGTCGGCCGCGTCGGCCGGCGACAGCACGGCGCCTTCGCCGCGGGCGAAGTCGGCAAGCGTCGCGGTGTCGGCAAGATGCGGATCGGGACAGGCGAGGCGCGCGGCCAAGGCCGCCACGGTGAGGCGTTCGAGCGTCCGCTGCGGCAGGGCAAAGCCGACGATTAGCGCGACTTCGTCCATCAATCGGTGGTGGTCAAAGCCCAGCCGGTAGAACTCGAGCATCGTGAACTCGCCGCGATGCAGCCGGCTTTGTTCTTCGCCGCGAAAGGCTTTGCAGATTTGGTAGATGTCGCCCGCCCCCGCCGCCAGCAGCCGCTTCATGGCGAACTCGGGGGACGTTTGGAGATAACGCGTGCCGTCCGCGCAGGGGACCGCGATGGATTTCAGGGCCGGATCCGCCGCGCCGGTCAGGCCGAGCAAGGGCGTATCGACTTCCATCACGCCGGCCGTCGCAAAGTGCTGCCGGATTTGCTGGAGCAGTGCCGCGCGGGCCAGCAGGGCCGGCCGCGCGGCCGTGGGCCGCCAGTCCATGGCGGGCCGGTCTACTCTTCCTTGGCGCGGGAGACGTACTCGCCGGTGCGGGTATCGATCTTCAGCAAGGAGCCTTCTTCGATGAACAAGGGCACCCGCACCACCGCGCCGGTTTCCATGGTCGCCGGCTTGGTGCCGCCGGTGGCGGTATCGCCGCGCACGCCGGGGTCGGTCTGGGTAATGCGGAGGATGACGAAATTGGGCGGGCTTACGGCAATCGGTTCGCCGTTGAACAGCGTGACGCTGCACATTTCCTGCCCTTTCAGCCACTGACCGGCGTCGGCCACCGCCTCGTTGGAGGCCTGCAACTGCTCGAAGCTGCTGGTGTTCATGAAGTGCCAGGCAGAGCCGTCGTTGTAGAGGTACTGCATTTCCATGTCGACGATGTCGGCGCCCTCCACCGAGTCGCCGGACTTGAAGGTCCGCTCGATGGTGCGACCGGTCAGCAGGTTGCGCACCCGCACCCGGTTAAAGGCCTGACCCTTGCCGGGTTTGACCATTTCGTTCTCGACGATGTTGTGGGGCACGCCATCAAGCATGATCTTGAGGCCGGGTTTGAATTGGTTGGTGCTGTAGGAGGCCATTAGAATGCGGGGTCTCTGGCTAATCGATGGGGCGGGCATGATAGCGCGAAGCGAACGGAAAATTGAGCCCGCCGACTGGCAGCACAGTCTGCGCGAGGCCTACACCCGTCCGCTCGAGCTGCTCGACGCCCTGCAGCTCGACCCGGCCGCGGTCGGCTTGTCCGCCAGCGCCGCCGCTCAATTCGCGTTCCGTGTGCCCCGCCCCTACGCCGCGCTGATGCAGCCAGGCGACCCGCAGGACCCCCTGCTACGGCAGGTGCTGCCGGTCACCGCGGAAGACCGCCGCGCTCCCGGCGAACTGCTGGACCCGGTGGGCGACCTGGCCGCCGAGCGCGCGCCCGGCCTGCTGCACAAGTACCACGGGCGCGCCCTGCTGCTAATGAGCGGCGCCTGCGCCATCCACTGCCGCTACTGCTTCCGGCGCAACTATCCCTATGGCGACTCGGTCGGCATCGAACGCCTCAACGCAGCACTCGACACGGTCGCGGCCGATGCGTCGATCAGCGAAATCATCCTCAGTGGCGGCGACCCGCTCATCCTCCGCGACGAGCGCCTTGCGCCGGTGCTGGCGCGGCTGGCGGCGATGCCGCAGCTGCGGCGCCTGCGCATCCACACGCGACTCCCGGTAAGCATTCCTGCCCGCATCACGCCCGCGCTGGTCAGGCTGCTCGGCGAATCCCGGCTCGAACCGGTCATGGTGCTGCACGCCAACCACGCCCGCGAAATTGGCCCCGCACTCCACGCCGCGCTGCTGCCGCTGCGGCACGCCGGCGTCACGCTATTGAATCAGGCGGTGTTGCTGCGCGGGGTGAATGATGATGTCGATGCCCAGCAGACGCTGGCCACGGCGCTGCACGGCGCGGGCGTGCTGCCCTACTACCTGCATCTTCTCGACCGCGCCGCCGGCACCGCGCATTTCGCAGTCTCGCTGCGCCGGGCCCGGTTCATCATGAAAGCCCTGCGAAAAACGCTGCCGGGTTATCTGGTGCCCCGCCTGGTGCGGGAAGTCGCCGGCCAGCCCTACAAGACGCCGCAGGCTTAAGGCCGCTCAGGCGGTGCCGGCCAGCAGCACCAGCACGCTCGCTTCCAGCGCTTCGATGTAGAAGGTCCGCGCGTCGTCCTGCCGCAGGTGCTGCCCGGCGCCCAGCGTCTGCCCGCCGCAGGACACCGTCCCCGCCGCCACCAGCACCATGCGCGTCGCGTGCTCCGGACGAAACTCGAAACGCATCATCCGCGCCAGGCGCACCACCGCGAGCGCGCAGTGGAAATCCGCCAACACCGCAGATTCACGCCCAAAGCCGCTGCCGGCGAGCAGCCTGAGATCAATACCCGGCGACAAGGCGCGCGGCGGTTCGGCCAGCGGGCCGACTGGCGGCAAGCCATCGGCCGCCACCAGCAAACCCGCGCCGGCGGGCGGCAGCGGCGCGTCGGCCAGCCAGCCGGTACTCATCGGCGTCACCCACAGCGCGCCGGCCGGCTGGGTAACGCCGTCCGGGTGGCGCAGTTCGGCCCAGGCATAACGCAGATGCGGCGCCTCAAAGGCGAGCGTAGCGGTCGCGTCGGCACGCAGCGCGGCCAGTCCACGGAAAGGTGCTGGCAGGCCGTCGTCGGGCGTCAGGCTGACGGCGCCTGACGCGTGCGGGGATGTGGCGTGGTCGGTCATGGGAGTCCTTGTCGGCAGGGGGTGAAGGGCGGCAAGCGCGGGTGATTCTTGTACCATCAGCCACCGCCAATCGGGCGGGCGAATTTTGCGGGAGGCGGCTATGCGGGGTCTAGGCGGCAAAACGGTGCTGGTCACCGGCGCGGCGGGCGGCATCGGGCGGGCACTGTGCCGGCGGTTTGGCGAAGAAGGCGCGCGCGTCATCGCGACCGACCTGAATGCCGAGGGGCTGGCCGAGATTCACCGCGAACTGGCCGACGCCGGCCATGCCTGCGAAAGCCTGGTGCTCGACATCACCGACTACGCCGCCGTCCACGCCGCCGTCGAAACGCTCATCGAGCGCCACGGCCGCATCGATGCGCTGGTGAATAACGCCGGCTGGGATCTGCCCTCGCCCTTCCTCGACACCACGCCGGACTTCTGGACCAAGGTCATCGCCATCAACCTGAACGGCCCGCTCAACCTGCAGCACTGCGTGGTCAAACACATGGTGCAGGCCGGCGGCGGCAAGGTGGTGAACATTGCCTCCGACGCCGGCCGCGTCGGGTCCTCCGGCGAGGCCGTCTACTCCGCCTGCAAGGGCGGACTCATTGCGTTCACCAAAACGCTGGCCCGTGAAGTGGCGCGCAAGCACGTGCGCGTGAATTGTGTCTGCCCGGGTCCAACCGACACCCCGCTGCTCCGCTCGCTGGCGGGTGAAGGCGAGTACGGTCAGCGCCTGCTGCAGGGCCTGACCAACGCCATTCCGCTGAAGCGCCTCGGCCAACCGGAGGACCTCGCCGGCATGGTGGCCTTCCTTGCCAGCGACGACGCCAACTTCATCACCGGCCAGACCATCAGCGTCTCCGGTGGTCTGACCATGAACTGAACAACGACAACAGCAAGCACTCAAGGGAGCCGCAGACATGACCGACTACACCGACATTCTCTACACCGTCGACCGCGGGGTCGCGACGATCGCCATCAACCGGCCGGACAAGCTGAACGCCTTTCGCGGGCGCACCGTGGAAGACATGGTCCACGCCTTCAATCGCGCGGCCTGGGACGACAGCATTGGGGTGATCGTGCTGACCGGCGTGGGTGAGCGCGGCTTCTGCACCGGCGGCGACCAGTCCACGCACGACGGCAACTACGACGGCCGTGGCCTCATCGGCATGCCGGTCGAGGATCTGCACGCCATCATCCGCAACGCGCCGAAGCCGGTCATCGCGCGCGTAAACGGCTACGCCATCGGCGGTGGCAACGTGCTGGTCACGCTGTGCGATCTGGCGATCGCGGCGGACACCGCGATCTTCGGTCAGGTAGGTCCCAAGATGGGTTCGGTGGATCCGGGCTTCGGCACGGCGCTGCTGTCGCGCGTCGTGGGTGAAAAGAAGGCGCGCGAAATCTGGTTCATGTGCCGCCGTTATTCTGCCGCCGACGCGCTCGCCATGGGACTCATCAACAAGGTGGTGCCGATGGCGGACCTCGACGCCGAAGTGCGCGCCTGGTGCGATGAACTGCTGGACCGCAGCCCGACCGCGCTTTCCATCGCCAAGCGCTCCTTCAACGCCGACTCCGACAACATCTACGGCATTGGCGCGATGGGCTTCCAGGCGCTGAAGATGTACTACGCCAGCGACGAGTCCAAGGAAGGCGTGAAGGCGCTGATGGAAAAGCGCAAGCCGGACTTCCGTAACCCGAAGCCTTAAACCCTGACTGGAGAACCCCGTGAATAAAACCCGACATTTGCTCTGCGCGCTCGGCCTGGCCGGCGCAAGTTATGCCGCGCTGGCGCAAGCCCCGGCCGCCGCACCCACCCCACCGCCGCCGCTGCCCTACGGCGCGCCGGTGAGCCTCGACACCGCTCGCGCCTGCGCGAAAGCCGCCATCGCTACCGCCGCCAAGAACAACTGGTTCATGGTGGTCACCGTGGTCGACACCGGTGGGCACATCGTGCTGACCGAACGGATGGATAACACCCAGTTCGGCTCGGTCGAACCTGCCCGGCAAAAGGCCTATACCGCCGCGGCTTTTCGGCGCTCCACCAAAGTGTTCGAAGACATGATCGCCCAGGGCGGCTCTGCCCTGCGCCTGCTCAAACTGCCGGACGCGCTGCCCATCGAAGGCGGACTGCCGCTGGTCAAGGACGGCAAAATCATCGGTGCGGTGGGCACCTCGGGCGGTAGCGCACAGCAGGACGGCGTGGCCGCCCAGGGCTGCATAGACGCGCTGGGCAAATAGGCCTGGCGGCTGTCGGCGCCGTCACGGCGCCGGCGGCTCATTGTGCGTTGGCGGGCGCCGCGCAGCGCCCGTTGCGCGGCGCCTCCATGCGGTTGAAGCGGCTGGGCTGACCGTCCGCTTCGCGCAGACTGAAGCTGTCTGCTTCCAGCGACAAAATCCGGTTGCTTTCCCTCCACTGAGGCTCGTCGTCATCGGTCCACTCGATGTAGCTTTCCGCCCGCACCCGCCAGGTGCCCTTGTAGCTTTTGCTGGCATACGAACCGGCAGCCAAGGGCACCGCCGTCCAGCGGCCGTCTTCCATCAGTTCAAATTTGAATACCGCATCCTTGTGCGAGGAAGACCAGACGCCGACCAGCACACAGGGCTGTTTTTCATCGTCAGGCAGGCTGACCGTACTGCTGCGAAAAGCATCCGGGAGCATTTTCAGGAACGTGCAGCTGACGAGCAGCACCGGCATCAGCAGCAAGCCCCGCAGTACGCGGCGCCAGGTAAAAAGCGGCGCCGCTGCCGGCGCTTGCAAGGGCACGCTGCGTGCCGTCGAGCTGGTCCGTAGGGACGCGAGCGCGCGCTGGGTGGCGTTTACTTCCAGCTGCCCCGCCACGCTCCGGATCCGTTCGCACATCTGTAACCAGAGCCGCCACAGCGCCCCCGCTGCGGCCAGCAATACGCCGCCGGCCAACAGTCGCCCGCCCCCCGCCTGCCCTTGGCCTGAATCAAGCGCCCCTGGCTGGCTCATGCCGACTTCGGTCAGCGGTTCGCCGTTCAGCGCCTGGTCCACCGCGCGCACCACCTCCGGCCGATAGTGCAGCCCGATATTGAGGTCGTCGCTTTGCGCACGGCCGTAAACCACCTTGTCGACTATCGCCAGCATCTCGCCCCCAGCGCTGGCCAACTGGCTCGCCTCGCCCGTGCGCAAGGCAACTTGTGCCAGCACGTAATGACGCAAAGTCGACGCCGCTCCGGCGTTGACGAGCCCAAGGAGCCGCTCCTCGGCGGCCGGATAACGTGCCAGCAGGATGTCCCGCTCCAGCGGTCCCGGCACCAGATTCCAGGTGTTGCGGGTGGGCGATGACAGCCAGATCAACACCAGCACCAGCAGCACGACCGGCGCCAGCAGCCAGGATCCGCGCAACGTGCCGGTCTTGCCGTAGGCGTGACCCATCAGCGTGCCAGCGAGCACCACGCCAACGAGCCCCCGTTCCATTAGCGACTGCCAGCCGGCGTCATCGATCACCGACGGCACATGCGCGGCCGGCAGCGCGCCCTGCCCCAGGACAAACTGCCAAACGCTGCTGACGAGCGCGGTGAGCGGCGCCTGCAGCAAGTACCAAGCTGCCAGCCCGGCCAGCGCCAGACCCGCACCCAGCAGCGCGGCGCGCAATCTGAGCCCCGACAGACGCGCATGCGCGTCCAGATCCCAGCTGCCCTCACTCACGCCGGAGACCGTCGGCGCTGGCTGCTCCTCACGCATCTTCAGTCGGCGCCGAGTCTGGCGTTCATCTCGCGCCGCAGGGTCAGCAGCTGCGCGCTGACGTTGCTCCGCTGCTCGGCGCCCTCGCGGTTAATGCGCACCACTTCTTGCACGGTAGACAACAGGGACTCGTGCACCTGCTGCAAGGTCTGCATATCGATGACCTGCCGCTGGTTGGCGCGCGCCGTGTTGACGGTGTTCTCTTTCAGCAATCGCGCGTTCTCCAGCATGAAGGCGTTGGTGGCGTCGTCGATGGTTTCGGCGAGATTCACCGCGTTCTTCTGCTCATTCAGCGACAGGGCCAGCATGAACTGCCGCTTCCAGGCGGGGATGGTCAGCTCTTTGACGTTATGAAACTTCTCGATGAGCGCGCGGTTATTGGCCTGCACCATCCGAATCATCGGCAACTGCTGCAGGGCCGCGTGCTGAAGGAGGCGCATGTCGGCGATGCGCTTGTTGAGCGCGGCCAGCGCCGCGCGATGATCGTGGAGGGACTGCGCGAGCACCGGATCCTCGGCCGCCGCCAGATCCATCGCGGCGGTGCTTTCGCGGCGCGTCACCAGCACCGCCTCGCCCGCCTCGATGTAGGCGCCGAGCAAGGCATGTTCGCGGGTCACCGCGCCGTAGGCCTGTTCCAGCGTCTCCACGCGGCTGCCAAGGTTGCCCTTCATGGTTTCGAGTTCACCGACGAGGCTGTCGATCTGCGCGCGGACATCCTGAAACTTCAGCGCCAGCGTGCCGCCGCGCACGCGCAGCTTGTCGATCAGTCCGCCGATCAGCGGCACCCGCGAACGGCCGTCGGACAGCGCGCCAATGTTCAGGCCGCGGGCCACGGTGACAATTTCTGACAAGCGCCCGCCCATGGTTTCCAGATCCCTGGACTTCACCTGCTCAAGCAGGGCGTCGGTCTGGCGCGCGGTGTCGGCGCCCAGTTCTCGGCCGAAGCTGTAGATCTCAGTCAGCGGGGCGGCCTGCAGGGCCAGCGTCAGTTCCTGCACCTTGGCGGGGTCGGGCAGGAGCGCGGGCGCGAGCAGTTCTGCGGACTGGGGTTCGGCCTGTTCGGTCACTTGCGCCATGGGTCTACCTCTCGAAAGGATTGGGTTCCGCCGTGCGGCGGGCGAACAGTTCAAAGCCCATGGCCTGCTTCCACAGCGGCACCAGCAGCGCCCGGACTTCGGTGAAACGATCCGCCACCGCCAGCAGATGCGTCGTGGTCACGTCGTACTGGCCGCGGCTAAGTTCTAACGCAGCGGCCAGCGTGTCGAGGTTGGCCGCGCGACGCGCCAATCGCTCAAGATCGTCCATCAGCAGGCCGGCCTCCCGGCGGGCCCGCACATACGCAGGCCCCAGCAGCAAGCGGATGGCGGCTGCATCGGTCAGCAAACGCTGCACGTCGTTCGCCATGCTGATGCGCTCGGCCTCAAGGGTCCGGGCATGGGTTTTCAGTCGCATCTGGGTGCGCTCACCCATTTCGACCAAGGCTTCGATTTCGTGCTGGACCTGCTCGAACAGCACTTCCTGTTCCAGACTTTCGCCGGAAAACCAGCGCAGCCACGAGGGCCCTTTTTGCTTTCGCGTCAGCCGCTGCATCAGCGGCAGCAAATCCTGGTTCACCCGCTGGAGGCTGGCGGCGTCGGCACTGGCGGCATCTACCAAAGGCAGGATTTTGGCCATCGGATCGCCGAGGCCGGCATCCAGCGAGTCGACGAGTTCGCGCCCCAGCGCAAGCATGGCGGCGGCCCGGGCGACGGTCTGCGCGTCGGCGATGCCCGGCAAGACCGCGCTCATGGCGAGCCCACCGGCGAGCCGGGCGGCAGCGCCGTCGGCGGCTGCACGATGAGTTGCGCCCCCGCGTGCAGGAGATGGCGCTCCGCGTCGAGGTGCGCAAGATAGGTCGCACGGCGCGCCGCGCTGCCAAGCGCCCGCCAGTCCTGCGCGCGGATCGGCATGCCGCGCGCGCCGGCTTGCTCAATTACCACGCTGTGCGCACCCACGCGCTGCAGTTCCGTCACCGTAATCGGCACCGCCCAACCGGCCACCGCCAACCACAGCCGCAGGCCGGTGCCATCCTTGACCAGCGCCGTCACCGGTACGCGCCAGAGGGCAGCGCCGGCGCCTGCCGTCTGGTCCTGCCATTCCAGCCACAGCGCCTGCGGCAGCGGATCCGTGACGACCGGGTTGCCAAAACGGCGCTCGCGCATCCGATAGGACTCGCCCATATCCATGGACAGCACCGTGCGATCCGGCACGCCCGGCGCGCGATAAAAGCTGTGGACGTAGGCTTCCAGCGGCAAGTCCGGGCTATCCCGCGACACCTCGCCGCTGAGGGTCGCCGGCGAGAAATGCAGCATGACTTTATTGCCCTGCACGGGCGTGGTCGGCCATTGCTCGCTCAGGGTGAGGGACCACCAGTCGACTGTGGGCACGGGCTGAAACCGCAGCTCGGAATAGGCGCGAGGCGCGGTCGCCGGCAGACTGCCGGCACCGGCAAAATCGATCATCGCCCCGCTTGCCAGGTCGCGCCCTGCGCGCACCCAGCCCGGCTGGTCGGTGTCGACGCCGGGCGCGCGCGGGTCCGGCGCCGCATCGTCCAGCGGCAGGCGCATTTCAACAAACGGCAGGCGCGGAGAATCCATGGGCAGGACGTACAGCAGGGGCGGCGACTGCGGCACCAGCGCGTAGCCCGGTTGGGCGCTGATGACCCGGACCGCGGGGAGTTGAAGTTGCACCGCCTGTACCCGCACCACCTGACCCGGCCGGGGATAGTCCAGTGCCAGCTTGCAGTCCGTCGCCTGACAAACAGGCGCGTCTGTTTCAGGAATGACAAAAGGCTTCAAGGGACCGTCGGTTGGCAACTGAGGGGTTTCGAGCACGCGGGCGCGAATCGTTCAGGCCAGCCAGATCGAGAACACCATGCCGGCAAAAACCAGCAGGGTCTGTTTGGCGCTTGCCGTCTGGACTGAAGGGGATGTCACGTTCGCGCTCCTTCGCGCAGCCTTGGCCTTGAGCGGTTCTGCATTGGCGTCCTTGCTGCATCGACCGTGCCCCGGACGGCTTGAGGGACCACGGCGCTGATGGCGCGCCGCCCGCCATCCGGGTGGATCAGGTGACCAGAAAATCAGCCTTGCCGAGCGCAAGGCCGGCGGCTAGCTTGGCAAACTGCACGGCCGCATCACCGCCCGCGCCGTCGGCATCGTAGTACAGCGCACCCGTGGTCTTGTTGTAGATCAAATGGTCGTTGGCATCCGCTGCGGTACTGACGCCGGCGCCGACGCGCAGGATGCCGCCGCCCAGCGCACCCGATCCGCCGATAGCCGGGAACACGGCGTTTTCGAGTTCAATCAGATCGTCAGTGACGCTGAAGTCGCGCAGCGTGTCGATGTTGCCGCTGGTCGCGGGCGCGGTATCGAAGCGAAACCGGTCCTGGCCCGCGCCGCCCGCGAGGATGTCGCGGCCCAGCCCGCCGGCCAGCAGGTCGTTCCCCGCACCGCCGACGAGGGAATCATTGCCCCCGGCGCCGCGCAGACTGTTGGCACTGCCGTTGCCGCTCAGCTTGTCGCCGAAGCCGCTGCCGCTTAAGCCTTCCACGTGCTGCAGGGTATCGCTGCCCGAGCCGCCGGTGCTCTGCGCACTGCTCTTGGCCAGACTCAGCACCACGCCGGCCGGCGCATAGGCGTAGCTGACGGTATCGATCCCGCCGGCGCCGTCCAGCAGGTTGTTGCCATTGCCGGCGTACAGCACGTTGCCCAGCGCGTTGCCGCTCAGGTTGACTGCGCCGGTGGCCATCACCCGCCCCTGCTCCACGTTGGCGGCCAGGGTGTAGGTGACGGTGGTCTGGACCAGATCGGTGCCGGCGCTCGCGCTCTCCTCCACCCGGTCGCCCGCACTGTTGACCACATAGGTGTCGTTGCCCGCGCCGCCGGTGAGCGTGTCGGCGCCACCGCGTCCGTCCAGCAGGTTGTCGCGCACATTGCCCTGCAGCCAGTCGGCCGCGCTGCCGCCGATGGCCTTCTCAATCCAGGTGCCGCTCGCGATCGCAAGGTTATTGCTGCCGTCGTAGGTCGACGCGCTCAGGCTCACGCTAAACCAGCTGGGCAAGCCGAGCGCCGAGCGCTTCTCGGCATCGGTCTCGCGCAGCGCGATTGAGCTGAAGCTGCCAGGCGTGAGATTGACGACACAGCGCAGGGTCTGGTTTGAGCAGTCGAGGATGTCGGTGCCGCCGGCATCCCACAGGGTCTCCAGCAGTTCCTGGTTGGTCGTCCAGCGGTAGGTGTCGCTGCCGGTGCGCGTGCTGGTATTGGCGCCGTAGAGATACTGCAAAGCCGTGATATCGAGCGGCATCAGCGTGGTCGGTCGCGCGGCATACACCACGTAGCTGTAACTGCTGGCGGTTCCGCTGACGTCGTAGATCAGGCTCTTCGACGCCGCGTTGTAGGACATCACCGTGTAGCGTTCGCTGTCGAGCGCGGCGCTCAGCACGTAGCCGGCCGCCGAGGCCGCAAACGGATGTTTCAACCCCAGCGCATGCCCGACTTCGTGCAGCAGCGTGGCATAGCCGTCCGTGCCGGGCGCAAAGCTGTCGCTGGCGGTGCTGCGATTCAGCCAGACCGTGCCGCCTACTGCGTTGGCGGTGATCTGGGTGAAGCGGCCGCCAGAGGAGCTGTAGTCAAATGCGGGGTAGTAGGCATAGCCGGCGTTACCGGCCGGCTGGCTGTTACTGCCAAAGGCCAGATCGCCGTTTTGTCCGAGGCCCGAACTGTCTTCGGTGAAGGCCACGCGCACCATGTCGTCGATGCTGTCGAGGGCGCTGCGGGCGGCGGTCTTCTGGGCGTTGGTGAAGGCCAGAAAGCTGGGCTGCGGATCGTAGGTCGGTGCATCGCGCAGGAAGCTGTAGGTCAGCGCAACGGCTTTACCAATCCCACCGGGCGCGCTTAAGGACGTATTAAGCGCCGCCGGAAAGTTCCAGCGCGCGCTAACGCTGTCGTCGGCAATGGCCAACAAGGCGCGCAGGGGATTGGTGGTGATGGTGCTCAGGGCTGACCTCCGGTGTCGCCGGCCCCGAAGGCATCAGGGCCGACCCGGATGTCAATTTACCCGCCGCCCGCGCCTCACACCACCAGCAGAAAGTCCTTTGCCACCGGATGCGCCGTGCCGGTCAATACGACGGTGGCAATCTGCACCGCCGCCGAACGCCCGGTGCCGTCGGCGTCGTAGTAAAGCTTGTCGGTCGTCGTGTTATAGATGATGCGGTCGCTCGCATCGCCGGCGGCAAACCCGGTGCCGCTGGTGATGAGTTTGAAGTCGGCGGCGGCCAGGGTTTTGGTCGCAAGCGATCCCGGCAGCCGGGTAAAAATATCGTCGTCGAGCACGATTTTGTCGATGCCGGACCTGAAGTCCGTGATGCGGTCGATGTTGGTACTGCCATTGAGCGCATCAAACACAAAGCGGTCGTTACCCAGACCACCGGTCAGCGTGTCGTTGCCGAGGCCACCAAAGAGCTGATCGTTGCCGCTTCCGCCAGCGAGCGAATCAAGCCCCGCGAGGCCTTTGAGGAGGTTGGCGCCGCTGTTGCCGGTCAGCAGATTGCCCAGCGCATTGCCGGTCCCGTTGATGGCCGCCGAACCGCTCAAGGTCAGCCGCTCCAGGTTGTTGCCCAGGACGAAACTCACGCTGCTGTTGACCAGATCGCTGCCGCCGAGCGACAGGCTGCTGTTGCTCTCCGCCACCACGTCGCCGCTCGCGTCCACCACGTAGATGTCTGCGCCATCGCCGCCGTTGAGGCTGTCATTGCCGCTGCCGCCGTTCAAACTGTCGGCGCCCGCGGCGCCGAGCAAGGTGTCCGCCCCTGCGCCGCCCAGCAGCACATTGGCCAGCGCATTGCCCTGCAGACGATCGCCCGCGCTGCCGCCGGTGGCGTTCTCGACCGCACAGTTGTAGGCAATGCAAAGATTGTGGCTGCCGTTGTAGGTGTCCGGATCCAGGTTCTGGGTGAACCAGTCGGGCAAGTCCAGCGCGGCGCGCATCTCGGCGTCGGTCTGACGCAGGCCTATGCTGCTGAACGCGCCGGCGGTGAGGTCGATCTGGCAGACCAGCGTCTGGTTGCTGCAGTCGATGGTATCGATGCCACCGGCATCCCACAGGGTTTCGAATAATTCTTCGTTCAGCGCCCAGCTGTACACCGTGTTGCCGCTGCGCGTGCCTTGATTGTTGCCGTACAGATACTGCAGGGCCGCGATGTCATAGCTCATCAACGAGGTGGGCGACAAATTGAGCAGCGTGTAGCTGTAGGACTGCGCGTCGCCGCTGATTTCGTAAATCGTGGTGCGCGGCGCGACGCTGTAGGACATCACCGTGTAGGCCTCGGTATCGAGCGCGGTGCCCAGCGTGTAGCCCCCGGGACCGGCTTCGAACGGATGCTTCAGCCCCAGCGCGTGACCAATCTCGTGCAGCAAGGTCACATAGCCCTCGCTGCCCGGATTGATCGGATCGTTGGCGTAGTCGGTGTTAAGCCACACCGTGCCGGCCAGCGCGTCTTCGCTCACGGACAGGATTTGGCCATTGCCATCGGTGACATAGTCGTAATACGGGAAATAGGCGTAGGCCGCCTGCGCCGCGCTCTGGTCGTTGCCGCCGAAGGCAAGCGTTCCATCGGCCGCCGCCACTTCGGTGAAGCTCACCCCGGTCACTTCCGCAATCTGGGCAAGCGCGGCGCGCACGGCGTCCTGCTGGGTGCTATTCAAGGCCTGAAAACCGGTTTGCGGGGTGTCGTAGGCCGGCACGCTCGCAAGAAAGCTGTAACTCAGGCTGACCGCTGTGCCAATGCCGGCGGGCGCGCTGTCGAACGAACCAATCGCGGCCGGAAAATTCCAGCGCGCGCTCGGGCTGTCGTCGTTAATCGCCGCCAGTGCGAGAGCGGGGTCGGTGGTCTCGGTCATGCGCTAGACAATCTCCAGATGGGCCGCCCGCAAGGCCAGCCCCGGCGTCAGCAGAGCAAACGCAACGGGCGACAGGGCGCCGGTGGCATCGGCGTCGTAGGCCAGCGCGCCGGTCACGGGGTCAAACAAGACAAAATCGTTCGCGTCCTGCGCGGCGGGTCCGATGCTGAAATAGTCGGCCGGCAAAGCCCCCGCAGCCCCCAGCGCGCCGAAGCTTTGATGGTCGAGTTCGAGCACATCTTCTGCAAGCGAGAAATCCTCCACGCGGTCGCGATTAGTACCGGGCTGGAGCAATCCCTCGAAGCGGAAATGATCCTCGCCTGCACCACCAGACAGCCGATCATTCCCCGGTCCACCGCGGAGCAGATCATGACCCGCGCCGCCCGCGAGGCGGTCGTTGCCGGCACCGCCCAGCAGCACATTGGCCGCCGCGTTGCCGGTAAGGCGGTCGGCGTAGGGACTGCCGGCGAGACGTTCGACGCCAAGCAAGGTATCGCTGCCCGAGCCGCCGCTTGCCTGCGGCCCACGCACGGCCAGACTGACCGAGACCCCGGCGCTGGCATAGGCGTAACTCACCGTATCCGCCCCGGCGCCGCCGTCGATGACGTTATCGCCCGCGCCCGCAAAGAGCAGATTGCCCAGCGCGTTGCCGCTCAGGTCCACCGCGCCGCTCGCGAGGATCCGCCCCTGCTCCACCTCGGCCGGCAGGGTGTAACTCGCCCGCGTCAGCACCACATCGATCCCGCCACGCGGCTGCTCGCGGACCAGATCGGCGGTCTGGTCCACCCGATAGGTGTCGTTGCCGCCGCCGCCCACCAAGGTATCGGCGCCGCCGCGGCCGTCGAGCACATTGGCCAAGGCATTGCCCTTGAGATAGTCGGCGGCGCGTCCGCCCGTGGCGTTCTCGATCAGACAGCCGCGGGCAATCGCGAGATTGCGGGAACCGTCGTAGGTGTTCTCGTGCAAGGGTTCCTTGAACCAGCTCGGCAAGTGCATCGCGGCGCGTTGTTCGGCGTCCGTCTGCCTCAGCCCGATCGAACTGAAACCGCCCGGCGTCAGATTGACCACACAGCGCAACACCTGATTGCTGCAGTCGATGGTGTCGACGCCGCCGGCGTCCCACAGCGCTTGCAGCATCACCGCATTGGTTTCCCAGCGATACACATCGTTGCCCGGGTGTGCGCTGGTATTGGCGCCGTAAAGTGTCTGCAGCACCGCGATGTCGAGCAGCATGGGCGTCTCGGGATAGATCTGCCGGGTGGTCGCGGTGTAATTGCGCGCGGTGCCGGTGACCTCGTACACCAGCGCCTGCGGCGCCGTGCGGTAGGCCATCACCGTGTAGGCTTGATTGGCCTGCGTGGCGTCCAGCAGGAAGCCGTCGTCCGGCGCCATGAACGGATGTTTTAGTCCCAGCGCATGCCCTATCTCGTGCACCAGCGTGAACCAGCCCTTGGTCCCCGGGGCATAGGCGCTACCCGCGAGGAAACGGTTGACCCAGACGTTGCCCGCGCCGGCGGCTTCTGTAATGCCCTCGATGCGGCCAGCGTTCAGCTGGTAGTCGAAGTCCGGGAAGCGGGCGAACGCAAGCTGCGCGCCCGGCTGACTGCTGTTGCCAAAACCGAGTTGGCCGGCGTCGCCGCCCAGCAGGGAAAAGCGCAGCCCGGCGACCTCGGCGTAGCTCCGCAGCACCGCCTGCGCGGCCGCCTGCTGGGCGCTGGTAAACGGCTCAAAGCCCGGCTGGGCATCGTCCGCCGGGCTTTGCCTGAGAAAGCTGTAGCTCAAATCCACCGCCGTGCCGAGGCCGCCTGGTGCGCCGGGCAAACTGCCGGCGGCCAGCGGAAAATTCCAGCGCGCCGCCGGGCTGCCGTTAGCGACCAGCGCAAGGGCCTTGAAGGCGTCGGTGGTGTAGGTCGCCATGGGGGGTCGGCGCGCCTAGCCTGCAAGCCGCAACAGGTCTAGGCCCATCTTCAGGATGAGCGCGCTGGTCACCAGCAGGAACAACCGCCGTACAAAGACGGCTCCGCCGCGCAAGGCCGCGTGGCTGCCCACCAGCGAACCTGCCACGTTACATACGGCCATCACGCCGGCGGTCTGCCACCACACATGGCCGGTGCCGGCAAACAGCGTCAGCGCCGCCACATTGGTCGCCACATTGATGAGCTTCGCCGTGGCCGAGGCATGCAGAAAGTCATAGCCAAAACCCCGCACCAGGGCGAAGACCAGAAAGCTGCCCGTGCCCGGGCCAAAAATACCGTCGTAGAAGCCAATCCCGGCGCCCAGTGCGGCGCCCGCCAGCGCCTCGCGCCCGCCGGCAAGGCGCGGCGCATGGTGCAGGCCCAACTCGCGTCGACGCAGGGTATAGACGGCCACCAGCACCAGCGTCACCAGCACACCAGGACGTAGCCAGGCGGCGGGCAACTGGCTGACCGCCGCCGCGCCCGCCCAAGCGAAAAGCAGCGCGGTCGGCAAGGCGCCGAGCAGGCAGGCGCGCGGCAGACGAACGCGGCGTCCGTACTGCAGGGCCGCCGCCGCGGTGCCCCACACCGAGGCGCCCTTGTTGGTGCCAAACAGCGTCGCGGCGTGCGCCTCCGGATACACGGCGAACAGGGCCGGCAACTGCAGCAGGCCACCGCCGCCGGCCACCGCGTCGACCAGTCCGGCGGCAAAAGCGGCCAAGGCCAGCAGGGTAAGTTCGACAGTCATGCAGGGATCCGGGCGAACAGGCCTGCATGGTATGGTGCGGACATGTTCGGAGTCAGTTTCCGCGCGCTGATTTGTGCGCCAATCCTCACCATGCTGGTGGCGTTCGCCGCGCCGGCCGCACCGCTGCTCGGTACCGTGCAGCATTTCGACCGACAGGCCTATCTGGGGCGCTGGCACCAGATCGCCCTCTTTCCCAATCGCTTTCAGGCCCATTGTCTGGGCGATACCACCGCCGACTATCGGGCGCTGCCGGACGGCACGCTGGAAGTGCTAAACCGCTGCCGCACGCAGGACGGCATCGACGAGGCCCGCGGCGTCGCCCGGCCACACCGACAGCATCCGGATAATCCGGCGATTCTTGAGGTTCGCTTTGCGCCGGCCTGGTTGTCCTTCCTGCCGCTGGTCTGGGGCGACTACTGGGTCGTTGCCACGCTGGGCCATTACGACGCGGCGCTGGTCGGCTCGCCCGATCGGCAATACCTGTGGGTGCTGGCGCGCACGCCCACGCTGAGCGACGAGGACTATGCCGCGCTGGTGGCCATTGCGGTCCGCGAAGGCTTTGACCCGGCGCGCTTGCGCCGCGAGTAGGCCGCATGCGCTACCTGCCGCTGTATCTCGACGCCCACGCCCTGCCCTGTCTCATCGTGGGTGGTGGCGAGGTGGCCGCGCGGAAGCTGGCCTGGCTGCGGCGCGCGGGCGCCACCGTGACGCTGGTCGCCCCCGAACGCTGCCCGGCCTTGCAGGAGAGCGAGGATTTTCACTACCTCGCCGCGCGCTTCGACCCGACGCATGTAGACGGCCAGCGGCTGGTCATTGCCGCCACCAATCAGTACGAAGTCAATCTGGCCGTAGCCGAGGCCTGCCGCGCGCGCGGCATTCCGGTCAACGTGGTCGATACGCCGTCGTTGTGCAGTTTTATTGTGCCGGCGCTGGTCGACCGCTCGCCGCTCATCGTGAGCATTTCCACGGGCGGCGCCGCGCCCGTGCTGGCCACCCGCGTCCGCAGCCAGATTGAAGCCCTGCTGCCCGCCAGCCTCGCCGCCCTGACGGCGTTCATGGGCGAGCAGCGCGCCACCGTGAAGGCGCGCCATCCCACGCCCAACGCGCGCCGCCGGTTCTGGCAGCGCTTTCTTGCCAGCGAGATCCCGGCGCTGCTGGCCCGCGCAGCCCCCGCCGCCGAGGCCGCCTTCGCGGCCCTGCTGGCCGCCGACCTGAGCGAGGCACTGGCCACCCGCGAATCGCATGTAACGCTCAACAGCCTGCACCCGGGCGATCTGACGCTCGATGCGCTGGCGCTGCTGACCGACGCCGACCGGCTGGTGTACGCGCCGGCGATCCCGCAGGTCATCCGCGACTACGCGCGACGCGATGCCGAGGTGCTGGCCCTTGCCGCCGACGAACCCGCGCCGCCTGCGCCCGGCCATACCGTTTATGTCCATCTGCGCGCCACCGGCGCCAGTCCATCCGCCTCGCATCAGCCTCAGGAGACTTAGCCATGACCCCGTTTGCCGAACTCAGCCAGTTTCGGGTGGACATCAGCGAACACATCGCGCTGGTCACCATGAACAACCCGCCGGTCAACGCCCAGGGTCGCGTGTTTCACGAAGAAGCCGCGCTGATTTTCGACACCCTGAGCGATATGACCGAGGTGCGGGTCGCGGTGCTGACCGGCGCCGGGAAATGCTTTTCGGCCGGCGCGGACATCAAGGGCCGGGCGGGCGTGGAACGGCCGGCGGGTGACATCTGGCAGCACAACCGCCGCGCACGCGAGTGTTTTCATGCGATCACCGAGTGCCGCAAGCCGGTGATCGCCGCGATCAACGGGCCGGCGCTGGGCGCGGGACTGGCGGTGGCGGCGGCCTGCGACATCCTGATCGCGGCCGAAGAAGGGTCGCTCGGCTTGCCCGAAATCGACGTCGGCCTGCTGGGTGGCGGACGCCACGCCATGCGGCTCTTCAGCCACTCGCGCATTCGCCGGATGATGCTGACCGGCCTGCGGGTGCCGGGCGCGGAACTCTACCGGCTGGGCGTGGTGGAAGCCTGTGTGCCGCAGGCAGAACTGCTGCCCACCGCGATGAATCTGGCGCGTGAAATTGCCGCCAAGAGCCCGGTGGCCATTACGCTCGCCAAGCACGCGCTTAATACGATCGAGGAAATGAGCCTGCGCGACGGCTATCGCTTCGAGCAGAACATGACCGCCGAGCTCAGCAAGTACGAAGACTCGAAGGAAGCGATGCTGGCCTTCGCAGAGAAGCGGAAGCCGGTCTTCAAAGGACGCTAGGCGGGTTCCCGCGCGGCGGGCTTCAACAGGCTCAGCACCAGCGCGCCGCCACAGCAGAGCATGGCGGCAAGCTGCGGCGGACCCAGCGGCTCGTCGCGGACCAGCGCGCCCGACACCATCGCCACCACCGGCACCATCACCGCCGAGAGGCCGGCCACATTGCCCGGCAGCATGCCGACGATTGAGAACCAGCAGAGATTGCCCAGTGCCATCGGCACGATGGTGACGTAACTGACTACCGCAATCGTGAGGCCGGAGGGCATGAACCACTGCCGGTCGGTGAAGATCAAACCAAAGACCGCAATCGGCAGCGAGGACAGCAGCAGCTGCCAGCCGGTGATGACGGTGGCCGAGGCCGCAATCGGGCGGCGTTTGTAGAGGATCGTGCCGATGGCCCAGCCGACGGCCGCGACCAGCCCGGCGACAAACCCGAGCGGCGCCTTGGCGTAAGCGCTGAGCCCCGGAATCAGTAACAGCAGCACCCCTGACGCGCCCAGCCCCAGCGCCAGCAAGGCGCGGCCGGACAGGCGCTCGCCCAGAAACAGCCACGACAGCAGCGCGGCCCACAGCGGCATGGTGAACCCGAGCACCGCCGACTGGCCCGAGGGAATGCTGATGGCCGAAAACGCGCTGGCCACGTTCCACACCACCAGATAGGAAAAAGACGCCAGCAGCATCACGCCCCAGTCCTGACGCGGGATCGACAGCGGCAGCCCGCGCAGGCGCGCAATGATCAGCAGCAACGAGCCCGCGCCGAACAGCGACACCGTGCGGAAGGTCCACACCGAGAGTTCACGCATGGCGAGTGGAAACAGGGGCCAGTTGGTGCCCCAAATCAGCGTCAGCACGGTCAGCAGCACAAACGCGCGGCGGGGCACAGTAGACATCATGGACTCGAGGCTCCCACGCTGCGCCGCCCCAAGGCAAGCGCGACCGTGTGCTTAATTGACCCGACGCGTGCGGTCTTTCCAATACGGCTCGCGCAGCTCCCGTCGCAGCACTTTGCCGGAAGGATTGCGCGGCAGCGCAGCCACGAAGTCGACCGACTTCGGCACCTTGTAGCCGGCGATGCGGGTGCGGGCAAAGGCGATGATGTCGGCGGCGTCCGCCTCAGCGCCCGGCTTCAGCACCACGATGGCTTTCACGGCTTCGCCCCATTTTTCGTCCGGCACGCCAATCACCGCGACGTCGGCCACCGACGGGTGTCCGAAGACCGCGTTTTCGACTTCCGCCGGGTACACGTTCTCGCCGCCGGAGACAATCATGTCTTTCACGCGGTCGTGGATGTAGAGGAAGCCGTCGGCGTCGAGATACCCCGCATCGCCGGTATGAAACCAGCCTTCGCGGATGGCCTCATGGGTCGCTTCGGGGCGGCCCCAGTAGCCTTTCATCACCACGCCGGAGCGGATCAGCACCTCGCCCACCGCGCCGGGCGACAGTTCGGCGCCGGCGTCATCCACCACCCGCAGTTCGATGCCCGGATAGGCCTGCCCCGCCGCCCGCAGCCGGCCGCGCGCGGGGTCGTGATCCGCATCCATCAGGCAGGTGCCGGCGCCCACGGTTTCGGTCAGGCCATATAGCTGGAAAAACTGGCAGCCGAACACCGCGCGGGCTTTCAGCAGCAGATCTTCGGCGATCGGCGACGCGCCGTAATACAGCCGACGCAGCGAAGAGAAATCGGTTTCCGCCACTTTCGGGTGCTGCAGCATGAACAGCATCACGGCCGGTACAAAGAACGCGTTGTTCACGCGATAGCGGGGAATGAGTTCGAGAATCTGGACCGGGTCGACCTCTTTCATGATGACCGCCGTACAGCCCTGGGCGACCGCAATCACCCCCATATTGACCCCCGCCACGTGGAAGACAGGCATGCAGGCCAGCGCCACTTCACCGGCGGCGAAGTCGGCCCATTGGGCGGCGGCAGCGGCGTTGAAAAACGCGAAATAGTTGGCGGTCGACAGCTGCACGCCTTTCGGGTGCCCGGTGGTGCCGCTGGTATAGAGCTGGATGACGTCGGCCTCGAGCGCCACTGGCAGCAGTGGATCTGCGGTGGCGGCGGCAGCGCGCCAGTCGTCGAACGCGGGGTACTCGGCGTGCCCGCCGTCCATCGCCACCACCGCGCGCAGGCCCGGGCATTCTGCCAGCAGGGCCGGCACCAGCGCGTAGTACTCCGCGCCTACAAACAGCGCCTCGCAGCGCGCGTCGTTCATGATGTAGACCAGCTCCGGCAGCGCCAGCCGCCAGTTGGCGCTGACCGTCACCTGCCCGGCCTTGAAGGCGCCAAACAGGAGCTCGTAGAAGCGGTCGGAGTTCTTGCCCAGATAGGCCAGGCGGGAGTCTGGCTTCAGGCCCAACGCCCCCAGACCGTTGGCCACCTGGCTGGCGCGCGCGTCGAGTTCATCAAAGCGGGTGTGACGGCCCTCAAACACGAGGGCCGTCGCCGCCGGCCGGTGGCGAGCCTGTTCACGGGTGATATCAGCAAGGGACGTCAGTCGATCGAGATCAAACACGGTGAGGCTCCTGTCAGTGTCACCCGTGCCAGCGCCGCCGGCCGCGGGACAAGGCCGATTACGGTGCCAGCGCTTCCAGCGCCGCCCAATCCGGACCCGGCTGGCCGTCCGGCCGAATGGGCTGGATGACGACCTGATCGGCGCCGTGCGTGAAGTACTCGTTGAGCCGGGCCTTGATGCTCGCCGCATCGCCCCACAGCACCATGGCATCCATCAGGCGGTCGCTGCCGCCGTTCTGGTGGTCGGCTTCGGTGAAGCCGAGGCGATACCAGTTCTTGTAGTAGTTGGGCAACGGCAGGTAGGGACCCAGCGCAGCGCGAGCCGCGGCGCGTGCCGCCACCGGATCGGTGGTCAGGCAGACTTTCTGCTCGCAGATCACCGCCGCGTTCGGGCCCATCGACTCGCGTGACAGGGTCGCCTGCGGCGGCGTGATGTTGTAGGGGAAGGCGCCCAGCGTGCGCTCGGCCGAGAGCTTCGACATATTCGGGCCCAGCGCCGCCAGCACCAGCTGCTTGGCGATGTTGTCGCGGCCGAGGGCTTTCCAGCTCGCGTCCATCGCATCCAGATAGTTGCGCATGGTCTTCACCGGCTGACCGTATTCGTGACCGCGCAGATCAGAGACCAGCGGCGCGTGCGACACGCCCAGTCCCAGCACAAAGCGGCCGCCGTACAGGTCGTTCAGGCTGTTGTGACCCATGACCGAAGCCGACGGGTCGCGGGCGTAGATGTTGGCGATACCGCTCGCCACCACCAGCTGTTTGCTGTGCGAGAGCAGGTAGCCGCCGAGGGCAAAGGTTTCGTAGTTGAAGGCCTCGGGATACCACAGCGTGGAATAGCCCAGCGACTCCACGCGGCCGGCGAGCTCGGCCAACTGGGCGCCGTTCATGATGTCGGTGAAGGTGAAGACGCCGTATTTGCCAAATTTCATGCGAATTTTCCTGTGATTGTGCGTTGGGACTGCGAAACGTAGCGGGCGCGCGCCTCAGCGCGCTTCGTCCAGAATCTCGCCGAAGCGTTCGACCACTTCCAGGCACTCGGTGCGCGAGGGGTAGTAGTGGCCTTCGTTAACCGGATTACGCGTGCGGATGCACAGCCAGTCCGGGTTGATGTGTTCCTTGATTTCGCCGAGGCGATCGAGCCATTTCTGTCGATTGCCGATGCACAGGAACATGTTTTCCACCGCCTCGAGCATATTGGCCGGGGTGGCATCCGGGTCCAGGCCTTTCTCGGCGTAGAAGCTCCATTCCCGAATCCAGCGATGGCCGTGTTTTTCGCGCAGGTCCGGCTCATCGCCAATCCAGCCTTCAAAGCCCATCGTGAACTGCCAGTTCTTCTTGCCCAGCTTGTCGGCCTTCTCGCGCATGGCCTCGACCTGCGGCTTCAAGGTTTTGACATCCGGCGGGAACCACAGGCACCAGCCGTCCCAGCGCAGCGCGCGCTCCAGCGCCTTGTCGGCGAACGCGCCGATCCACACCGGCGGCCGCGGCTGCTGATAGGGCTTGGGCGTCATTTTTACGCCGTCGTAGTTGAAGAACTCGCCGTGATAGTTGACGGTCTCCTGCGTCCAGCAGGCTTCGATGATCTCCATGACTTCTTCGAAGCGCTTGCCGCGCTTGGCATAGGGCACGCCGAAGCAGCGGAAATAGTCTTCGTGATAGCCGACGCCGGCGCCGAAGGTCAGGCGACCGCGCGAAAGGCAGTCGATCTGCGCCAGCTGCTCGGCCAGATGCACCGGGTGATGGAACGTCGGTTGAATGACGGTGCAGGCAATTTCCACCCGCTTGGTCCGCGCCGCGATGGCGGCCATCTGGGTGATGGTGTTGGGCCACCAGGTTTCGGGACGCTGGTGGCGTTCCGGCACCCACAGGCCGTCAAAGCCCACGCGTTCGGCAATCTCGGATTCGGCAAGGCAGTGGTCCATGGCGTCTGCGACCTCGGGGCCGGTCGGCAGGACGGTCTGGTCGTAAGGGCCGAAATGGGTGTCCGGCATGTAGGCGATTTTCACGGGGCTAGGCTCTCTGTGGGTTTTAAGGGGGCGCCCGGATTCTAGGCAGGGGGCGCGGGGCTCACAAGCCGCACGAGGTTCAAGACCGGTCCAGCGCGACCTCAATCCGCTCGACCAGTGTGCGCAGCACTTTCACCCGCGCCCAGTTCTTGTCTTCGGCTTCAACCAGCGTCCAGGGCCCGATGGCGGTGGAGGTGCGTTCGATCATCTCCGCCGCCGCCAGCTCGTAGTGCGGCCACTTCTCGCGGTTGCGCCAGTCTTGCTCGGTAATCTTGAAGTGTTTGAAGCGGGTCTCTTCGCGTTCGCGAAAGCGTCGCAGCTGTTCGTCCTGCGAGACCTGCAGCCAGAACTTGCAGAGGATGCCGCCGGCATCGACCAGCTCCTGCTCGAACTGGTTGATTTCCGCGTAGGCCCGCTGCCAGTCGGCGGGCTGACAAAACCCTTCGACCCGCTCTACCAGCACCCGGCCGTACCAGCTGCGGTCGTAAAGGGTGAAGCGCCCCCGGCGCGGCAGGTGCCGCCAGAAGCGCCACAAATAGGGCTGGGCGCGTTCTTCATCGGTGGGCGCGGCAATGGGAATGATGCGGTACTGGCGGGCGTCGAGCGCCGCCGTCACGCGCCGGATCGCCCCGCCCTTGCCGGCCGCGTCCATGCCTTCAAACGCGCAAATGACCGAGCGCTCGCGAAACTTCTTCGAACGCGCCAGCTGGTTGAGCTCGCCCTGCAACTGCGCCAGCTCGTGGGCATATTTGCGATCGCCGAGCTTGCGCCCAAGCTTCATCTGATTCAGGACGTTACGCCCGTCGGCCGGCAACTCGGGCAGGGCCACGCCGCTGGCCGGCATCGGGCGCTGCTCCAGATGCTTGCGGATGGCGGCCAACAGCACGCTGCCCACGGTGTATTGGCGATAGCGCGCATCGCGGCCTTCCACCACGATCCACGGCGCATGCCCGGCCGAGGTCAGGCGCAGCGTGTGTTCAGCCACCGCATAGTAACGGTCGTAGCGTTTGAACTGCTGCCAGTCGGCGCGCGTCACCTGCCAGCTCATCACCGGATCGGCGTCGATTTTTTCCAGCCGCTTGCGCTGCGACTGCTTGTCGAGATGGAACCAGAACTTCAGGATCAGCGCGCCCTCATCGGCCAGCATCCGCTCGAAGTGATTGATGCGCTCGATTTCGAGCGCCAGCGCTTTTTTGCCGGTCTTGCCCCACACGCGGTCGACGATGGGGTCGGTATACCAGGACCCAAAAAAAATCCCGATCTGGCCCTTGCGCGGCAGTTCGCGCCAGTAGCGCCACATGCGCGGGCGCTCGGCTTCTTCGTCGCTGGAGCCATCGAAGGCGATGGTGCGGATATGCCGCGGATCCATCCACTCGTTGAGCGTGTTGACCGTCTCGCCCTTGCCCGCGCCGTCGACGCCCGCAATCAGCACGATGACCGGAAACCGGCCGTCCGCGTGCAGCGCCCACTGCGCTTCCAGCAGCGCCTCGCGCAGGGCCGGGATTTCGGCGGCATAGGCCGCCTTGTCCATTTTGTGGCCGATTTCGGCGGCTTCGAACATGCCTATTTCTCCCCGGCTGCGGCCGTGTCGCTGACCCCGAAGAAGGTCAGGATGCGCGTCATCATGGTTTCGCGGGTGTTTTGCGCTACCGGTTTCGCCCCGTTACCGGCGGCCGTCATGCGGTTAAGCTCCGCTTCGCGCTCAACCAGCAGGTGCGACAACTGCGCGGCGAGCGCCGGACGCGCCCGGAGCACGCCTTCAAAGCTTTCCTTGTCGAGCCGGAAACACTCCACGTCTGTCGCGGCAATCACGGTCGCCCGGCGCGGCGCGCCGGTCAGGAGGCTCATTTCGCCAAAAAATCCGCCGGCGCCGATGCTCGCCACCTGCTGGCGCACGCCGTCTTCCAGTTCCACATAGACCTTCGCCTCGCCCGTGCGCACCAAATACAGCCAGTGCGCGGCGCTCCCCTGGCGCGTCATGATTTCGCCGGCCACGAAGGGCGCCGGCACCAGACGTCTGGCGAGCGTCGCCAGTTCTTCTTCGCTCATGGTCGAAAAAATACTCAGCTCGCGCAGCGCGGCCTGGCGGTCGGCCAGGACCGAGGCCTCGGCCAGCCGCGATTTGGCCGCGGAATCGGTGGTGGCGTGGATTGCCTGTAGCGGCGCTACCACCGCAATGCCGGCACGCTGCAGGCCGGCATAGAGGTGAACCCGCACGGCCGAATCGGTGGGGTCGTCCTGACCGGGATCGGTCAGCCAGTAGCGCAGATCGAAACTGAAATGCGCCTGCCCAATTTCTTTCAGCACGCAGCTGGGCGGGCGGTCACGGGCGACGTTGGGGATGGTGTTTCTGGCGACCAGTTCTTCGGTCAAAGCGATAAAACGGCTGGGCGCGACCTCGCGCGAGACTTTCAGATTGAGCGTGCGGCGCACGCGTACGGCGTCCAGATCCGGATTGCCCTGCACCGTGAAACTGCTGCGCATCAGGAGGCTGTTGGGCAGCACCACCCGCTCGCCGTCGCGGGTGCGGATGGTGGTCACCCGCCAGCGGATCTGCTCGACCCGGCCGGCGGTGTCACCCACCCGCACCCAGTCGCCAAGCTGCATGGCGTCGCCCATTTCGAGCATCAGCCCGCCGAGCAGATTGCCCAACGTGTCCTGCATGGCGAACGCCACACAGGCGGTCAAGATGGCCGAGGTGGTGACCAGACTGGACGGGTCGAGACCTGCATCGCGGAGCTGCGAGAGGCTCCAGATGACGTAGCCGATGACGACCACGATGTCTTCCACTATCCGCGCCGCCCGCATGCCTAGCCGCGGCAGCACTTCGCGGAACAAGGCGAGCCCGGTGAGTCGGATGCAGGCAAAGCCGGCCAGTAGCGGCGACAAGGCGGTCAGCACGCGGGCCACGCTGGGCATTTCTGCCTGCGCCAGCAAGTTCCCTAGCAGCAGGAACAGCACGCCCATGCCGAGCAGCAGGAAACTGGAACGCAAGACCGCCGCATGCTGGCGCCAGTGCGCCAGCAGGGGCAGGACGCACAGCAGGCCGAAGCTCCAGCTGAGCAGCGACCAATAGAATGGCGTCATCGCGACCTGCCCCGACGCCGCCGGCGCCTACAGCAGTTCCTTCGCCAGCAGTCGGAGCGCCTCGGGCGAATTCACCGTGAACACGATGGTGCCGATCTCGCCCCGCGCCGCCGCCGCGCGCCAGGGCGCCAGATGCTCGCGGATGCGGGCAGCCGGCCCGACCAGCGAGCATTCGTCGACCAGCTTGTCCGGCACCTTGGCCACGGCCGCATCTTTCTGACCGCTGAGGTAGAGATCCTGAATCTCTTTGGCCACGCCTTCGTAGCCCAGCCGGCAGGCGTAGTCGTTGTAGAAGTTCTTGCCACGCGCGCCCATGCCGCCGATGTAGAGCGCGAGGAATTCCTTGATGTGCTTGCGGCAGGCCTCCAGATCGTCGCCCAGCGCGACGCGCACGAACGGCGCCACGTCAAACTGGGCCAGACTCTTGCCGCCGCCCGCCTTGGCAAAGCCGGCTTCCAGCGGTTCGCGGAGCAAATCGAAGCGGTCGGGATTCATCCACACCGGAAACACGCCGTCACCAACTTCCCCGGCCACGGTCAGCCCGTTGGTAGAAATGGCCGCGGTGTAGATCGGCAGCTTCGCGTTGCCGTGCAGAATGCTTTTCAGCGGCTTGCCGAGGCCGGACGATCCTTCGCCGCGATAGGGGATCTGGTAGTGCTCGCCCTGATGGGTCACGGGCGCTTCGCGGGCCAGAATCTGGCGCACGATCGAGACGTATTCTTTGAGCCGGGTCAGCGGCTTGCCGTAGCGTTCGCCGTGCCAGCCTTCCACCACCTGCGGGCCGGATGGCCCGAGGCCCAGCACGAAGCGACCGCCGGAGAGATGGTCCAGCGTCATCGCGGTCATGGCGGTGCAGGCCGGCGTGCGGGCGGCCAGCTGCATGATGGCGGTGCCGGCCTTGATGCGCTTGGTGTTGGCCAGCACCCAGGTCGCCGGGGTCACCGCATCCGAGCCATACGCCTCTGCCGTCCACACCGAGTCGTAGCCCAATTCGTCCGCCTCGCGCACCAGATCGAGCGGCATGTTGTAGTGAGAACCGGAATAACCAAGCATGAGACCGAGACGCATGGGGGCAGCACCTTTAGAGAGTGGAGCCCGTAGTGTCACCGATCAGGGCGGAGTCTGCCCAGCCAGCTGGCTCGCCACGACCGGCGCCAACGGGGTCTGGCAGCGCCCGCAAGACAGCGTTACCGCCGGCGCCGACCACGCGCTGACGCCGCAGTCCGGGCAGCGTTGGCGCAACCGGGCCGGCCGCGCGCGCGTCGCCGGCTCCCGCACCTGCAAGGCCAGCACTGCGCCGGCCGCCTCGTCGAACGGCGGCGTGCCGGGCACGGCGGCCAGCCCCGTGGCGGCGAGCGCTTCACGGCGCGCGCGCATCTCCGCCGGGGCGACCGCGACGTGACGGTCCAGCCAGGGCAGCACGGCTGCCTCTGGCGGCAGGCCGGCGCAGGCGGCGAGAAACGCGCCGCCCGGCAGGATGTAGTCCGACATTTGCTGGCCGGTGCGCTTGCCGCCAGGCCGGCCGGTGGCCGAGGGCTGGAGCCCGATTGACGCCATCTTCGCGGCCCACTCGGCGTTGTGCGCGACCGAGCGCGAGGGCTTGCCGTGCTGCTGCTGCCAGTGATGCACCATCTCGTGCACCACCGTCGAGAGTACTTCTTCGAGCGACTGCAGGGCGAAATAGCCCGGATTGATGCCCAGTTCGTCCACCTGCTCGCCGGCCCGGTTCACAAAGCGGCGACTGTGCAGGTAGCCGTGGGCGCGGGGGCTGGAGCGCAGGGTGATGAGGCAGGGTGGCAAGCTGCCGGCAAATAGATGCTGATTGAAGTAATCGAACGCCGCCTGCAGCGCGGCGTAGGTCTGGGCGGTCGGATTCATGCGGGACTCCTGCGGGGGCAAGCCCCGTGGCAAGCGGGCCGGGCCGCGGCCGGCCTCCCTGCCCGCCTCGCCCCGACCCGCCGCCCGCGGGACCCCGCCGTGTGGTGTTGCGGGGCTTCGCAGTATGGGCGGGGTGCAGGCTCACCGGCTGCGCCTGCGGACTTCAGTCGGCGGCGTACTGCGCGTTGGCCGCGGCCAACAGCTGGCGCGCCTCGGTCCGCAAGGCGGGCGGTGCCAGCACTTCGCAATCGGGTCCGTGCTTCAGGATGTCCATCAACAGCTCGCGCGTATCGCTGTAGGGAAACTCAAGCTCGTAGCGGCCGTCGTCCAGCCAGCGCGACAACTGCGCCGGATGCCATTCCTCATCCGCCACCCAGCGCGCCCGATGAGCGGAGAAACGCAGCACGGCGCGGTGCGGGGCAGGCCCGGAGAAAATGCCGTAACCGCCGCCGAGGTGGGCGTCGAGCAGCGCGTCGTCCAGTTCATGGGCGGCGTCCGCGAGCAGGCTGGTCTGGCGAATGCGGTCGACGGCGAAGACCCGGATTTCCGCCTTGCCGTGGTCCCAGGTATCGAGATACCAGTTGTCGCGGTAGCGCACCAGGCGCTGCGGCGAGACGACCCGCTCGGTCATTTCACCCCGCGTGCGGCCGTCGTAGTGCAGGCGTAACTGCCGCCGCAAGCCCAGCGCCAGCCCGACCGGCCCGAAGATCGCCGGCGGTGGCGCGCGCCGCGCAACGCCCAGAATGCGCATCCGTTTGGCCAGCTGGTCCGCGCCGCCCTGGCGCTTGCCCAGCAGCTGCTTCAGTTTCTTGCGCAGCAGTTCAAGCTCGCCGTCCAGCAGCCCTGGCTGCAGCCGCGTCATGACTTCCTCGCAGGCCAGCAGGGCAAAGATTTCCTCCGCCGTAAAGCCAAGCGGCGGCAACTCCGGCAGGTTGCCGTCGGCGTCGCGGATATAGCGATAACCAGGCGGCTCGCGCGTGTTCTGGATGCTGACGCCCAGATCCTCGCGCATGTATTTCAGCAGGCGCTTCAGCGTGGACCAGGAGACTTCAAGCTCTTCCTGCAGGCTCTGACGTGTGACGGCCGTGCGCGCGCGACTCAGCCGACGATGAATTTTCTGGACGTACTCCGAGCGTTCCATGCTGCCTCCGTTGCCAGGCGCCGCGCCGGTCTGCGCCGGCGGCAACGCGGGTTTCTCTACTGCTCCAGATTCGATATGTCCCCAATTCAGTGATGGCTGGCCAAGGCTTAGAACGCGACGTTGTCGCGCCCTTTCAGCTTCAGCATCTCGCGTGCCTCGGCGGGGGTCGCCACTTCCAGCGACAGCGCCTCGATCACGGTGCGAATGCGGCGCACCTGCGCGGCATTGGTTTCGGCGAGCTTGCCGGGGCCATCCCACAGCGAGTCTTCCAGGCCCACGCGCACCATGCCGCCCATCGCCGCCGACATCGTGGCGGTCGGGATCTGGCTGCGTCCGGCGCCCAGCACCGACCACAGGTAGTCATTGCCGAACAGCCGGTCGGCGGTACGGCGCATGTGGACGACGTCTTCGAAGTGCGCGCCAATCGCCCCGCGCAGCCCGAACACCGACTGGATCAGCAGCGGCGGCTTCACCAGCCCGCGGTCAAGAAAATGCGCTGCGGTGTAGAGATGGCCGATGTCATAGCACTCAATCTCGAAGCGGGTCTGGTTGTCGCTGCAGGACTCGAGGATGTAGGCGATGTCGCGAAAGGTGTTCTTGAACACCCGGTCTTCACTGCCCGCCAGATAGGGCTTTTCCCAGTCGTGTTTGAATTCCTTGAAGCGCCCAATCATTTCGTAGAGCCCGAAGTTCATCGAGCCCATGTTGAGCGAAGCCACTTCGGGCTTCAGTTGCAGCGCGGGCTGCAGGCGTTCTTCGACCAGCATGGTCGGCGCGCCGCCGGTGGTGAGGTTGATCACCACATCGGAGGCCGCCTTGATCTGCGGACAGAATTCGCGGAACAGCGCCGGATCCTGCGTCGGGCGTCCGTCCTCGGGGTCGCGGGCGTGCAGGTGGACGATGGCCGCACCGGCTTCGGCCGCCCCGATCGCGGCGGCCGTGATCTCGGCCGCCGTAATCGGCAGGTGCGGCGACATGCTGGGCGTGTGGATACTGCCAGTGACGGCGCAGGTGATGATGACTTTACGCGGCATGCGCAGGTTCCTTATTTGGGGGCCATGAGGGCCGCGAGCGCGGCCTGTTGGGCGGCGTCCACGCTTTGGGTGGTCGCGCGGGCTTTGACCTTGTCGAGAATCGCGGCCACATCCGGCACCTCGGCGAGGATGTCCCACTGATAGACCTTGTTCAGCACCATGCCGGCATAGCCAAAGGTGTAGTAGGCATAGATGTCGAGCAGCGAAAAGCTGGCCCCGCCCAGCCACGGGCCGCTGCCGGCCAACTGCTTCAGCGCTGCCAGCCCTTTCTCCACCGCCGGCTTCACTTCTTCAAGTGCGGCCTGATTGATCGGCGCGCCAAACAGCGCGTGCCCGAAATGCCGCCGGGCGGGCAGTTCGATGTAGAGCTCCATTACCCGCATCAACTCGCGGGCCTTGGCCTGCGCAAAGGGCGTGGTCGGAAAGTGGCCTGGATGCAGCGCTTCGATGTAGTCGAGGATCACATCGGTTTCGCTGATGAACCCTTCCGCCACTTCGAGGCAGGGGATCTTGCCCATGGGGCTACGCGCGCGAAACTCGTCTTTCTGGCTGGGCCGGGCGGTGACTTCTTCAAACGCCACGCCTTTCTCCAGCAGGGCGAGCTTCACCATGTTGAAGTAGTTGCTGACCGGAAAACCGTAGAGCTTGAGCATGTGAGTCCTCGTTAAGGTTTGATATGGGGCGGGGAGCCGGCGGCGCGGCGCGCCTGCCAGCGTTCAACAGCGGCCATCAGGGCCGGCAATACGATCAGCGCGCTGGCCAGCGCGTAGGTCAGCGACAGCGAAATCAGCACGCCCATACCGGCCATACCCGGATGCTTGGACACCGCCAGCGTGCCAAACGAGGCCACCGCCGTCATCCCGCTGAACAGCACCGCGCGCGGCGTGCTGCTGGCGAGCAAGGGGTCGAGTCCGTCGATGTGTTTGCGCCTGACCACCAGGTAGGCGCCGTAGGCGTTGTTCAGCCCGATCAGCAGGGGCAGCGCAATGATGTTGGCGAAATTAAGCGGGAAATGGATCAGCACCGAAGTCGCCAGCGTCAGCAGCATGGCCAGCACCAGCGGTGCCGCCACCAGCAGCGCATCGACCCAGCCGTGCAGCACCAGCGCGTGCAGCAGGATGGTCAGAATCAACGCGCCCAGCGAGGCCTTGAGGCAGGCGTCGACCACCACGTCGCTGCCGATGACCAACTCGACCGGCGCGCCGGTGGCGCCCGGATCGGCGCCCTGCACTTCTTGCACGAAGCGGCGCATGGCGGCGTTGTCGTTCAGATTCTCGCGCGGGTAGACCTCGATGCGTGCGCGTCCGTCCGGCGCCAGATAGCGGGCGCGGAGATCCTCGGGCAGATCCGCGAGGCTGACCGGCGCGGCCTCCATCAGCTCGTTAAGACGCGCCAGCGTTTGCGGGAGATCGCCCAGCAGCTGGCGGCGCAGCGCGGCGATATCGGCGTCCGGACGCAGCCGGCTTTCCAGGGCCTCTGCCAGTTGCGCGGCGGCGCTGCGCGCGGCCGGCAGGCTCAAGGCCGCGCGTTTGCTCGCGAGCTTGGCCGTGAAGGCCGTCAGCGCGGCCCGCTCCTCGGCATCGGCCGGTGCCGGCCCCGGGGTGAGGTCCGTCACGCCGGTCAAGGCGGTCGCCATGCCGGCGATGATCGACAGCTTTTCGTCCTGCGCCTCGGGCACCAGACTTTGCAGCGTGACCACCTTGTCGACACTCGGCAGCTTCGCCAGCGTTTCGGCGCGCGCACCGGCGGCCGCGACCGACGGACTCAAAATCCCGATGGTGTAGGGCGTGATGAGCGGGTCGTTGGCCAGTGCCAGGAACGCCCGCACCGACGGGCTTTCACGGTCCTTGAGATTGGCCGGATTGGGATCGAAATCTACCCGTGGCAGCAGCGCAAGACTGCCGAGCGTCAGGATGGCGGCACCGGCCAGCACCAGTCGACCGTGGCGCCCCAGCACCACCACCAGCGCGCCAACGCCATAACGGTCCGCCCGCTGGCGAGCGTGCGGCACTTTTAGCAGCGAGAGCACCGCCGGCAGCAGCGTGATGTTGGCCACCAGGGCAACGCCCATGCTGAAGCTGGAAATGACGCCCAGCTGCGCGAGGCCGCGATAGCTGGTGGGCACAAAGGCGGCAAAGCTGATTGCAGCGCCCACCGCCGCCAGCACCAGCGCGCCACCGGCGCCGTCGCCCGCCGCGCCCAGCGCCGCGCGTTGGTCCCGTCCGTGGTCGCACTCCTCCAGATAGCGCATGGCGAACTGGATGCCGAAGTCGACCCCCATACCGATGAACAGCACCGCAAAACACACCGAAATGATGTTGAGACTACCGACCAGCGCGGTAGCCAGCGCCGCGGTCCAGACCAGACCGAAGGCCAGCGTCACCAGCACCGCCGCCACCAGCGCCGGCGAGCGGAGGCCCCAGACCAGCACCAGCGCCACGGCGGCGAAGGACAGCAGCGTGGTCAGGCCGGTATCGTCGGCCACGGTCACCAGTTCTTCGCTGTTCATGGGCACGGAGCCGGTGACCTGGAAGCGCACGTCCGGCCAGTCCTTCGCCATCTCGGCCAAGAGCAGGTGGAGCTGGTCGAGGGCGGCCTGTTCGGGCTGGAAAGAGGTTTTCTCTCGGGCCGGATCGACCAGCACGAAGGCGCGCTGCATGCCCTGCCCGACCTCAAAGAGTTCATCGCGCCAGTGCACGGGCGCCCCGTCCTTGGCGGTCAGCGCACCGGCTAGCCGGCTGAACATCCGGGCGAGCAAGGCCTGACGGGCGTCGTCCAGCGGTTGCTCCAGCGCGGTCGACAAGGTGCCAAAGAGCCCGCGCAGGCTGGGATCATGCGCCAGCGTGCCCAAGAGCGGCGTCGCCTCGGCGAGACGCTCGTCGATCTGCCAGAGTTCATCCGTCGAGAGATACAGCAGGCCGTTACGACGGAAAAACGCCCCGCCACCGGGCTGGGACACGGCATGCGCGATGTCTGGTCGTGCCGCGAGCCGCGCCGCCAGTGCATCCGCCGCGTCTTCCGCCGCGCCGGCGTGCGTCGACTCGGCAAACACCACCACATCGCCGGGCAGATGCGGAAAGGCTGCCGCCAGCGCGAGATTTGCCTGCCGGTGCGGCAAGCGCACGTCGATCATTTCCGAGGTATCGGTGTCGATGCTGATGTGATTGGCGGTGTAGTGCAGCGCATAGGCCGTCACCAGCAGGCAGGCCAGCAGCACCAGCCAGCGCTGCGCCACCGACCAGCCGACGATCGCGTGCACCACGCGCCGCGGAAGATTGCGAAGTTCGGGTGACATAAATGCCTGTGTTGTGCGTCCTGTGAATGCTCGGGCCGGGCGCCCGGGAAGCGCAAGTGCGGGAGCATCGCCCGTCGCGCCAGCGTCAGTCCAGCCCCGCGGACCCGACGCGGATCGGGCTGACTAAAGACCAGCGCGCAAGCGACTTGCGTCGCCGCCCACCCGCGGTGCGCGCTTGCGCACGGCGGGCGTTGCCTGTAACGGCCTAACTGGCCCGCGCGCGCCGCGCTGCAGGCTTGCTCGCGCGGGCGGGCGCTTTACGCGCGGCCGGCTTGGCGGCGGCTTTTTTGCGCGCGGGTGCGGCAGCTTTCTTGCTCACTGCGGCGCGCTTGGCCTGCGCTTTCTTGCTACTGGCACGCGGGGCCTTCGCCGCAGGCGCTTCGCTGCTGGAGGAATACACCTTGCCGCGCTTGCGGGGATCGATGTCGAGCAGTCCGGCTTCGGCCAGTTCGGCCATCGCCTCGCGCGAGAACTCGGCGGACGGACCGTCGCCGGAAATCACGAACATCAGCGTCGAGTACTTGGTCTTCGCGCCACGGGAGACGTTTTCAAACCGGCGGATCACGCCGGCCGGGAAAGAAATGACGTCCAGCGGTTCAAGGTCGACGTGCTGCACCTTGCCGCGCGGATCTTCCCAGCTCGCACGCCAGGTGCCGGTGATGCCGATGAAGGTCTCGTTGGTGTCGTGGTTGTGCATCATCGGGCCCTTGCCCGGCAGCGCGCGGCAGAATCCCAGGTTGAAGCCTTCAGAAATCTTGATCGCCGACATCCGCGCGGCCTTGTCGCCGACCGGGGACACCATACCGCCCGCTTCCACCGAGGGCGGCTGGAAGCCAATGACGTTATAGAGAATGCGTTCTGCGCTGGGGTGATAGCTGTCGGGCAGACCACCGTCGGAGCCTTTGACCTTCGAGAATCGGGCCACGCGCTTCAACATGTCGCGACGGCTGACGGGTTTGCGGGGAATTTGTTCCTGATAAGACATGCGCTGCTCCGGTTTAGGCTAGGACGCGCCGGACGGTACCGCATGTTCGTGCAGGCGTACACCCGCGAGCGGCCGGCGCTTGCGGGCTCACAGCCGATGCCCAAATTTTTGTTGCACCGCCACATTCAAGCCTTACACTGCGCGCCATCGGTCCATTCAACGCGTCTGCCGACGTGAGGAGAAGACACGCATGCCACGCCTCATTCACGCCCTGGGCCCGTCCGACCGGGCGCGCCTGTGCCGGCACTTTCTGAAGCTCAACGACGAGGACCGGCGCTTGCGCTTCGGTGGCGCCCTGCCCGAGGAGATGATTCGGGACTACGTCGACGGCATCAATTTCGACCGTGATCGGGTGCTCGCGGCATTCGACTCACAGTTCGCGGTGATTGCCGTGGTGCACGTGGGCCAGGTCGACGGCACCGCCGAACTCGGTTTAAGCGTGCTCCCCGCCTACCGGCGCGAAGGCCTCGCCCAGCGCCTGATTCAGCATGCCGTCAAAAGCGCGCGGGCCCATGGCTGTCAGCGCCTGTGGATTCACTTCATGAGCGACAACGCCGCGATGGCGGCGCTAACCCGCAAACTGGGCATGCGGGTGGAATCAAAGCAGGGCGAAGCCGACGCCTGGCTGGACCTGCCCATCCCGACCGCGGTCGAACTGGGCGTGCATTTTTATCAGGTGCAGTGGGACGCTGTGCTCGGCGCGTGGCGGCAGTGGCTGCCGCAGGTCGCCTGAAGCTTATTGATCGGCCGTCAATTACACCGGGTCCCAGCTGCTCGCGGATGTCGTCGGCAAGTTCCTCCGGGACGCTGGCCGTCACGCCATCACCGTGGTCAGCTGCGACGCTCAGGCTGCATGGATCCCGGCGACCAGCTCCGGCCAGCGGCTGAAGCTGCCTTCGCCACCCATGGTCGAGTAGAGCGATACGCGGTCCAGCACGCCGTCATAGCGCTGGCGCAGCGTCTGGCCCAGCGTGGCCGACGGGGCGAACACTACAATTTCCGACAGGAGCGCGTCGGGCACATGCGCGCCCATCTCGTCGAGCTTGCCTTCCCGCATCAGTCCGCCGAGCTGCTTTTGCAAATCGCCGAAGCCGTGGAACTCCAGCACCGTCGCGTAGCTGGGCGTGGAGGCATAGAAGGCGATCTGACGGCGCACGGCCTTTTCCATCGTCGCGCGTTCGGCTTCGGTCTCGCCCGTCACCACAAACACCGGCGAATAGAGTTCCAGATCCGCCACCGTCTTGCCGCGGGTGCGCGCGCCTTCGTCGAGCGCCGGGCGCACGACTTCTTTTAGATAGGGCACGGTGTGCATGGGGTGAACGTGAAAGCCGTCCGCCGCTTCACCCGCCGCACGGCACATGCGCGGATTAACACCGGCCAGGTAGATGGGGATCTCCGGCTGCGCGTTCGGGCCGGGGTTGAAGAACTCGTTAATCAGCTTGAACTGGTAGAACGGCCCTTCGTAGTTCGGCCGCGCCCCGGTCTGGAAGGTATTCCAGATCGCCCGCACGCAGTGGATGTAGTCGGTAACGCGCGCGGCGGGATGTTCAAAAGGCATCGAAAACCGGCGCTCCACGTGCTGCCGAATCTGGGTGCCCAGCCCCAAACGGAAGCGACCGTTCGAATAGCGCTGGAGATCCCAGGCGATTTGGGCCGTCGAGAACGGCGTGCGGGCGAAGGCCACGGCGATGTTGGTGCCGATTTCCAGTTTGCTGGTGGCGGCCGCGGCAAAGGCCAGCGGGAAGAAGGCGTCGTGCGCGGCTTCAAAGGTCCATGCGCAGTCGATGCCCATGTTTTCCAGTTTCTGCGCCTGCGCGGCGACTTCGGCCGGCGCCATCGCCGGAAGCAAGCTGTCGATCTTCATCTGCACATTCCTCTTCATCTTTTTTTGAATTCAGACGTCGCCGGTCAGCGTGCGAATAATCACGCCGCCAGATTTTTCATCGTGTTCCAGCGAGACCAGCTTGCGGGTCTCGGCTTCCTCCAGCAGCTTGCTGAAGGAACGAAAGCCGTAGTAGGACTCGTTGAAGCCAGGCCGGCGACGTTTGATCGCCTGCTTGACCATCGAGCCCCAGATTTTTTCTTCGGTGCCGCGCTCGGCGACCAGCGCCTCGATGGTTTCCATCGCGATATCCAGCGCTTCCTGTTGGCGCTCGGCGTCGCTGGCCGCGGCCGGCTTGTCGGCGGCCTCGGGTTTCTCGGCGGCTTCTGCCGGCTTGTCCGCCACGTCGGGCTTCTCGGCTGGCGCGGCGGCGGGACTTGCCGCGGCGGGCTTGCGCGCGCGCGGCCGGCGCTTTTCCTTTTCAACCCGCACCAGATCGTCGTAGTAGATGAACTCGTCGCAGTTGGAGATCAGCAGATCTGACGTGGACTGCTTGACGCCCACCCCGATCACGGTCTTGTTGTTTTCGCGCAGCTTGCTGACCAGCGGTGAGAAGTCGGAATCGCCGCTGATAATCACGAAGGTGTCGACGTGGGACTTGGTGTAGCAGAGGTCCAGCGCATCGACCACCAGGCGGATGTCGGCAGAGTTCTTGCCGCTCATGCGCACGTGCGGGATTTCGATCAGCTCGAATGCCGCCTCGTGCATATTGCCCTTGAATTCCTTGTAACGGTCCCAGTCGCAGTAGGCTTTCTTGACCACGATATTGCCTTTCAGCAACAGCCGCTCCAGCACTTTGCCTATTTCAAACCGGGCGTATTTGGCGTCGCGGGCGCCGAGGGCAATGTTCTCGAAGTCGCAGAACAAGGCCATGATGCTGGTGTCGGATGGAGCCGCCATGCGGATAAGACTTCCCTGGCGGATCGAGTGGATCGCCGTGTTGGTGAATAAGGTCGCATTGTAGGCGGCAGGGTCGCCCGCGCCTACCGCGCTTCCGCCGCCCCCCAGCCCTCGGGCATGATGCGGCTCACTTCATCGCCAGAGGACATGCCGTGGCCAGCGACATCATGATCACCGACATCACCGTCGACTACCGACCTATCGCCGAAGCCCGCAAAGGGCTTTTTTATGTGAAGAAGATCCCCTACACACCGGTGGTGACCGCCAGCGCCGGGCGCAGCGATCTGGAATTCGGCATGGCCGAGGCCGACCGCGAGTTGGTGGAGTGGACGGGTCAGGCCAGCGCGCCGGTTGCGGCCTGGAACAACGAACGCCCGGTTGCCGGTTGGCTCGACCAGATCAATCTGGCCGAGCGCATCAATCCCGAACCGCCGCTGGTGCCCGCGGCGCTGGACGACCGGGCGCGCATGTTTGGCCTGGTCAACGAACTGGCCGGTGAACACGGGTTTGCCTGGACCAAGCGCCTCGCGATCATTCATCGCGTGATGCCGACGCTGCCGCCGGGCGATCCGGCGCGGGCGTTCTGGAGTCATCTGGGCGAAAAATACCGCTACACGCCGGATGGCGGCCGCCGTGCGCCGGCGCGCATGGCGGAGATCCTCACCGCGCT
>JALRCR010000049.1 GCA_023257255.1 Gammaproteobacteria bacterium | reverse complement strand
AAGGAGATCGTCTCTGAACTCGACAAGCACATCGTCGGCCAGAACAACGCCAAGAAGGCGGTCGCGATTGCCCTGCGCAACCGCTGGCGGCGTTCGCAGGTGGCCGAGCCGTTGCGCCAGGAAATCACGCCCAAGAACATCCTGATGATCGGGCCGACGGGGGTCGGCAAGACCGAAATCGCGCGCCGCCTCGCCAAACTCGCCGGCGCGCCGTTCATCAAGATTGAAGCCACCAAGTTCACCGAAGTGGGCTATGTGGGGCGGGACGTGGAATCGATCATCCGCGACCTGGTTGAAGTGGCGCTGACCATGACCCGCAGCGAAGCGACTGCGCAGGTCCGCACGCAGGCCGAAGATGCCGCCGAAGAGCGCGTGCTCGACGTGCTGCTGCCGCCACCGCGGGCGTTTGGGGAGACCACCGAGGCAGACGAAAGCACGACCCGCCAGCGGTTTCGCAAGATGCTGCGCGAGGGCAAGCTGCACGACAAGGAAATTGAAATCGAAGTCGCCCAGGCGCCGGGCGCGGTCGAAATCATGGCCCCGCCGGGCATGGAAGAACTGACCGGCCAGCTCCAGAACCTGTTCCAGAACATGGGCAACAGCCGCAAGCGCTCGCGGCGGCTGCGGATCGACAAGGCGCTCAAGCTGCTGGCCGAAGAAGAGGCGGCCAAGCTGGTTAATGAAGAAGATATCCGCACCCGGGCGATCGAAAACGTCGAGCAGAACGGCATCGTCTTTCTGGACGAGATCGACAAAATAGCCCGACGGGGGGAATCGCACGGTCCGGATGTTTCCCGCGAAGGCGTGCAGCGCGACCTGCTGCCGCTGATCGAAGGCAGCACCGTCAGCACCAAGTACGGCATGGTGCGCACGGATCACATCCTGTTTATCGCCTCAGGCGCGTTTCACCTCTCGAAGCCCTCCGACCTCATCCCGGAACTGCAGGGTCGCCTGCCCAACCGCGTGGAACTGACTTCGCTGGGCGTGGAAGATTTCGTCCGCATCCTGACCGAACCGCACGCCTCGCTGACCGAGCAATACCAGGCGCTGCTGGGCACCGAAGGCGTCGCCTTGCGTTTCGCGGCCAGCGGCGTGGAGCGGATCGCGCAGATCGCCCAGCACGTCAACGAGCGTAGTGAAAACATTGGCGCGCGCCGCCTGCATACCGTGATGGAGCGACTGCTGGAGGCCTTGTCCTTCACCGCGCCCGCACGCGCCGGGCAGGAGGTTGAAGTAGACGCCGCTTTCGTTGAAACCCATCTGGGCGAACTGGTCCGTGACGAGGACTGGGCCCGGTATATCCTGTAGGCTCGCGCCATGGCTGAACACACGCCCACCGATATCCTTCTGCACCAACGTTCGCGCGTTCTCGAAATCGCTTTCAACGACGGTGCCCGCTTTAATCTTTCCTGCGAATACCTGCGTACGCATTCGCCCTCGGCAGAAGTCCGCGGGCACGGCCCGGGACAGGGCGTGCTGCAGACCGGCAAGGAGACCGTCAACATCACCGGCATCGAGCCGGTGGGTAACTACGCGGTGAAACTGGTTTTCGACGACGGCCACGACTCCGGCCTCTATACCTGGGACTACCTCTACAAACTGGGTCATCAGTTCGACCACAACTGGCAGACCTATCTCGACGCGCTGGCGGAAGCCGGTTACACCCGTAAACCCCCGGTGGCCTGAGGCCCCTGTCGATGAGCGAGCGCGAGACCGATTTCGGCTATCAGCGGGTGCCGGAACACGAAAAAGCGGCCCGCGTGCGCGGCGTGTTCGATTCGGTCGCGAGTCGCTACGACCTGATGAACGACCTGATGTCGCTGGGGCTCCACCGCCTGTGGAAACGCCTCGCCGTCCTGCTGGCCGGGGCGCGCCCCGGCAATCGCGTGCTGGATCTGGCGGGCGGATCGGGCGACCTGACTCGTCTGCTGGCACGCGACGTCGGCCCGGCCGGCGAAGTGGTCATCCTAGATATCAATCGCAGCATGCTGGAAGTGGGGCGCGACCGCCTGCTCGACGCCGGCCTTGCGCAGAACGTGCGTTACACGCAGGCCAACGCGGAGGCGCTGCCGTTTGGCAGCAATACCTTTGATTTGGTTGTGATTGGCTTTGGTCTGCGCAACGTCACCCGCAAGGATCTCGCGCTGGCTGAAATGAACCGGGTGCTAAAGCCGGGCGGCCGGGCCTTTGTGCTCGAGTTCTCGCAGGTCAGCCAGCCCCTGCTGGCGCGGCTCTATGACCTTTATTCCTTCAAGCTGCTGCCGCGTATCGGCAAGCTGTTTGCCAACGACGAAGCCAGCTATCGCTATCTTGCCGAGTCCATCCGCATGCATCCGCCGCAGGCGGAACTCGCCGGGATGATGCGCACCGCCGGCTTCGGGCAGTGCCAGTACGTGAACATGCTGGGTGGCGTAGTGGCGCTGCACGGCGGGGTGAAGCTGTGAGCGTCGGCATCGGCGGAGGTCGTTCGTGATTGCCCAGCTGCTGGCGCCGCAACGCGTGCTCGGTCTGGTCGCGACCGGGCTCAATCGCGTGCTGGCCGGACAACCCGCAGCGCAGGCCGAGCTCGGCAAGCTGAACGGCCGCGTGCTGGATGTGCGCGTTTCGCGGCTTGGCTGGCGGGTCTGTGTGGCGTTCGAGGACAACGGCGTGGTGCTGGCCACCAGCAGCGCCCGTCAGGCCGATGTGCGCATTGAAGGCAGTCTGTCGGATCTGCTGGCCATGGGCCGGGCCCGCCAACGCGGCGAGCCGGTGCCGGCGGGCAAGGTCAGACTGGAAGGCGATTTGGCGACCGTGCAGCTGACGCAGGCGGTGTTCGAGGCGCTGGCGCTGGACTGGGAGGCTTTTCTCGCGCAGTACATGGGCGAACTGCCGGCCCGGCAGGCAGCGCGGGTTCTGGTGGGCCTGTTTGACTGGCTGGGCCGGGCGCGCAGCGGATTCGAGCGCGATGTGGGCGAGTTTCTCCGAACCGAAACCCGGCTGCTGCCCGCGGCAGACGAAGTCGACGCGTTTGCCGCCGAGGTCATGCGCCTCGCTAACGATGTGGAGCGGGTGGCCGCGCGGCTGCAGCGTTTGCGCCAACGGGTGCGCCGCACATGAGGCTGCGTGCCGGCCATTTGCTGCGCGTGTTGTTCATCCAGCGCACGCTGGTGCGCCACGGTTTCGACGAAATCCTGTTTACCGTGCCGGTGCTGCGGCCGCTGAGCTACCTGCGCTACGTGCTGCCCTGGAACTGGTTTGGCCGTCAGTACGGGCCGCGCGGTCCGCGCCTGCGGGCCGTGCTGGAAGAACTGGGGCCGCTGTTCGTGAAGTTCGGGCAGTTGCTGTCGACCCGTCGCGACCTGCTGCCAGACGATATCGCCGACGAACTCACCCGCCTGCAGGACCGGGTCCCGCCGTTTCCGGGCGCGCAGGCGCGCCAGATCGTCGAACGCGCCTACGGCCGACCGGTTACCGAAGTCTTCGCCGCGTTTGACGAGACGCCGCTGGCTTCCGCCTCCATTGCCCAGGTACATGCCGCGCGCCTGCACGACGGCCGCGAGGTGGTGGTGAAGGTCGTGCGACCCGGCATTCGCCAGACTATCGAGCGCGACATTGGCCTGATGCGCTTTCTGGCCGATGCCGCCGAAAGCTATCTCAGCCACAGCCGTTTGCTGAAGCCCTCAAAGGTCGTCAACGAGTTCGAAAAAACCATCCTCGACGAACTCGACATGCTGCGCGAGGCGGCGAATGCCTCGCAGCTGCGCCGCAACTTCAGCGCCTCCCCGCAGCTCTATGTGCCGGAAGTGCACTGGGGCCTGACCCGACCCGGGGTGCTGGTGCTGGAACGGATCGACGGCATTCCGATTGCCAACGTCGGCGCGCTGCAGGAAGCCGGGGTTGATCTGCATCTGCTGGCCGCCAACGGGGTTGAGCTGTTCTTCACGCAGGTGTTTCGGGATCACTTTTTTCATGCCGATCTGCATCCGGGCAACCTCTTCGTGCGGCCGGGCGAAGACGGCAGCGCGCCGGTGTTTGTGGTGGTCGACTTCGGCATCATGGGCTCCTTGTCGGAGTTCGATCAGCGTTATCTGGCCGAGAATTTCCACGCCTTTCTCAATCGCGACTATCGCCGCGTGGCCGAGCTGCACGTCGAGTCCGGCTGGGTGCCGCGCGAAACACGGGTGGACGATTTCGAGTTTGCGATTCGCACCGTCTGCGAGCCGATTTTCGACCGCCCGGTCAGCGAGATTTCGGTTGGGCAGCTGTTACTGAGGCTGTTCCAGACCGCGCGCCGCTTCAATATGGAAATCCTGCCCCAGCTGCTGCTGCTACAAAAAACGCTGGTCAACGTGGAAGGCATCGGGCGCCAGCTCGATCCCGAACTGGACCTATGGCGCACGGCGCGCCCGGCGCTGGAGCGCTGGATGAAAGACCGGGTGGGCTTTGGCAGTTTGCTTCGGGCCAGCAAGGAGAGCGTGCCGCGCTGGATGAACCGCCTGCCGGAACTGCCGGGGCTGGCTTTCGATGTGCTGGAGCGCCTGAAGCAAGGGCGGCTGGAAGTGTCGACCCACGATCAGATGCTGCACGAGATTCGGCGCGAGATTCGCAACGTGCATCGGCGCCTGTCGCACGCCGTGGTGGGCGCCGCCCTCTTGATGGCCGCCGGCGTGCTTTACGCGGTGGCGCCGGAATCGGTCAGCCGCTGGGGGGCATTTCCTGCCGGCAGCTGGTTGGCCGCCGGCGCGGGCATGCTGGTGTTGTTCGGCGCTTTCGCCGGGCCGCGGCGCTAGTCCGGATTGGGCTCAGGGCGCCACCGTCTGGCGCCGTTGCATCAGCGCCATGCCTTTGAGCAGGTTGAGCGCTTCAAAGACTTCGTAATCCGCTTTCGCAAGCGCCGCCTTCTCATCGCGGGAAGTCGGCTTGTCCGTGCTCGCGGCCGGCTTTGCGCCGGTCTTGTCCGGCGCGGCGTTCGGATTGCTGAGGTGGCGGCTAAGCTCGGCTTCCTTCACAAAGAGGCCTTCGTCCGCGCTCATCTCCGTGACCTTCAGCTTGTCGATTTCGACGTCGGGGACAATGCCCTCCGCCTGAATTGAACGACCACTGGGTGTGAAATAGCGGGCGGTGGTGATTTTTATCGCCGCCTTGTTGCTCATCGGCATGATGGTCTGCACCGAGCCTTTGCCGAAGGTGCGGCGGCCCATGATTAGCGCCCGATGCTGATCCTGCAGCGCGCCAGCGACGATCTCGGACGCCGACGCCGAGCCTTCGTTGACCAGCACAATCAGCGGCGCGCCTTCCAGCAGATCGGGCGCCTTGGCGTCGAAGGACAGCTTGGCGTCGGCGGTGCGGCCTTCGGTGTACACAATGCGGCCGGCGTCGAGGAAGGCATCCGAGACCGCGACCGCCGCACCCAGCACGCCGCCCGGGTTGTTGCGTAGATCCAGAATAGCGCCCTTCAGCTTGCCCTTGTTTTCGGTTTTCAGCTGGTCGAGTTGCTTGACCAAATCCTCGCCGGTGCGCGACTGGAAAGTCGCGATGCGCAGGTAGCCATAGCCTGCTTCGAGCAGGCGACCGCGCACGCTGCGCACTTTGATAAGGTCACGCACCAGCGTGAGTTCGATCGGTTTTTCGACGCCTTCCCGCAGCAGGGTGATGCCGATGGCTTCGCCCGGCTTGCCGCGCATGCGTTTGATGGCCTCATCCAGCGACAGGCCTTTGGTCGGCGTTTTGTCGAGCCGGATGATGGTATCGCCAGCCTGGATGCCGGCCCGGCTAGCCGGCGTGTCGTCGATCGGCGAGATGACTTTGAGGAAACCACCTTCGGCGCCGACTTCAAGCCCCAGCCCGCCAAACTCGCCGGTTGTTCCTTCCTGTAATTCCTCGTAGGCCGTCTCATCCAGATAGGTCGAGTGCGGGTCGAGGCCCGACACCAGTCCCTTGATGGCGCTTTCGAGCAGCTGTTTGTCCGACAGCTCTTCGACGTAGTCGGATTTCAGCTTGTGGAAAATCTCGACCAGCAGGCGGAGTTCATCGAGCGGGATGGACGGGGTCTGGGGCTGCGCCTGCGCGCTGACGGGCGCAGGTGCTGCCGGGGCTGGCTCCGCGGCGCTGGCCAAGTCGATTCCCGGGATCATCAGCAGCGCAAGCGCGAAGGCGTAGCGAGGGTTCATGGGCGTGGGGCCACCTGGGAAGAGACGCCAGAACGGCGTGACGCCATTATGCCCGCCGCCGTCGGCCCCCGGTAGCGCGGGGCGGCGTGGCGCACGGTCATGCGGAGTCCATATTTCTGAGTGTATGATGCGGCCCGGCCCCGAATCGCCGGGCTTTCCCTCACTTCCGACAGGACGCGGCCGACGCCGCCTACGCATGCCTCAACTAATCGAATTTGCTTCCAATCATCTGGCTCTGGTCGCGGCGTTCTTCGGCGTGCTCGGGGTGTTGTTGTTCACCTTGCGGCAGGCCGCGCACGACCTAAGCCCGAATCGCGCGGTCCAGATGCTCAATCACGAACACGCCGTGCCGGTCGACCTGCGTAGCGAGCAGGATTTCAACGCGGGTCACATCATCAATGCGCTGCGCGTGAGTCCGGAGGCGATTGCAGAGGGCGCGAGCGCGCTGCAAAAGTACCGAGAAAAACCGCTGCTGCTGTACTGCGAAACCGGCGCCTCGTGCCCCAAGCCGATCCAGACGCTGCGCAAGGCGGGATTCACCCGGGTCTACCGCCTGCAGGGCGGGCTCGCCGCGTGGCGTAACGAAAACCTGCCCTTGCAATAAAGCCGTCAGCGCGCACCCCGGCTTCACGATTTTTTTTAATTTCACGGAGATCCGTCCATGGCGACCAACGATTCCCCCGACGCGACCGGTCAAGGCCCGGTTGGCCAACTCGGCATTCAGAAAATTTACATCAAGGACATGTCGTTTGAGGCGCCCAACGCCCCGCGCATTTTCACCGAACAGCTGAGCCCGGCCCTCGACGTGCAACTCGCCAACGCGGCCACCACGCTGGCTGAAAATGTCCACGAAGTGGTGCTCACCGTGACCTGCACGGTCAAGCAGGACGAACGCGTGGTCTATCTCGTCGAAGTCCAGCAGGCGGGCATTTTCAATATCTCCGGCTTCAACGAGCAGACCCTGCCGGCGGTGCTCGGCACGGCCTGCCCCAATATTCTGTTTCCCTACGCCCGTGAGGCGATCAGCGATGTGGTGACCAAGGGCGGATTCCCGCAGTTGTTGCTGTCACCGGTCAATTTCGACGTGCTGTACGCGCAGGAAATGCAGCGTCGCGCGGCCGCAGAAGGTCAGGCCGCGCACTAGACGCGCATCGCCGCCACTCGGCGTCTGATGTCTTCCGCCCCGGACGTGGTGGTGGTGGGGGCCGGGGCCTGGGGCACGGCGCTGGCCGGTGTGCTCGCCGCCAACGACCGGCCGGTGGCGCTGTGGGGGCGCGATCCGGCGCATCGGCAAGCGATGCGCGAGGCGCGCGAAAACCGGCGCTACTTGCCCGGGTTGCCGCTGCCTGCCAGCGTCACCGTCATTGATGATCCGGCCTCGCTCCCCGCCAGCTGTGCGCTGGCGGTTCTGGCGACTCCCTGTCAAACCACCCGCGAAATTGCGATCTGGCTGCGGCGCGTGGCACCCGGCTTGCGGGCGCTGATCTGCACGGCGAAAGGCCTGGAGCTGGGCAGCCACCGCTTGATTCATCAGGTCGTGGGCGAGGTCTTCGGGGCGGATTTCCCGCTCGCGCTCCTGTCTGGCCCGACCTTCGCCCGCGAAGTGGCGGAGGGTCGACCTGCCGCTGTCACCCTTGCCGCCCGCGATGCGGATTTGGGCCGGCAACTGCTGGCCCGCTTCCACACCCCGCGATTTCGGCCCTATCTCACCGACGATTTGCCCGGCGTTGCGCTGGGTGGCAGCGTTAAAAACGTGTTGGCGATCGCCGCCGGCGTTGCCGATGGCCTCGCGCTGGGGGCCAATTCCCGCGCGGCGCTGATCACCCGCGGGCTCGCTGAGATGGCGCGTCTGGGGCTTGCCCTGGGTGCGCGGCAGGAGACGTTCATGGGGCTTTCGGGGTTGGGCGATCTGGTGCTGACCTGTACCGACGATCAGTCGCGCAATCGCCGGTTTGGGCTGGCGCTAGGGCGCGGTGCGACGCTGACTGAGGCCGAGGCAGGGGTGGGTCTGGTGGAAGGGGCGACCACCGCCCTGTCGATGGAGGCGATCGCCGCAGAGCATGGCCTGGTGATGCCGATTAGCGCTGAGGTGGCCCGCATTGTGCGCGGTGACACGGTGCCGGCGGCGGCGGTGGCGGCACTGATGGCGCGCGAACCCGCGAGCGAATTTACGCTGCCTTAGCCCAATCCTGCATAGCCGTGCTGGCGTAAGCCTTCGTAGACCGCCACGGCGACCGCGTTGGACAGATTGAGACTGCGCGAATCGCTGCGCATGGGAATGCGTAGCCACTGGTCCTGCGGCAGTCCTTCTCGCAGCGTCGTCGGCAAGCCGCGCGATTCCGGGCCGAACAGCAAGATATCACCCGCGTCTAGCGCGGCCTCCGGCAAGCGGCGGGTCGCGTGGGTGGTGAAGGCCCACACCCGGCGTTCGGGCAAGGCGTCGAGCAGGGCCGCATAGCTGTCGTGGACCGTGAGGCTCATGCGTTCGGCATAGTCGAGACGGGCCCGGCGCAGTGCCCGGTCAGAAATGTCGAAACCAAGCGGACGAATGAGGTGCAGCCGCGCCCCGACGTTCACGCACAGCCTTATAATGTTGCCCGTATTCGGCGGGATCTCAGGCTCGTAGAGGGCGACTTCAAACATGGGGCGGGAAACACAGGCAATGATTAGCACGCAAGCGCAGGAAACGCGGCTGGCAACCACGTTTTGTGGAATGCCGTTCAACTCGCCACTGGTTCTGTTGTCGGGCTGCGTCGGCTTCGGCGAAGAATATACGCGGGTAGAGGGCTTTTCCAACGCAGACGTGGGCGCCATTTGCCTTAAAGGCACCACGCTTGCGCCGCGTCTGGGCAATCCGGCGCATCGCGTGTTCGAGACCTCGGCCGGCATGCTCAATGCGATTGGCCTGCAAAATCCCGGCGCCCATCATGTGGTGAAAGAAATCCTGCCGCGACTCGATTTCACCGAGACCCGGTTTATCGCCAATGTGTCCGGCTCGACGGTGGAAGAGTACGAGGAAGTCACCCGTATTTTTGACGACTCGCCGATCGATGCGATCGAAATCAATATCTCGTGCCCCAACGTGAAAGAAGGCGGGGTCGCTTTCGGCAATAGCCCGGACATGTCGGCCCGGGTGGTGGAAGCCTGTCGGCGCGCCACCCGCAAACCGATCATCACCAAGCTCTCGCCCAATCAAACCGACATCGCCGAAAACGCGCGGCGTTGCCTGGAAGCCGGCAGCGATGGCTTTGCGGTCATCAACACGCTGATGGGCATGGCAATCGACGCCGAGCGGCGGCGGCCGGTGATCGGCAACAACCAGGGCGGGCTGTCAGGGCCGGCCATCAAACCCATCGCCTTGCTGAAAGTCTGGCAGGTCTATCAGGTCTGCAAGCCGCACGGTATTCCCATCATCGGGCAGGGCGGCGTGGTCAGCGCAACGGATGCAATCGAATTCATGCTGGCCGGGGCGAGCGCGGTGGGTGTTGGCACCGGGCTGTTCTACGAACCGCTGGCCTGCAAGGCCTTGAACGAGGGGATCAACGACTACCTCGTGCGTCATGGCTATGCACGGGTCAGCGATCTCGTGGGGGCGTTGCAGTTGAACGGCGTGGCGCCGCCGGTCGTCGCCTGCACCGTTGACTAGCTGAAGCGGCGAGTGCCGTCGACAGGCCGGGATTATTCCCGCGCCGCGTCCTTGATATCCCGCGGATCGATGCCGAGGCTGCGCAGCTTCCTGTAGAGGTGCGTGCGTTCGATGCCTACTTTTTCCGCCACCCGGCTGACGCTGCCTTCGCACAGGGTCAGCTGGTATTCGAGATAGTGCTTTTCAAAGCGTTCGCGCGCCTCGCGCAGCGGCAAATCGAAACCCGGCGGCACGGCGTCCAACTCGAGCCCGGGCCGCAAGCCTAGCGCCTGGGTGATTTCGTAGGCTTCGATCGTGTCGGTGTTGCCCAGAATCAGCAGTCGTTGCACCAGATTCCGTAATTCGCGGACATTGCCCGGCCAGTGATACTCGCGCATCCGGGCGCGTGCGCCGGGCGCGAGTTCGCGGCGGGGTAGCCCTTCGCTGCGCACGAAATAGTTCAGGTAATGCGCCAGCAGTTCTTCGAGGTCTTCCAGGCGGTCCTGCAGGGCCGGCACATGCAGCGGCACCACGTTGAGGTGGTAGTAGAGATCATCTCGAAAGCGGCCCTGCGCTACTTCGTCCTGCAGGTCCTTGCGGGTCGCGGCGATGATCCGCACATCAATGCTGACCGGCTCGCGGCCGCCCACGCGCAGCATCGACTGCTGTTCCAGCGCACTGAGGAGGCGCGCCTGCGTGCTGGGGTCCATGTCGGCAATATCTTTCAGAAACAGCGTGCCGCCGTTGGCCTGTTCCAGCGAGCCATAGGTGACGTGTCCGTCGACCTCGGTCCCGAAGAGCTCGGCGTCGGGATTTTCGCGCGCAAGCCCGGCCACGCCGACCGCGATGAACGGATTCGAGGCCCGAGGGCTGTGCTGGTGTAGATAGCGCGCCAGCACTTCCTTGCCGGTGCCGGAATCGCCGGTGATGAAGACCGCGGTCTTATGTGGGGCGAGGCGCAGGACGCTGGCGCGCAGTTGTTCCATCACCCGGCTGCGGCCGATGGGTTCGGCGTAGGGCACGGCGCCGCGCCGCAGCCCCTGGTTTTCCTGCTGCAGGTTGGCCGCTTCTAGCGCGCGCTGGATGGTGATCAGCAGTTTCGCGATCGACAGCGGTTTTTCGATGAAGTCGTAGGCGCCGAGGCGGGTGGCCTCGACCGCGGTTTCTACCGTGCCGTGGCCAGACATCATGATGACCGGCACGTCGACCTCGCCATCGACCGACCATTCCTTGAGCAGCGAAATGCCGTCGGTATCGGGCATCCAGATGTCGAGCAGGACCAGATCGGGTCGCCGTTGGCGGCGCGCCTCGCGGGCGGCGGCGGCATTTTCGGCGAGGCTGATCTCGAAGCCCTCGTCTTCAAGGATTTCCTTGACCAGCACGCGGATGTCGGGCTCATCGTCCACGACCAGAATATGACGGGCAGTCATGACAGCCTCCGGCGGTCGGTCGCGCCTTCATTCGGCGCTTCATCAGTGGTGACGGGCAGGCGGATTGTAGCCCGCGCGCCACCCCCGTCGACATTCTCCAGCGTCACGACGCCGCCATGTTCCTCGATAATTTTTTTCACGATCGCGAGCCCGAGCCCGGTGCCGCGAGATTTGGTCGTGACGTAGGGTTCGAAGATATTGGGCAGGAGATCGGTCGGGATGCCATCGCCCTGATCGGTCACGCAGATTTCCACGTGATTGCCCGTGTCGGTATGCAGTTGCCGCGTGCTGAGGGAGACCACGCCCGCCGGCCGGGCGCTGCTGGCTTCCAGCGCATTTTTAACCAGATTGTTGAAAACCTGCCGCAAGCGGCCGGCGTCGACCGGAATGGCCGGCAGCATGGCGTCGAAATCGAGTTCGAAGCGGGCATCGGGCCTGGCGCTGCGGTACAAATCGACCACCGCGGAAATCAACTGGTTGAGGTTGGTGCGCTCGTGGCTGATGGCCGGCATGCGGGCATAGTCCGAAAAGGTGTTGACCATGGCCTTCATGGTCTCGACCTGCTGGACGATGGTGGTGGTCAGGCGGTCCAGCGTTTCAGCATCGGGCGGCGCCATCTTGGCCAGGTACTTTTGCCGGAGTCGCTCGGCCGAGAGCTGAATCGGCGTCAGCGGATTTTTGATTTCGTGCGCCAGACGGCGCGCCACTTCCGACCAGGCCGCATCGCGCTGACCCTGAATCAGCGCGGTGATGTCGTCGAAAACCACCACATGGCCAGCGCCGGAGCCGGCGGCCAGCGACAGGGCACTGCCGCGACACATCAGCACCTGTCGGCCGGTGCGGCTGAAGATCTGGCTTTCCTGCTGCCAGCGGGTGTCGCCCGCCGTCAGCCGGGCGCTGACGCATTCGACGAAAGGCTGCAGGTGCTCGCGCTGGTCCGGTAGCGCGCTCAACAAGACGCCGGTGACGCCGGCTTCCGGCAAATCCAGAATCCGGCGGCCGGCATCGTTAATCGTGGTGACAATGCCGGCCGGATCCAGCGCCAGCACCCCGGACGACAGTTCGCGAAGCACCGTGTTGACGTAGCGATGCTGCGTGTCGACCTCGCTGCGCGCGACCGCGATGCGGCGGGTCATGTCGTTGAAGGAACTCACCAGAAAGCCGACGTCGTCGTTGGTGTTGACCGGCAGGGTCATCGTGTAGTTGCCCGCCGCGACTGCCGCCGTGCCGGCGGCCAGATCGCTGATCGGCGCGGTCAGCCGGCGGGCCGAGTAGAACGCGGCCCAGACTGCGGTGGCGATACTCGAGAGGAGCACCAAGGTCAGCGTCATGGCGAAGCTGAGTTTCAGCTTGCGGCGCAGGTAAACCAGTTCCTGATATTTGGCATGCGCCGACTCGACGCTGGCCGCCAGTTCGTTCATGCCGGCGGCGACCGGAAATAGCGCCTGTAGCACTCGACCGCCGCGGTCAAGGTTGTCATCCGGTAGCGCAACGGCGACGCGCACAAACAGGCCCTCGTTCCCGATGGGTTCCAGTCCAATGTACGAGCGGCCCTGTTTGACCTGCAGCAGCATGGCCGCCGACGGGATATTGGGTACCAGATCGGTCCCGGCCTTGCTTGATTGCAGCAGCCGGCCTTGCACGGTGACCACCGCCAGTTCTTCGGCGCCGATGCGGCGACGGAGTTGGTTGAGGTCGCTCTCGCCCGGATCCCAGGCTTCGGCAACTACCGTGTTGCCCGGGTCGCGCAGCGCGCCCAGATCGAGGACGGCCGTGCGGGGGCCGCCGGCGCTGAGTTCTTCGGCCAGATTCTCGGTCTGCGCCAGCACTTCGCGCATCCGCAAATCGAGCGCGCTGCGGCTGAGCTCCAGCGCATCGTTCAGGGCGTGGTCGATGTGGACGTCGAACCAGCTGTCCACGCCGCGCATCAGGAAATTCATGGAGAAACTGAACAGCACGCAAATCGGCAACACCGAAAGCATCACGAAAATAGTCAGCATCCGCAGGGTCAGGCGGGCGCCGGGTGCACGGCGGCGCAGCTTGCGGAGTAGTTCGCGGACGTTGAGCGCGATGATCGCGGTAAACGCCGCCAGGCCGAGCAGATTGGTGATCAGTAGCAGCGAGAAGAGGTCGCCGAAGCGGCCAGAGTTCTGGATGGCCGCGCTCATCAGCACCAGCGAGGCGAGCAGGGAGACGCTTAACAGCCCGATGGTGCCGGCCACCGCCAGACGCGGCCTCATGGCGAGAGGCCCCAGGTGTGCCAGCCGGTGGAAACCCACCAGCCGGGTGAAATCCAGACCAGCGGTCGCATGGGCGCCGGCAGCTCATCGGTCAGCAGGCGAAGGCGGGCGCGAGCCTCGTAGCGCATGAGGGGGGCGTCGAGGCAGTTGGCGCAGGGCAGGACCTCCGTCCATTGGCCGAGCGCGGCTAGCGCTTCATCGCTAGTCCTGAAGGTACGGGTTTGCGCGCTGTCCGGTTCAAGCAGCGAGTAACGTTCCGAGAGGGCATGTCTGGAAAGCGAAAAACGCCGCGTCGTGCCGGCGACGAGGGCGTCCGGCCACAGGCGCCGCTGGCGGTAGACCAGGGTCTCGATTTCAAAAAACAGGGTAATGCCGTTGTTAAGTGCGTCGATGACATCCTCATCAAGCGCAAAGCTGCTGCTGACGGCCACCGTGATCTGGTGCTCGGCCAGATTGGCGGTGGCGTGGTCGATGCGCACGCCGCCGGCGGCGCTCGGCTGGGTCAGACCGACGCATACCAGCAGCAGGAGATGGCGCAGCAGGCTAGCCATCTGAACGTTTCCGCAAAAGGCTGTAGAAGAAGCCGTCCATTCGCTCTTCTCCGGTCAGAATCTGGCGACCGTGTCCGGTGGCGCGGCCCCATGAGACCTCGATCGGCAGGACCTCGCAATCGGTCTGTGCGGCGCAGAACTCGCGGACCAGATGTTCGTTCTCGGCGGGCAATACCGAGCAGGTGGCGTAAAGCATATGCCCGCCGGCGGCCAGCGTTGGCCAGAGCTGGTCAAGCAGGCGACGTTGGGTGTGCGCCAGAGCGGCAAGGTCCTCCGGGCGGCGATGGAGCTTGATGTCCGGATGGCGGCGAATCACCCCGCTGCCGGAGCAGGGGGCATCAAGCAGGATGCGGTCGAAGGGGAGGCCGTCCCACCAGCTGCCCGGATCGCCTGCATCGCCCTGACGAATGGCACAGGCGAGTCCCAGGCGTGTCACGCTTTCCCTGATTGCGCCAAGGCGCGTGTCGTTGATGTCGAGGGCGAGCAGGTCGATCTGGCCGGCGGTCAATTCAAGCAGGTGCATGGTCTTGCCGCCGGGGGCCGCGCAGGCGTCGAGCACGCGGTGGCCGGCCCTTGGCGCGAGGAGTGGGGCGGCGAGTTGCGCGGCAAGGTCCTGAACGGAACAAAGTCCTTCGGCAAAGCCGGGGAGCTCGCGCACCGGCATCGCCTGGGCAAGGACTACGGCCTGCGGCGCGGCGCTGACCCCGCTGGCCTGAATCCCTGCCGCCAGCAGTTGGGCGAGATAGTCGTCCCGTGTTACCCGCAAGGCGTTGACCCGCAGGCTAAGCGGCGGCCGGGCGTTAGCCGCCATGAGGAGCGCTTGCCAGTCGTCCGGCCAGGCCTTGGCCAGCTTGCCGATGAGCCACTGCGGATGATCCCATTGGGCTTCGGGGCCCTCGTCGGCGCCGGCCTGCAGGGCTTGCCCCCGCCGTTCGGTATTCCGCAACACCGCATTGACCAGACCTTTGGCCCACCCGCGGTCCAGCAGCTGGCAGGCGGCGACCGACTCGTTCACCACCGCGTGCGCTGGGCAGGCCATCTCCCGCAGCTGGTAGATTCCGGCAAGAAGCAGGCATTCCAGCAGCGTCTCCCGGCTGCGTAAGGGGCGTTCCAGCACGTCGGCGAGGCGGGCCCGAAGACTGAACACATGACGCAATACGCCGTAGACGCATTCCTGCAGGAAGCCCTGCTCGCGGGGATCGCCCAGACGCGGGCGGTATTGTTCCAGCGCGCGATCCAGTGAAAAACCACCGGCAATCACCAGTTCCAAGCACTCGGCGATGGCCGCGCGCAGCGGCAGTGTGGGTCTAGCCCGCGGGTTGGAGGCGCGATCGATAGCCATTAATGAACTCGCGCGCTTGCATGAGCTTTTTGCCTGCTGGCTGCAGGCTCAGGATTTCCAGCGCGCCCGCGCCGGTAGCCACCCTGAGACGGTCGCCGTCGAGGGCAAGTTCGCCCGGCATGGCATCGGGTAGCGCCGGCCCGCTTGTGGCGCTAAGGATGTTCGCCTGAATGGCGCCGAGCGATGCGGTGGCCAGCGGGACTGGACTAAGCGCCCTGATCTGACGCGCCAGCTCGCTCGCAGGCCGTTGCCAATCGAGCTCGCGGTCGCTGCGCTCGAGCTTGCGGGCATAGGTCACCAGCGCCTCTTCCTGCTCGACCGCTGGCGGTGGTGTGCCGGCGGCAAACGCGCCGAGGCTCTCCAGCAGGCAACTCGCGCCGAGCGCCGCCAGCCGGTCGTGCAAGCTGCCGCCCGTATCATCCGGCCGAATCGGGGTGGCGCGAGCCAGCAGAATCGGGCCCGCGTCCAGCCGTTCGACCATGTGCATGATAGTGATGCCGGTTTCCTGGTCGCCGGCCATCAGGGCGCGTTGGATTGGTGCTGCGCCACGCCAGCGCGGGAGCAGCGAGGCATGGACGTTGATGGCGCCCAGACGCGGCGCCTCGAGTACCGCGCGCGGCAGGATTTGACCGTAAGCCGCGACCACCAGCAGGTCGGCCCCAAGCGCGCGCAGGTTGGAGATCGCGGTTTCATCGCGCAGTGACGCAGGCTGATACACCGTCAGGCCCTGGGTCACCGCCAACTGCTTGACCGCGCTTTCGCGCAGTTGCTGGCCACGGCCAGCGGGCTTGTCGGGCTGGGTATACACCGCAATGACCGACAGTTCCGGCCGGCCGAGCAGCGCGCCGAGCGATGCTGCCGCGAACTCCGGCGTGCCGGCGAAGATAATTTTCAACTGGGTCACCTGCGCTGTCCTGACTGGAGTCGGCAAGCGCCAACCGGCTGCATGCTACCGGGGGCAGGCCGTCGGCGTTGTTCAGAGCGCAAGACGTTGCGCTTTTTCGAACTTGCGGCGAATGCGGGACCGTTTGAGGGTCGAGAGACGATCAACAAAAAGTTTGCCATCGAGGTGGTCAATTTCGTGCTGGACACAGACCGCGAGCAGGCCCTCACAGGCCAGTTCGAAAAACTGACCGTCAACATCCTGCGCGCGTACCTTGATCCAGCTTGCCCGCTCGACCGTCTCGTAGGTGTCCGGCACCGACAGACAGCCTTCCTCCATCACATCTTTGCCCTGACGCTCGAGGATTTCAGGGTTGATGAATGTCCGGGGTTCGTCGCATTCACGAGAGATGTCGATCACCACAATGCGCTGCGCGAGATTCACCTGAGGCGCGGCCAACCCGATGCCGGGTGCCTTGTACATCGTCTCGAACATGTCCGAAACAACGCGCTGAAGCGCCGCCCCGAACTGGGTGACCGGCGCGGCCGGTTTACGCAATCGGGGGTCGGGGTAATGAAGGATGGGCAAGACGGCCACGGCGGAAAGTCCACACAGCTAGAGCGGGGAAGAATATGAAGTAGGACGGGCCACGGCAACCCCGCAACAGCAGTCTTTTTACAGGCCCGGAAACCGGTAGGCGATTTCGCCACCGCTCTGCTAAACTCCCTTAACCCACATGCCCAAGAGCATTGAAATGCATAGAAAAATTCTCTTTTCTATGGTCCTGATTCTCAGCAGTCGCCTGCTCTGGGCCGCTGACGTTCAGTTGAACCCCACGCATCCCCAAGCCTACACGGTGGTGAAGGGCGATACGCTGTGGGACATCGCCGGACGATTTCTGGCCCATCCCTGGCAGTGGCCCGAGGTCTGGCAGGTAAACCCCCAGATTCGAAACCCCAATCTGATTTACCCGGGCGATGAAATCACCCTGAGTGAAAAAGACGGCAAGCCGGTGCTGTCGCTGGTGCGTCGCGGGGATCGTCACTTCAAACTCACGCCGTCGGTGCGCGAAGGCGTACGGCAAGACCCTATTCCGGTCATTCCGCTGGACGCCATCAGTCAATTTCTTAGCCGTCCGCTGGTGCTCAGCAAGGAAGCGCTCGATCGGGCGCCCTATGTGGTCGGCGCACTCGACGGTCATCTGGCGGTTGGCGGTGAGAACCGCATCTATATTCGGGGGGTGACCGAGGAGTACGGCACGCGGCTCAGCATTTTCCGCAGAGGCAAGGCCTATGTGGACCCGGCGACCGGCATCAATCTGGGCTACGAAGCGCTCCATATCGGTGACATGGAACTGACCGAACGGGGTGAGACCAGCGCCGGACACGTGCTGTGGAGTAATCGGGAGATTCTCAAAGGCGATCGGCTCATGCCGCAGGAAGATCAGGAATATCCGGCGTTCCTGCCCAAGGCGCCGTCCAAGGCGATCGACGGCCTGATTATTTCCGTCGTCGACGGGGTGAGCCAGATTGGTCAGTACAAGGTTGTGGTGGTGAACAAGGGCAAAGCGGATGGACTGGCCATTGGCGACGTACTGGCCATTTACCAGCGTGGCGCCCAAATTGCTGACCCCATCGGTAGCGAAATGGCTGTTTACCGCCACCGCGATGAGATGCGAGCAGCAAGCGCCCAAAATCCGTCCGCCGTGGGGCGCTTTTTCGACCGGATCGCAGACGGCGTGCGGGACGCCAAACTGGCCACCGATGCGGCCTTGGGCGAACCGATAGGCGGAGTGCCGGACAAGGTTCTTCTGCCTGACGAACGCGCAGGGGAAATGATGATCTTCCGCACGTTCGAGCACCTGAGTTTTGGGCTGGTGATGAGGACCCAGCGGCCGGTGCACGTTGAGGATCAGATCCGCAACCCTTGAACCCCACTTGATCCCGGGGTGGTTGCCCCGGTTATGCTCCTCGCCGATGGACAAAGGACTGGACATCGACGAACTCGCCCTGGTCGGCGTGGCGCACGCCGCGCTCAACGACCGGCCTGCCGTGCTCGGCGGGTTCATTCAAGATTTCCTTCGCGAACGCGCTGAATTCCCCGAGTTGACGATCGCTCGCCGACGGCTCGAGCGACTGCTACGCCATCTGGACCTGCGCGCAGATTGGCAGGTTGCTGACACTGTGGGCGAGTGGCTGTCAAACCCGCGAAATGCCCTGCTTGTTTACGGTGAAGCGTCTTATCCGGAACTGCTGGCGGCAATTCCCAAGCCGCCGCCGGTGCTGATGGTATGCGGTGATGCGAGGCAGCTTGCTTTGCCGCAAGTTGCGGTCGTCGGCAGTCGGCGCGCTACGCAGGCCGGCCGGGAGATCGCCTACGAGCTTGCCCGGGACCTCACCAGCCAGGGCCTGGCGATTACCAGTGGTCTGGCCAGCGGGATCGATGCGGCGGCCCATCGGGGGGCCTTGGATGGCGCCGGCGTGACCATCGCGGTGTTTGGTTGCGGGCTTACTCATATTTATCCGCCCACGCATCGCGCGCTGGCGGCGGAAATCAGCGACACGGGTACGCTGGTGTCCGAATTTCCGCTCGCAGCGCGGCCAAGCCGTTATTCCTTTCCGCGCCGAAACCGGGTCATCAGCGGCCTTGCGCTGGGCAGTCTGGTCGTTGAGGCCGCGCTGACCAGCGGGTCATTGATCACGGCAATGCAGGCGCTGGAACAAGGGCGTGAAGTTTTTGCTGTTCCCGGACCCATCCGTAGCGCACTCAGTCAGGGCTGCCACGCCCTGATCAAACAGGGCGCCGTGCTCACCGAAACCGCGGCCGACATCCTGCGGGAACTCGCGGGTTTTCAAGGCAAGCTCTCACCCAGCCCCCAAGCCGTGCACGAGACCCCGCCAACCGTGTCAGACCCGCGGGAGCAACGTGTGCTTGAGGCCTGCGACTTT
>JALRCR010000499.1 GCA_023257255.1 Gammaproteobacteria bacterium | reverse complement strand
AATTCACAGATGGTTAGGTATGTCGGTAGGTCTTGTTGTACCTGGTCGGCGAACAAGCGCATCTGAAAAGCGAGGCGACTATGCAAGCGACATCACCTACGGCACCAACAACGAATTTGGCTTCGATTATTTGCGCGACAATATGGCAGCGACGCTGCAAGACAAAGTTCAGCGCGGCTTCAACTTTGCGATAGTTGACGAAGTCGACTCGATTTTGATTGACGAGGCACGAACACCACTTATAATTTCAGGACGCGTAGCGGATGCCGCCAAACTTTATTATCAATTTGCAGCGATCGTACGCACACTTGTTCGCGATATTGACTATGACGTCGAAGAAGCCAAGCGAATTGTTGTGCCGACAGAATCTGGCATCGAAAAAGTCGAGAAGCAACTAGGTATCGAAAATCTTTACGACGAGGTTCAACAAAATCTCGTTCACCAGCTTCAGGTCGCGCTCAAGGCAGCCGTCTTGTATCAGCGGGACAAGGACTTCATCATTCAAGACGGTGAAGTAAAAATTGTTGACGAATTT
>JALRCR010000498.1 GCA_023257255.1 Gammaproteobacteria bacterium | reverse complement strand
CATAAAGGCCAGATCGCCGTGTTCATTGAGCGACAGGTGGGCGGGCTTCACTTCGCTTTGAAAGCTGGACAAGACGGAAATCGACGCCGGCATGAACAGCGGCGCAACCACCCAGAGCAGGTAAAGGAAAATGGTCAGCAGCGCGGCGATGACCGCCACCCCGCCAAAGGCCATGGTCCCGCCGAACAAACGGTCTTTGATAATCCGCCAGCGGCGGTGTGTCAGTTCGGCTTTGCCGACGTCAGAAATGCGGGCGTCGTTCACGAAGAACCCTGTTTTGGTATGTCATTGCCGGTTGGGGGCGACGTCGGCTACGGCACCCCTCAGCCGGCCGCGCCCTGCAAGGGCGCGGCAAACCGCCTACTTGCTGCCGAGCAGCCCGAGCGCCTTGTCGACGATTTTGGCCGGAAGCGGAATATAACCGTCCTTTACGACAATTGTTTGGCCGGTTTGTGACAACACCATGCGCAGGAACTCGCCTTCCAGCGGCGCCAGCGGCTCGTTGGGGTGCTTGTTCACATAGACATAAAGGTAGCGG
>JALRCR010000497.1 GCA_023257255.1 Gammaproteobacteria bacterium | reverse complement strand
GAAATCTTCGGCCCTGAGTCATCAGGTAAGTCAACGCTTGCAATGCACGTGGTGGCCGAAGCCCAACGCAACGGCGGCATCTGCGCCTACGTCGACGCCGAACACGCGCTCGACCCGGTGTATGCAAGCGCCATTGGTGTCGACTGCGACAACCTGCTCATTTCACAACCAGACACCGGTGAACAAGCACTTGAAATCACCGACATGTTGGTGCGTTCAGGTTCACTCGATGTCATCGTTATCGACTCGGTGGCAGCACTTACTCCACGTGCCGAAATTGAAGGCGAAATGGGCGACAGCCACATGGGCTTGCAGGCACGACTCATGAGCCAGGCATTGCGCAAGCTCACTGCAAACCTCAACAAGAGCGACACCATCCTCATTTTCATTAACCAATTGCGCGAAAAAATTGGTGTCATGTTCGGATCGCCAGAAACCACCACCGGTGGTCGTGCACTCAAGTTCTATTCATCAGTTCGTCTCGACATTCGGCGTATCGAATCCATCAAAGATGGACCTGAGGTTGTTGGTTCACGCACAC
>JALRCR010000496.1 GCA_023257255.1 Gammaproteobacteria bacterium | reverse complement strand
ATGGCTTCGCCGATGGCATCGAGTGATTCGTCGATCGCCGAATCGATGAAGCCACAAGTGTTGACGACCACGACGTCGGCCGAGTCGTAGTCGGGCGCGACCGTATAGCCTTCGGCGCGCAGTTGCGTGAGGATGCGTTCGGAGTCGACCAGCGCTTTGGGACAACCCAGACTGACGAAACCGACTTTGGGGTTCTTGCGGGACACGCGGCATTTTACCTGCGTACGCTCGGGCTTGTCCGCAGTCTGGACGACCGACCTGCGATGCTTTGGCGACGGATTGCGCTCAGGCTGAATAGTCGTCGTGAAATCACTGAACATCGGCATCATCGGCGCCGGTATCGGCGGCCTCGCCGCAGCGCTTGCATTGCAGCGGGCGGGCTTTCGTCCGCGCGTACTCGAACAGGCGCCCGTGCTCGCCGAGGTGGGTGCGGGCATCTCGCTCAGTCCCTCGGCGGCACATGCGCTCAACTATCTCGGACTCGCCGAAACGCTGCGCACCAAGGCGTATCACCCCGAAGATCAATGCGTTCGGCATTACGA
>JALRCR010000495.1 GCA_023257255.1 Gammaproteobacteria bacterium | reverse complement strand
GAGTCTGATTTAGGTTCGTCCCATCGCATTATCACTGGCAACAGAAAGCAAACCGCCGATGGCGTCAGACGCCAGGTAAGGGTGAAAGGGTGAGGTAAGAGCTCACCGCGTCCGGGGCCAACGCCGGACGGCACGGTAAACCCCATCCGGAGCAAGACCAAATAGGGAAGCATTGGCGTGGCTCGCGTCGCTTCCGGGTAGGTTGCTTGAGCGTGTTGGTAACGGCGCGCCTAGAGGAATGATTGTCACGCCATCCGTGAGGGTGGTGCACAGAACCCGGCTTACCGGGCGACTTTCCAATCTGATTTTATTTAATTGATGAATCGCCATCCCGAAACAGGGGTGGCGATATTTTTTTGCGCTCAGCCAAAAATATTTTTGTGGATAACTTTGTGCACATTCTTAAAGACTCACTTTAAGTGCCGTTTTTCGTGCGTTGATTTTAAAGGGAAAAATTTCCATGGCTCGTCGAGAAAAAGTGCGCTAAGCCTTTGTTGTCATTGAAAAAAATCTGAAAAAAGGGGTTGACCGCCCCTTTTTTGT
>JALRCR010000494.1 GCA_023257255.1 Gammaproteobacteria bacterium | reverse complement strand
GAAAGCCTGAGTGCTGCTGAGGTTCGATGGCGTCAGTCTGGCGTTCGGCTCGAGGCCGTTGCTCGATCACGTCTCATTACAGGTCGGTGAGGGTGAGCGCGTCTGTGTGGTGGGTCGCAACGGCGAGGGTAAGTCATCGCTGCTGCGACTCGTTGCAGGCAGTTCACCGCCCGATGACGGGAGCATATGGATCAAGCCTGGTGCGCGACTCGCGATGCTCGCCCAGGATCTGGATGTCGTCGACGACACGCTCGTCGATGAAGTCGTTCGCAGCGGCCTGCCTGCCACGGCGGGCGAGAGTTGGGAGATCGGCCATCGCGTTGAGGCGATAATGAGTCGACTCGGACTCGATCCCCGCCGCAGGTTCGCGGAACTCTCCGGTGGCTGGCAGCGTCGTGCCCTGCTTGGACGGGCGCTCGTCAGTGACCCGGACATCCTGCTGCTCGACGAGCCTACCAATCATCTCGACATCGAGGCCATCGAATGGCTCGAACAGATGATGCTTGAGTTCCGCGGTGCATTGCTTTTTGTCAGTCACGATCG
>JALRCR010000493.1 GCA_023257255.1 Gammaproteobacteria bacterium | reverse complement strand
CTTCAAATCAGCCAGATATTCAGCCACATGCCGCACAAAGCCCGGCTCATTGGTCTTGCCTCGCATGGGCACTGGGGCTAGATAGGGTGAATCTGTTTCGATGAGCATTCTTTCCAAAGGCACAGCACGTGCGACGGCTTGCAGATCTTTGGCATTTTTGAAGGTCACGATGCCAGAAAATGAAATATAAAATCCCATCGCTATAGCCGCGTTGGCGACTTCCAGAGATTCGGTAAAACAGTGCATGACACCAGCCACACCGCCTTGATCGGTACCGGCTTTTTCTTCATGCAGGATACGAAGCGTATCTTCAGAGGCATTGCGAGTATGAATAATCAGTGGCTTACCGCAAGCACGAGAGGCACGGATATGAACGCGAAAGCGTTCGCGCTGCCATTCGAGATCACCTTTCATACGAAAATAATCTAATCCGGTTTCACCAATGGCAACGATGCGCGGATGCTTTGCTAGCTCGACTAATTGTTCGGTGCTGGGTTCGGGGGTGTCATCGTAATCAGGATGCACACCTACCGATGCATAAATA
>JALRCR010000492.1 GCA_023257255.1 Gammaproteobacteria bacterium | reverse complement strand
ATCTGTACAGCAAACCGTTCTTCCCCATAGTCCTTAATGACCCTCGCTATTTCTTTTTGTTCTGCTGTTGCCAACCACTCCGCCGCACTCTGACCGCGAGTTGTATCCATCCTCATATCCAAAGGACCGTCTTGACGAAATGAAAAGCCACGATTGGGATCGTCGATTTGCGGAGAACTGATCCCCAAGTCCATCAAGATGGCATCCGCCGTTTCTGCTGGCACGTGTTCGCCCATCGAGGCAAAGCTCTCGTGAATAATTTGAAAACGTGAATCTGTGATCGTGTTTGCTTCGGCAATCGCTTGTAGATCCTTGTCGAAGGCAATCAGCTTGGAAGCTTGATCTAAGCGCTTGAGTATTTCTCTGCTGTGACCACCGCGTCCAAATGTTCCATCGATAATTATTTTTGGCGCGGCATTTGATGAAGTCGCATCTCCCAATACCGAGGTGACTGCCTCGGCCAGTAATACTGGGCGATGGGTGTATGTCATGGTCGGCCAACATCAGAAGGTAAATTGCTTGAGTGCATCTGGCATGCCTTGTG
>JALRCR010000491.1 GCA_023257255.1 Gammaproteobacteria bacterium | reverse complement strand
GGGGCCGATGCCCGGCAGGCCGAGGAGTTCGGCCTCGGTTTCGGGAAAGCGGCCGCCCCAGTCACGGGCGAGCACGCGGGCGCAGGCATGCAGGTTGCGCGCCCGGGCATAATAGCCAAGCCCCGCCCACGCCTGCATGACGTCGCCCTCGTCGGCCGCGGCGAGCGCCTGAACGGTGGGCCACGCTCGGGTGAATGTGTCGAAATAGGGCTTCACCGCCGCGACGGTGGTCTGCTGCAGCATGATTTCCGACAGCCAGACGCGATAGGGATCGGGCGTCTCGCCCTCCACCGCGCGCCAGGGGAGCGCCCTCTTATCCACAGCATACCAGGCGAGCAGGGCATTTGACGCATCGACGGACATGCCCTGCCTATGCCATGCTGCGCCCCATGAAGAAATTGGCGGGCACGCAAAAGCGCAAGGTCGCGAAGGCGGCGGAGGAGCCGCAGCGCTCCAACCGCGCCCGCGCCGTCGCCGACCTGGTGCCCGATGTCGGCCGGGCCGCATTCCGCCGCTTCGGGTTCATCCAGTCCTCCATCGTCAGC
>JALRCR010000490.1:279-546 GCA_023257255.1 Gammaproteobacteria bacterium | reverse complement strand
GACGGCAAGGAAGCGCCGCTGCGCGAGGCACTGGTGCATCACTACGAAATCACCCGCATCCCGCCGCCGTTGCTCAAGGCCGTGGCCGAGCGCTCGGGCGACGCCGAGTTGCAGAAGCTCACCGCCCCCGGCGTGAACGGTGAGTTGACCAAGTTTCTTTGGGGTCGCGAGACCATTGACCTGCTGCACGCGCACCCCGTGGCGAAGTTCACGCCGACCGAATTCGTCGCGCTCCTGAAGAAACTTCAGCCGCGCCTCTACTCGATT
>JALRCR010000490.1:0-269 GCA_023257255.1 Gammaproteobacteria bacterium | reverse complement strand
GCTATGATTCGCTGGGCCGCGCACGCAAGGGCGTGTGCTCGACCTTCCTCGCCGAGCGCGTGCCGACGGGCGGCGCGGTGCCGGTCTTCGTGCATCACAACAAGAATTTCCATCCGCCCGCAAACCCGGACGCGCCGATGATCATGGTCGGCCCCGGCACAGGCATCGCGCCGTTCCGCGCGTTTCTCGAGGAGCGGCGTGCGTCCGGCGCGAAGGGGAAGAACTGGCTCTTCTTCGGCGACCAGCAACGCTCGCTCGACTTCCTCTAC
>JALRCR010000048.1 GCA_023257255.1 Gammaproteobacteria bacterium | reverse complement strand
CTGCTCTGCCTCGAACGCCTTGCGGAAATTGGTTTTCACATCCCCCAGCAGGACGCGGTCCTGTGGACGCTTGGGCCCGGCGAGCGAGGGCTGGATGCTGCCGAGATCCAGATGCAGGACATCGGTGTATTCCGCCTCCGGCGCTGCGGGTGTCCACCACATGTCCTGCGCCTGGGCGTAGGCTTTGACCACCGCGATCTGGTCCTCGCTGCGGCCCGTGAGGCGCAGGTAGTTCAGCGTTTCTTCATCGATGGGGAAAATGCCGCAGGTCGCACCGTATTCGGGTCCCATATTGGCGATGGTGTTACGGTCCGAGGCCGAGAGGTTGGCTAGCCCGGGCCCGAAGAATTCCACAAATTTCTCGACAACCCCGCGCTTGCGCAGCATCTCGGTCACGGTAAGGACGAGGTCGGTCGCCGTGGCGCCCTCGGCCAGTTTGCCGGTGACACGCACGCCAATCACTTCCGGCATCAGCATGGACGAGGGCTGGCCGAGCAGGTTGGCCTCGGCCTCGATGCCGCCCACGCCGAAGCCCAGGATGCCGATGCCGTTGACCATGGTGGTGTGCGAGTCGGTGCCAAAGCAGCTGTCGGGATAAAGCAGGCCGTTGTTATCGAACACCACGCGCGCGAGGTATTCGATGTTCACCTGATGGACGATGCCGGTGTCCGGGGGCACGGCCTTGAAGTTCTGCAGCGCTTCCTGACCCCAGCGGAGGAAGGTGTAGCGTTCGGCGTTGCGTTCAAACTCGACCTTGGCGTTCAGGTCCAGCGCTTCCTTGCTGCCGTAGTGGTCGATCATCACCGAGTGGTCGACGACGAGTTCGACCGGGCACAGCGGGTTCACCTTGGCCGCGTCGCCGCCCAGCTTCTTGATGGCGTCGCGCATGGCGGCGAGGTCGACCACGCAGGGCACGCCGGTGAAGTCCTGCAGGATCACGCGGGCGGGGGTGAAGTTGATGTCCTTGGCCGGCAGGGCTTTCAGATCGGCGCCGGCGAGGGCTTCGATGTCGGCCTTGGTGGTGTTGGCGCCGTCTTCGTGGCGGAGCAGGTTCTCCAGCAGGATTTTGTAGGAGTAGGGCAGGCGGGCCAGATTGAACTGGCCGGCCAGCGCCTTCAGGCTGAAGTACTGGTAATCGCGCCCGCCGACATTAAGCGAGGTGCGGGCATTGAAACTATTGGTCATGGTCGTCTCCGGGCTGGCTGGTCTGAAAAGCGTTGCTGGGCCAAGGCCCGGCATTATCTGCAATTACGGCGGCGGGGTGTAGCGTTACGCGCCACTCAGGCCGTGCGGTCGATGATGCCGCCGCCCAGACACACCTCGCCCTGATAAAACACCACCGACTGCCCCGGCGTGACCGCGCGCTGCGGCCGGTCGAAGGCGACCGCCACCTGAGCCTCGCCCAGCCGCTCGACCGTGCAGGCCTGATCCGGCTGGCGATAGCGGGTTTTGGCCGCGCAGCGCAGCGGTCCGATCAGCGGTGCGCCCGCAATCCAGTGCACCTGATCCGCCACCAGCGTCTGCGAGAGCAGTGCCGGATGCTCGTGGCCCTGCGCCACATAGAGCACGTTGTCGGCCACGTCTTTCCGCACCACGAACCACGGGCCTTCTACCGCGCCGCGCACGCCGCCGATGCCTAATCCTTCGCGCTGACCCAGGGTGTAGTAGATGACGCCCGGGTGCTCGCCGACGGTGCGCCCGTCCAGCGTTTTGATGAGCCCGCGCTGGGCCGGCAGAAAACGCGACAGAAAAGCCCTAAACGGCTGCTCGCCGATGAAGCAGATCCCGGTGCTGTCTTTCTTGTCGTGCGTCGGCAGGCCGGCGGCCTGCGCGCGCGCGCGGACTTCGGGCTTGGGCAATTCACCTACCGGAAACCAGGCCCGCGCCAGCTGCGGCTGCGACAGGAGGTGCAGGAAGTAGCTCTGGTCCTTGTTGGCATCGAGCCCCTTGAGGAGCTCGCGACCGCTCGCGCCGTCGCGAATCCGCGCGTAGTGACCGGTCGCCACCACGCTGCCGCCGATCGCTTCCGCGGCCTCCAGAAACGCCTTGAACTTCACTTCGCGATTGCACAGCACGTCGGGGTTGGGCGTGCGACCGCGGGCGTACTCGCTTAAGAAATCAGCGAACACGCCGTCCCAGTAGGCTTGGGATAAATCGACCGTATTGAGCGGAATATCGAGCTTTTCGCAGACCTCCAGCGCGTCTGCTACATCATCTTCCCAACGGCAGCGGCCGTCTTCCGCCGGCTCGTTCCAGTTCTTCATGAAGAGCGCCGACACCCGGTAGCCCGCACGCACCAGCTCCAGCGCGGTGACGGAAGAATCCACCCCGCCGGACAGCGCGACCACCACGTGGGTGTCGGCCGGCGCGGCGGCGAAGCTCAAGCTCATCGATCGCCCGGGAAGCGCAGGTCGCGGATCAGCGACAGCGGCGTGTCAGCGCCCGTGAGCGCGTCTTCCACACAGCGCAGCACCAGCGGGCTGCGATGGCGGGCCTGCTCGGCGCGGAGTTCATCGGGCGTCATCCACACCGCGCGGATGATTTCCTTGTCGAGCTTGCGCTCGGGCTCGTGACGAATGGCGCGCGCGCGGAAGCAGAAGCGCAGGTAGGTAATCGGGCTCTCCGGCGGCTGCATCAGGTAGATGCCGACCAGCCCGGTCGGCTCGATGTGCCAGGCCGATTCTTCCAGCGTTTCGCGACGCACGGCGTCGAGCAGGGTTTCACCCGGATCAAGATGCCCCGCCGGCTGGTTGAACACCGCGCGACCGTCGGCTTCCTCTTCCACAAACAAAAACCGCCCGTCCTGCTCGACGATGGCGGCCACCACGGTGTTCGGTTTCCAGAGTTCGGTATGCATGATGCGGCTGACTCACTGTTTCTCGATGTGCGGATCCTGCCATGAGCCGGTGATGCGGTATTCGCGGCTCAGGAGACGGTCGACCTGACGCGGGATTTCGGGCAGCACCTGCTGGCCCAGATACAGCGCCGCGCCGACGCCTATGCCCGCCGGCCCGAACAGGGCGCCGGCCAGCGGCAGGCTCGACGACAGCGCCGGGGTCACCGTCGCGCGCTGGTCGTAGTCCTGCGCCCCGAGCCCGGTGCGCCCGGCAATTTCGATGTGTGCAGCGGGGCCGTCCATCGCCAGCCGGTTGGTGTAGGCATTGCCCTGCTCAAGCTGGAACTCGCCTTCGATACGGTCGAAGGCAAAGCCCTTGTCGAACAAATCCGAAAAATCGAGCGTCAGCCGCCGTGGCAGGGTTTGCAGCGAGAGCAGACCAAACAGACGCCCGCTGCCGGGCTCGATATCGAGCAGCCGGCCTTCGCCGACTTTCAGCGCAAGACTGCCGGTGAGGCTTTGCAGCGTGAAGCTTGAGGGCATACCGGGCCAGCCGGCGGTGATGCCCAGCGTGGTGGGGCCGCCCTCAATCGCCGCCACCGCGTAACCAAAGGCGGCCAGCAAGCCGCCCAACGCCGGACCCCGCACGTCGATGCGGAACTGCGAGCTGTGGACGGCGTCGCGCAGCGTCCAGTCGCCGCTTGCCGTCACGTCGAAGGCCGGCTGGCGGAACGTCAGGCTTTCCAGATGCAGGCCCTCGGGCTGGCGATGCGTCTCGAAGGCGGCCTGACCGAATTCAATTTCCCCGTAGCGGAAGTCCGCGCAGCGTAAGGACAAGGCCGGCAGGGCGCGCGGATCGATCGTTTCGGGTTGGCCCTTGGGCGCCGGGCGGTCCAGCCACAGGCGGTCCAGCGTCAGGGCGATGGGGCCGTCCCCGGGCTTGCGCGGCAGGCTGATCTGGCCGGCTATCCGGGTGTTTTCAATCTGCGCCGACCAATGAGTGGTAGCACGCGCGCCGCTGAGCTTTACCGCCTCGAAGCGCTGGCCCAGGGTGTCGAGTTGCGCGAGATCTACCTCAAAGCGCAGCGGCAGCTCACCGCCTGCGCCGAGGCTGGCGGCGTGACTGACCAGGCTGCGCCACTCGGCGGTCGCCAGCTGCGCCACCTTGCCGTGAAAGCGGATGCCGGCGCTGGCGTCGTTGAGCGGCGCGCCGCCCAGCGCTACGTCGAGTGCTTGCAGCCGGTTTCTGGGGTCGGGTCCGCCGTGGCGCACGCCAATCTGCAGCCGCTCGCCAAACCGCAGCCGGGTGAGGTGGATCTCCGGGTCGCCCAGCGTGGTGTCGATGCTGAGCGGCAGCGTTTCCGCGGCGGTCTTCGCAAACGGCCAGGGCAGATCGACGGCGAGGCCGCTTAGCGTGGACTCAATCTGCAGCTGCCGGGCCGGTGGCGGAGCGCCGGCCTCGGCGGGCGGAATCTGCAGTCTGGCCTGCCAGGCCGTGCTGCCGTGCAGGTCGCGCAGACGGTCGCTGTCGGCCAGCCAGCGGTGCACGCCGGGCACGTACTTCTCCAGATAGCGGGCGATCTGCGGCGGGTCTGCCGCGCCGTCGAGCTGCAGGGCAATGGCGTCGTCGCCTGCGCGCTGTCCACCTTGCACGGCGAGCGTCACCGGCGCGCCTTCGAGGTCTGCGGTCAAGCCCGCGCCCGACCAGGCGTGATTGGCAAACCCGATCTGACCGCGCAGGTCCGACAGCGTTAGCCCTTCGCGCTGCGAGCGCAGGCGGTTGCCGTCGAGATCAATTTGCCCGTTCACCGTGTGCTTCGAGCCATGACGCAGCCCGATGCGGAGCGCGAGCGTCAAATCGAAGGGCTCGTCGAGTTCGATGATCGACAGACGCTCGGCCAACGCGGTCAGCGGGCTGGCCGCGAGCACGGTGCGGGCATCGGGCAGGGTGGCGTGCACCCGGCCGTCGATCAGCAGCACCGGATTGTGGCTGTAAAGATCGGCAACCCGCAGGATCACATCGTCCGCCGGGGCTTCGGCAAAGCGTGAACGGGTGATGGTGGCGTGCAGCTGGCGACCCACCACCACGCCGTGGCCGGCGGCGTCCGGAATGGCCGGCCATTTGGGCGAGTACTGCATGCGGGTGTCGCTGACCGCAAAGCGCGCGACGAAGCTGCCGCCGCCGTCGTCGAACGGAAAGCGCGCCAAATCGCCGTGCAAGTCGACCTCGACCTGCTCCAGACGCCCGCCGCCAAAGGCGGTGCGAAACCAATGATCGCCGCGCGGGTGTAACAGTCCCTGCGGCAGCAGGCTCGGGAGCCGGTCGATCTCGCCAGGGCCGAGCAGCACATGCAGGTCGAGCTGCGGGCGCGCGGCCGTCCGCAGGTGGACGTCCCCCGCCGCGTGCAGCGGCAAGGCTTGCACGATGCCATCGATGCCGCCGCTGGCCAGATGCCAGCCGGTGGCCTCGCGCGTCAGCCGCAGGCGGCCGTTGAGGTCGCGCACGCGCAGCGGCTCAAGCAGGTGCTCTGGCTGCGTGATGCGGAAGGCCGCCTGGCGCAGGGCCAGCGCGCCGCCGCGCTGATTGAGCGCAAAGCCGGCCGAGAGGCCGTCGATGCCCGGCAGCCGGCCCGTCGCCTGCCAGTCGCCGTGGCGGAGCTGGCCGGCGAGGTAGAAGCGCGGCGGCCGTTCCCGCGCCAGCGACAGGCCCGCGCGCAGAGCTCGCAATTCGCCGGCCACTCGCTGCACCGGCACGGTGGTGGCGGGCAGCAGTGACAGCAGATCCAGCGGCAAGCGCTCGGCGCTCAGGATGAGGCGGGTCTCGTCGCCGGCTGGCGTTAGCGTCGCGAGCATCGGCGCTTCCGGTTCGCGCTGCGCACTGCTGCCCAGCGCGAACTGGTCAAGCTGCAGGCGCCAGCCGTCCGCCGCGCTCTCAGCCACGCCGCGCAGCGCGAGGCTGGGCAGGTCGGCGCGCGTCTGGGCCAGACGCGCCTGGACGGCCACACGACGCAAGCGGCCTGCTTCCCAATGCCACCAGCTTCGCCCGGTCAGCGATGAAAAGATCTGGGTCAGCTGCGGCTGCGCCAGCCACTCGGCAATTGCGCCCAGCGGCAGCGCGTTCAGCGCCAGCCGGAGTTCTATCGTGGGCGAGGGGCCGGCGTTGGACCAGCGCAGTTCGGCGTCTGCCGTTTGCCCCAGCGGGCCGGGCAGCGGCGCTTGTCCGCGCAGTACGGTGCTGCCGCCGGACTGGGACAGACGCAGGCGCAGCCCGGTGAAGTGTTGCGGCGGTCCCTTGCCCTGCTGGTCGCGCAGTTGCAGCGCCAGATCTTCCACCGCGATCGCCTGCTGCCGCAGCAGCCAGCTGAGCAGCGGCGTGCGCGTGGCCGGCAGGCCGGCAATCTGGAATTGACCGTCAGCCTGGCGGACCACCGTCAGCGCGAGTCCGCTCAGGCGCAGTTGCTCGAGCACCGGCTCGCCCGCCTGCAGCGATTGCCGCAGGCCCAGCGTGACTTCAACGGCGGCAATGCTGAGGGCAGCGCCGCCGCCGGGCTGGGGCGCGATGCGCAAGTCTTGCAGCGTGAGACGCGGCCAGAGTCCCTGCCAGCTCGCGCCGATGCGCCCAATGCTCACCGGTGTGCCGGTCAGACGGGCAACGGTGGCTTCAATTTCGGGTCGATGTTGATCGAGCCCGGGGAGCGCCAGACGCAGCGCCACGCTAACGCCGGCTACCAGCAGCAACACGCCGGCCAGCAAGGGCCAGAAGGTCCGCAGGGCGCGCTTGAGGGAAGAACGCATCAGCGGGCGTTACAGCAGGACGACGTCGTACTGTTCCTGGGTGTAATGGGTCTCGACCTGGAACCGGATCGGGATGCCGATGAACTCCTCCAGCTCCGCGATGCTGGTGGACTCTTCGTCGAGCAGCAGGTCAACCACGCTGCGCGAGGCCACCACCAGCAGTTTCTGCGCGTTGTACTGGCGCTGTTCGCGCAGGATTTCGCGGAAGATTTCGTAGCACACGGTCTCGGCGCTTTTCAGCGAGCCGCGGCCGCTGCAGGTCGGGCAGGGTTCGCACAGCACGTGCTCCAGACTTTCACGGGTGCGTTTGCGGGTGATCTGGACCAGACCCAGCGAGGAGACTTCGCTGATCGAGATGCGCGAGTGGTCGCGCTCCAGCCCTTTCTCCAGCGCTCGCAGCACCTGTCGGCGGTGGTCTTCTTCTTCCATGTCGATGAAATCGACAATGATGATGCCGCCCAGATTGCGCAGCCGCAGCTGGCGGGCAATCGCCTGCGCGGCCTCCAGATTGGTCTTGAAAATGGTCTCTTCCAGATTGCGGTGGCCGACGAAACCGCCGGTGTTCACATCCACCGTGGTCATGGCTTCGGTCTGGTCGATGATGAGATGCCCGCCTGATTTCAGATCAACCTTGCGTTGCAGGGCTTTCTGGATTTCATCCTCGGTAGAGTACAGGTCGAGAATCGGTCGCTCGCCCGGGTAGTGTTCGATCTGCGGCAGCAGCGAGGGCACAAACTCTTCGGCGAAGGACAGCACCTTGCCGAAGGTCTCGCGGGAGTCGATGCGGATCTTCTCGGCGTTGGCGGTCGACAGGTCGCGCATCACCCGCAGCACCAGCGGCAGGTCTTCGTAGATCAGGGTGGTGGGCTGGCTGATTTTAAGCCGGTCCTCCAACGAGGACCAAAGCCGCAGCAGGAAGCTGATGTCCGCCTGCAGCTCGTCGGCCGACACGCCTTCGGCCGCCGTGCGCACGATAAAGCCCCCGGCCGGCGAGGGCGCGGCACTGGTGGCGAGTTTCCGTTCATCGACCTCATCGGCCACCGGGGCCAGCCCCGGCCGCATCGACATCACGAGCTCGCGCAAGCGGCGGCGCTCGTCCTCGCTTTCAATCCGCTGCGAAATGCCCAGCGCATTGCTGAAGGGCATGAACACCACGTAGCGCGAGGGAATGCTGAGGTAGGTGCTGAGCCGCGCGCCTTTGGAGCCCAGCGGCTCCTTGGTCACCTGCACCAGAATCCGCTGCCCCTCGTGTACCGCCTTCTCGATCGGCACTTCCTGACCGCTGGCTTCGCGCTTTAATTCGGCGGCGACGATGTCGGAGACATGCAGGAACGCGGCCCGGCTGAGGCCCACGTCGACAAAGGCCGCCCCCATGCCGGGCAGCACCCGGGTAACCCGTCCCAGATAAATGTTGTTCACGATGCCCCGTCGCCGGCTGCGCTCGATCAGCACCTCCTGCAGCACGCCGTTCTCAATGAAGGCGACGCGGGTCTCGCGGGGCGTGACGTTGACGAGAATTTCTTCGGACATGCAGGGCTTTAACCGCTGACGGCGGGCAGGGCAACCACGATAACCAATTCAACCGCGAGCGGCCACCGCGCGACTCATCCGGCAAGTGGCCCGACGGTTGCAGGCACTGCTTCCCGTCCGAAGTCTGGTGCGTATAATGCAGCCCCCGCCGCCATGCTATTAAATAACCTCAACGAAACTCTGGTGATTGTGCTCGCCATCGGTGATGGCAAGGCACTCGCACCCCTGACCGCCAGACGCGCCCCGGCGGCTTTGACCTATGCTGGCAATTACCGCGTCATCGACTTCGCGCTGACCAATTGCATGCACTCCGGCCTGCGGCGCATCACGGTCTTTACCCAGTTCAACGCCCTGTCGCTGCAAAATCACCTGCGCGACGGCTGGTCCATTTTCAACACCGACCTCGGCGAATTTGTCACGGCGGTCTCGCCGCCCATCACCGAAGAACTCTCGACCTACAGCGGTCAGGCAAACGCGCTGTACCAGAACCTTTATTTCCTCGACGGCTCGACCGAAGACACCGTCATCGTGGTCTCCGGCGAGCAGATTTACCGCATGGATTACGCGGCTATCCTGCAGCGTCACGCCGAACACAACGCCGATGTGACCGTGGTGACCATCGACCGCGACACCGCTGACGGGGTCGGGTTCTCGGCGCATCTGGCGGTGAATGGCGAGGAACTGCTGGGGATCGAACCGCAGGAGACCCCGCAGGTGCTACCGGGCGACGACAGCCGCGTGGGGCCGATGGATGTCTACGTTTTCAAGCGCCAGTGCCTGGTCGATGTGCTCAAAGCGGCGGGGCGCGAAGGTACCGGCGGGCTGCGCCTGATCGAGCTCATCCGCCAGCGCCTGTTCGGTCGCGCCAACATTCAGGCCTACGCCTTCGGCGGCAAATACGGCCGTGTGACGCAGGACCGCTACTGGCGCACGCTGCGCAATCTCGACGATTACTACGATGCCAACATGGATCTCCTGAAGCTGGAGCCGCCCTTGGACATCTATCAGGCCGACTGGCCGATCCGCACCTATCAAATGCAACGGCCGCCGGCGCGCACCGTGCCGGGGCGATCCTGCACGGAAGGCATCTGCGTTAACTCCATCGTCTCGGGCGGTACCGTGATTGCCGGCGGCGGCGTTAGCCACAGCGTGCTGGGCAACCGGGTGTACATCCTCGACGGCGCAACCGTGGAAGATTCCATTCTGTTTCCCGGCGCCACGGTGGGCGAAGGTGCGCGGGTGCGGCGGGTGATTTGCGACCGCAACGTCAGCATTCCGGCCTGGGAAGAAATTGGCCTTGATCCCAAGCGCGACGCCGAGCGTTTCCACGTCACCCCCGGCGGGGTGATCGTCATTCCTTCCGATTTCAATTTCGACGCCTGAGCCCACCCCGGTGAACTTCGAGGCCGCGCTCGCCGAGGTTCTACCGCCGGGCGCCTTGCTGCTCGAAGACGAAGCCAAACGCCCGTTTGAATGCGACGGCCTGTCGGCCTACTGCGCCATGCCACGCGTGGTCTGTCTGCCGGAAACTGCCGCGCAGGCGCGGGAGGTGTTGCGGATCTGCCGTGAACATGCGGTGCCGATCGTGCCGCGCGGGGCGGGCACCGGGCTGTCCGGCGGCGCGCTGCCGCTGCGCGAAGGCTGCGTGCTGTCGCTGGCGCGGCTCAACCGGATTCTGGAAATCGATGTGGCCAACGGCGTGGCGGTGGTCGAACCCGGGGTGCGCAATCTGGCAATTTCCGAAGCCGCTGCGCCCTACGGCCTGTACTACGCGCCCGATCCTTCCTCGCAGATTGCCTGCTCCATCGGTGGCAATGTGGCGGAGAACTCGGGCGGCGTGCACTGCCTGAAATACGGACTCACGGTGCACAACGTGCTGGGCGTCAAACTATTGCTCGCCGACGGCGAATTGCTGGAATTGGGCGGCAAGGTGCTGGATGCACCCGGGCTAGACTTGCTCGCCGTGGTCAATGGATCGGAAGGCCTGCTCGGACTGGTCATGGAAGTCACCGTCAAGCTGCTGCCCCGGCCGCCCGTGGCGCAAGTGCTGCTGGGTGCGTTTGCCAGCGTCACCGCGGCGGCGGATGCGGTGGGCGCGGTGATCGAGTCGGGCATTACCCCGGCGGGGCTAGAGATGATGGACCGGCTTGCCACCCGCTGCGCTGAGGAGTTTGCCCACGCCGGCTATCCGCTGGATTGTGCCGCGGTGCTGTTGTGCGAACTCGATGGCACGGCCGAGGAAGTGGCCGAGCAGGGCGCCGAGGTCGCGGCGATTTTCCGCCGCCTCGGTGCCACCGAGGTCCGCGCCTCGCAGGACGAGGCCGAGCGGCTCAGGATTTGGAAAGGTCGCAAGTCGGCGTTCCCGGCGATGGGCCGGATTGCGCCCGATTACTACTGCATGGACGGCACCATCCCACGGCGCGAACTGGGCCGCGTGCTGAGCCGGATTGCCGAACTGTCCGAGGAATCCGGGCTGCCGATTGCCAATGTCTTCCACGCCGGCGACGGCAATCTGCACCCGCTGATTGCCTATGACGCCAACGACGACGCCCAGCTGCGCACCGCCGAAGCGGTGGGTACACGCATCCTGCAACTGTGCGTGGAAGTGGGCGGCACCGTGACCGGAGAGCACGGCGTGGGCGTGGAGAAACTGGACGCGATGTGCGCGCAGTTCAGCCCGGCCGAACTCGCCGCCTTCCACCGCTTGAAAGCGGCGTTTGATCCGGCGGGCCTGCTGAATCCCGGGCGTGCCGTGCCGAGTCTCGCGCGCTGCGCCGAGTTTGGCCGCATGCACGTGCATGGCGGCCAGCTGCCGCACCCGGAACTCGAGCGCTTCTAGCCGCGTCAGCCTCAGGCGGTGGCGGTTCCGCCTACCGTCAGGCCGTCGATGCGAATCGTCGGCTGACCCACCCCTACCGGCACCGACTGGCCCTGCTTGCCACAGGTGCCCACGCCGCTGTCGAGCGCCATGTCGTTGCCGATCAGGCTGACGCGGGTCAGCACATCCGGGCCGTTGCCGACCAGCGTTGCGCCTTTGACCGGCGTGGTGATGCGGCCGTTTTCGATTAGATAAGCCTCGCTCGCGCTGAACACGAACTTGCCGTTGGTGATGTCGACCTGCCCACCGCCGAAGCTGACGGCGTACAGGCCGCGGGAGACGGATTCGATGATTTCCTGCGGGTCGCGCGCGCCGTTACGCATATAGGTGTTGGTCATGCGCGGCATCGGCCGGTGGGCGTAGGACTGGCGCCGGCCGTTGCCGGTCGGCGCGACGCCCATCAGTCGCGCGTTCTGTTTGTCCTGCAGATAGCCTCTGAGGATGCCGTCTTCGATCAGCACCGTGCAGCCGCCGGGCGTGCCTTCGTCGTCCACCGCCAGCGAACCGCGGCGGTCGGGCGGGGTGGCGTCGTCGACCACCGTGACGCCCGGCGCGGCCACGCGTTCACCCACCCGGCCGGCAAAGGCCGAGCTGCCCTTGCGGTTGAAGTCACCTTCCAGTCCGTGGCCGATGGCCTCGTGCAGCAGGATGCCCGGCCAGCCCGGCCCCAGCACCACCACCATTTCGCCGGCAGGGGCGGGGCGCGCTTCGAGGTTGACCAGCGCCTGCCGCAGTGCTTCGTCGGCGTACTGGCCGGCGCGGTCGCCGTCCAGGAAATAGTCGTAGCCGTAGCGCCCGCCGCCGCCGTAAGAAGCGGATTCACGCCGTCCGTTGTGTTCGACGATGACGTTGACATTCAGTCGCACCAGCGGCCGGACGTCGCTTTGCAGGGTGCCGTCGGAGGCCGCCACAAGGATGCGCGTATGCCGCCCGACCAGACTGGCCATCACCTGCTTCACCCGCGAATCGGCGGCGCGCACGCGCTGGTCAAGCCGGCGCAGCAGGTCGAGCTTGGCCTGAGTGGTCAGTGAGGCCAGCGGATCGGCGGCGGTGTAGCGCGGGGGCAGGGCGCTGGCGGCGGCAATGTGGACCTCGGCCGACTGTCCCTGACGGGTGATGGCGCGGGCCGCACGGGCGGCTTCAAGCAGGGAGTCGAGGCTGAAATCGTCGGCGTAGGCGAACCCGGTCTGTTCGCCGCACACCGCGCGCAGGCCCACGCCCTGTTCGATGCCGAAGCCGCCTTCGCGCACGATGCCGTCTTCCAGACTCCAGGACTCGGTGCGCGAACTTTCGAAGTAGACGTCGGCGAGATCGATTTGCGGACCGCTCAAGCTGTGCAGCACGCGCTCGATTGCCGTGAGCGAAAGACCGGTCGATTCAAGCAGGGTCGGGCCGGCATCGGCGGCTGCGGTGGCGGTCATCTTGGGGCGGCTCCGTTGGGCGCTGGCGGTTTGACAGGCGCACGGCACATCGGTAGCGTTCGCCCCGATTTGCCGCCTCCTCCCACGTCTACGAAGTGTAAAGCCTTGGCCAAAGAATTCCCACGCATTCAACGTCTTCCGCCCTACGTCTTCAACGTCGTCGGGGAACTCAAAATGGCCGCGCGCCGGCGCGGGGAAGACATCATTGACCTCAGCATGGGCAACCCGGATCAGCCCACGCCGCCTCATATTGTCGACAAACTGATCGAGGCCGCGCAGCGCGGCGATACCCATCGGTATTCCGTGTCCAAAGGCATCCCGCGGCTGCGCAAGGCCATCTGCAACTGGTACAAGACCCGTTACGATGTGGACCTGGATCCCGAGACCGAAGCGATCGTCACGATCGGGTCCAAGGAGGGAATCGCGCATCTGGCGCTGGCCACCGTCGACCATGGCGACGTGGTGCTGGTGCCCAATCCGTCCTACCCGATTCACCCCTACGGCTTCGTGATCGCCGGTGCCGACATCCGCCACGTGCCCATCGGGCCCGACATCGACTTTTTTGACGAACTGACCAAGGCCATCCGCACCTCCTGGCCAAAACCCAAGATGCTGCTGCTCAACTTCCCGAGTAACCCGACCACGCAGTGCGTGGAACCGGATTTCTTCGAGAAAGTGGTGGCGGTGGCGCGCGAGCACAACATCTACGTCATCCACGATCTGGCCTACGCCGATCTGGTGTTCGACGGCTACGTCGCGCCGTCGATCATGACGGTGCCGGGCGCGAAGGAGATCGCGGTCGAGTTCTTCACGCTCTCCAAGAGCTACAACATGCCCGGCTGGCGCATTGGCTTTATGGTCGGCAATCCGGATCTGGTCTACGCGCTGGGTCGCATCAAGAGCTATCTCGACTACGGCATGTTTACGCCGGTGCAGGTGGCGGCGATTGCCGCGCTGGAGGGCCCGCAGGACTGCGTGAACGAAATCCGCGAGATGTACCAGCAGCGGCGCGACGTACTGTGCGACGGCCTGACCGCGGCCGGTTGGCCGGTCGAGCGCCCGCGCGGCACCATGTTTGTGTGGGCGCGCATTCCGGAGTCGATGCGGGCCATGGGCTCGCTCGAGTTCTCGAAGAAAATGCTGCTCGAAGCCAAAGTGGCGGTCTCGCCAGGCATCGGCTTTGGCGACTACGGCGACGAATATGTCCGCTTCGCGCTGATCGAAAACCCGCACCGTATCCGTCAGGCGGTACGCGGCATCAAGGACATGCTGAAGAACGCTGAATCGCAACAAGCTGCTGCGGGCTAGGGCCCGCCGCGCCGGACGGAAATCGCTTATGTCTACGCTTCCCCCCGTCAGAATCGGGCTGCTGGGTCTTGGTACCGTTGGCGGCGGCACGCTGACCGTGCTGCGCCGGAACGCCGCGCTCATCGCGGCCCGCGCCGGTCGTCGCATCGAAGTGGTCTGCGCCAGCGCGCGCGATCTCAATCGTCCGCGCGCCATCGACACCGCCGGCATCGACCTCTACGCCGACCCGCGCCAGGTGGTAGACGACCCGCGCATCGACGTGCTGGTCGAACTCATCGGCGGCATCGAACCCGCGCGCGAACTGGTGCTGCGCGCACTGGCCAACGGCAAGCACGTGGTCACCGCCAACAAGGCGCTGATTGCGCTCCACGGCAACGAGATTTTTGAAGCCGCCCGCGCCCGTGGCCTGATGGTCGCCTTCGAGGCCGCGGTTGCCGGCGGTATTCCGGTCATCAAGGTGATGCGCGAAGCGCTGGCCGGCAATGACATCCAGTGGCTGGCCGGCATCATCAACGGCACCACCAACTTCATCCTCACCGAGATGCGCGACAAGGGCCTGGCCTTCGCCGAGGTCCTGGCCGAAGCCCAGCGCCTCGGTTACGCCGAGGCCGATCCGTCCTTCGACATCGACGGCATCGACGCCGCCCACAAGCTGACCATCCTCGCCTCGCTGGCCTTCGGCATTCCGCTGCAGTTCGACCGTGTGCATGTGGAAGGCATTCGCAACATCAGCGCCGACGACGTCACCTACGCCGACCGGCTTGGCTATCGCATCAAGCATCTCGGCATCGCGCGGCAACAGGAGCGCGGCATCGAACTGCGCGTGCATCCCACGCTGGTGCCCGCGCGGGCGCCGCTGGCTAACGTCAACGGCGTGATGAACGCGGTGATGGTGAACGCCGACGCGGCAGGCCCCGTGGTGCTGTTCGGCGCCGGCGCCGGCGCGCTGCCGACGGCCTCCTCGGTCGTGGCCGATCTGGTCGACGTGGTGCGTGCGCTGACCACCGACTCCGAGAACCGCGTGCCGCACCTCGCCTTCCAGCCCGACACCATGGACCAGCCGCCCATCCTGCCCATTGGCGAGACCGAAACCGCGTATTACCTGCGGCTGCTGGCAGCCGACGAGCCTGGCGTGCTGGCCGACGTCACGCGCATCCTCGCCGACAGCGGCATCAGCATCGAAGCCATCATGCAGCTGGAACAGGACGCCGACAGCGCCAACGTGCCGGTGGTCATCCTCACCCACAAGGTGCAGGAAAAAGCCATGAACGCCGCCACGGCGCGCATCGAAGCGCTGGGCTCGATTCGCGCGCCGCTCAACCGAATCCGCGTGGAGAACCTCGCATGAGCCCCCGTCCCCGCCACTATCTGGGCCTGATCGACCGCTATCGCGACCGCCTGCCGGTCACGCCCGGCATGCGCATCATCTCGCTGTGCGAAGGCAACACGCCGCTTATTCCGCTGGAAAATCTCTCCCGCGCAGCCGGTCACGACGTGCAGATCCTTGCCAAGTTTGAAGGCCTCAATCCCACCGGATCGTTCAAGGATCGCGGGATGACCATGGCCGTCACGCAGGCCGTACACGAGGGCACCAAGGCGGTGATTTGTGCATCGACCGGCAACACCTCGGCGGCAGCGGCGGCCTATGCCGCGCGGGCCGGCGTGCGCGCGTTTGTGCTGATTCCGGAAGGCAAGATTGCGCTCGGCAAGTTGGCGCAGGCGATGATTCAGGGCGCGGTGGTGGTGCAGATCGAAGGCAACTTCGACGACGGCATGCGCCTGGTCAAGGAAGTGGCCGAAACCTCGCCGGTGGCCATCGTCAACTCGATCAACCCCTACCGTTTGCAGGGCCAGAAAACGGCCGCGTTTGAAATCGTCGACGAGCTTGGTCGCGCGCCGGACTACCACTGCATTCCGGTCGGCAACGCCGGCAACATCAGCGCCTACTGGACCGGCTTCTCGGAATACGCCGCGGTCAGCCCGCGCACCGCGGCCTGCGGATTCTGCACCGACAGCTGCGCTTTCCCGCATCCGGCGGTAACCGACTCGCGCCCCGTGATGCTGGGCTATCAGGCGGCCGGCTCGGCGCCCTTCGTGCGCGGCGGCCCGGTCGCCAACCCGGAAACCATCGCCACCGCTATCCGCATCGGCAATCCGCAGTCCTGGGATCTGGCGTGGGCGGCGGTGCGTGAATCCGGCGGCTGGGTCGACGAACTGAGCGATGAAGAAATCCTCCACGCGCAAAAACTGCTGGCTGAACGCGAAGGCGTGTTCTGCGAGCCGGCCTCGGCCATCTCGGTTGGCGGCCTGCTGCGCGACATCAAGGCCGGCAAGATCAAAGCCGGCAGCGTGATTACCTGCACCCTGACCGGCCACGGTCTCAAAGATCCCGACACCGCGATCAAGCAAAGCGACGGCGCGGTCATTCGCATCCCCGCCGATACCGACGCCGTTAAACGCGCGATCCTCGACCGCATGTGAAGCGGCGGGCCGCCCGATGCCGCGGCTAAGCCTGTTTATGCCCGGGCTACGGCCGGTTGGCGCGGCCGCAGCGCCAGCGGCGCTGGCACGCCTGCTGGCACGTGCAGATTGGCAGCCCGCGCCGCAGACGCTGCCCCGCATGCTCCTGACCCAGCTGGGACTCGCCGCCGACGCCGCTTTGCCGATAGGCCCGCTCTGCGCCTTACACGACCTTGCATTGACGTCCGTCGACGCCGGCTGGTGTCGCGCGGATCCGGTGCATCTGCGCGCCGACCCGCGGCTGGTGCTGCTGTTGGCGCCGGGGCAAGGCGAGGTTGCCGTCGAGGAAGCCGCGGCGGCGGTGGCGGCGCTGAACGCACAGCTCCCGGAATGCGAATGGCGCGTCGGTCGCAGCCCCGAGCGCTGGTATGTGCGGGCGCCAGATCTTGAGCACAGCAGTCCGTACGGGCCGGCCTGGCTCAGCGGTCGCTCGGTAACGCCGTTTATCTCCCGCGCGCCCTCGGCCCGCCGCTGGCGGGGGCTGTTCAACGATGCCCAGATGGTGCTTCACGCCTTGCCGCTAAACGAGCTGCGCGCCGCGCGCGGGCTGACGGCGCTTAACGCGCTGTGGCTGTGGGGCAGCGACGGCGCGCCGGCCGCCGGCCCAAGGCCCGCGGTGGCTGCCGCCATCGGTAACGATGTGCTGCTGGCCGGCGCCGCGCAAACGGCGGGTGTGGCCTGGACGCCGGCCGCTGGCGCCGCCGAACTGCTGACACGGCTGGAACGCGAAGATTTGCTGCTCATGCTGGACGCGCCCTGGGGCGCCGCGCTGCCCGACGCCCCGCTCATGACGCTCGAGACTTTCGCGCATGAGCTCTTGCCCGCGCTCTGGCGCGCGCTGGGGCGCAATGGGTTCGAGGCCATCGAACTCTTCGGCGAAACCGCCTGTGGCCGCCTGCGTCCGGGCGGGCGCTGGCGGTTCTGGCGTCGCGCCACTGCGCTGGCGCCAGGCGACTGCCACGACCTGCCGGAGCTGCCATGAGCGCTCCACGCATCCAGCGTCGGCCCGTCCCGGGGAGCGACAGCCTGCCGACCGAACTGCATCCGGTGGCCCGACGCGTGCTGGCCGCGCGCGGCATCGACCGCCCGGCGCTGCTTGATACCGCCCTCGAGGGTCTGTTGCGGCCGGAGACCCTGGGCGGCATCGACGCCGCGGTGCGCCTGCTGGCCGACGCGCTGGCGGCGGGGCGATCCATTTGCATCATTGCCGACTACGACGCCGACGGCGCCACCAGCTGCGCGCTGGCGCTGCGGGCTTTGCGGGCGCTGGGCGCGCGCAATGTCGATTTCGTGGTGCCCGATCGCCTCCGTTATGGCTACGGCCTGACCCCACCGATCGTCGAGCTGGCGCGGCAGAAAAACGCCGCGCTGCTGGTGACGGTCGACAACGGCATCGCGAGCCTCGAGGGCGTGGCGGCGGCCAAGGCCGCGGGCATGCAGGTGCTGGTCACCGACCACCATCTGCCCGGCGCGACGCTGCCGGCGGCGGATGCGATCGTCAATCCGAACGCGCTGGGCGATGGCTTCGCCAGCAAGGCGCTGGCCGGGGTGGGCGTGATTTTTTACGTGATGCTCGCGCTGCGCGCCCATTTGCGGCAGCTCGACTGGTTCGCGACGCGACAGCTGAAGGAGCCCAATTTTGCCGCCCTGCTTGATCTGGTTGCGCTGGGTACGGTGGCGGATGTGGTGCCGCTGGATGCCAACAATCGCCGGCTGGTGGCGCAGGGGGTGCAGCGCATGCGCCAGGGCCGCTGCGTTCCCGGCATCACCGCGCTCTGCCGCGTGGCTGGTAAAGATCCGGCCCGCCTGACCACCAGCGAACTCGGTTTTGCGCTGGGACCGCGCCTGAACGCCGCCGGCCGCCTGGCCGACATGGCGCTGGGGATCGAGCTGCTCAGCAGCGACGACCCGGTGCGCTGCGGGCAGATCGCCGCGGAGCTCGACACCATCAACAAGGCCCGGCGCGAGATTGAACAGGACATGAGCACGCAGGCGCGCACGATCGTCGACGGCCTGCTGGCCAAGGCGCAGCGCGCGATCCCGGCCGGGCTGTGTCTGTTCGACGACAGCTGGCATCAAGGTGTGGTTGGCATCGTGGCCTCGCGCATCAAGGAGCGCTATCACCGGCCGGTGATCGCCTTTGCGCCGGGCGAGGGCGATGAACTGAAAGGCTCGGCGCGCTCGATTCAGGGCGTGCATATCCGCGACGTGCTGGATGCGCTGGCCACCCATAATCCCGGTCTTCTGGGGCGCTTCGGCGGCCACGCGATGGCGGCCGGCCTGTCGCTGCGACGGGGCGACTTCCCGCGTTTTCAGGCGGCTTTTGCCGACGAAGTGGCGCGGGTTGCAGATGCCAGCATCCTCGAACAGGTGTTGCTGACCGATGGCGAACTGGCCGCCGGCGATTTCACGCTGGCGCTGGCCGCGCAGCTGGCGACGCTGCTGCCCTGGGGGCAGGGTAATCCGGCACCGCTGTTCGACGGGGAGTTCAAGGTGCTGGGCCGCCGGGTGGTCGGCGAGCGGCATCTGAAACTAGACCTCGGCGCCCCCGGCGGCGTGCAGGTCAGCGCCATCGCCTTCGGCGCGGCGGAGGCTGACTGGACGCATGCCCGGCGCATCCACGCCGCTTACCGGCTGGACGTCAACGAGTGGAACGGCAACGAGAGTCTGCAGCTGCAAATTGAGTTCGCGCGCGGTCTTGAGGCCTGACAGGCTCACGCAATGAGCCTGTCCAGGCTTAGCCTGAGCTCGCGTCGGCCCGGCGCGGATCGGAAGTCAGCCCATGAGCATGAACGAACGCATCTTCAAGATTGAACAACTGCTGGCCGTCCGTTCGGTCGTCAGCTTCAAGGATTTGATCGGCGAACTCGAAGTCTCGCCCGCTACCTTGAAACGCGACCTCGCCTATCTGCGCGACCGCATGCAGTCGCCCATCGAGTTCGACCGCAACCTGGGCGGCTACCGGCGCGCCAAACCGACCGGCAAGGCGGCGCGCCAGGGCTTCCCCGGCCTGTGGTTCAACGCCTCCGAGGCCACCGCCCTGCTGACCATGCATCACCTGTTGTCCACCCTGCAGCCCGGCGTGCTGGCGCGGCACATCGAGCCGCTGCGCGAGCGGCTGCAAAGCCTGATGGAAAGCTCGGAGCATTCCTTCGCCGAATTTGAACGGCGGGTGCGCATCGAGCAGCCCGGGCGCGCCGCGCCACAGCCGAAATGTTTCGAGGCCGTGGCCGACGCCGTGTTTGCCCGCCGCCGCCTGGAGCTGAGCTACTACGCAAAATCCAGCGACGAAGAAACGCTGCGCGAAATCTCGCCCCAGCAGCTCGTGTTCTACCGTCAGGTCTGGTACCTCGACGCCTGGTGTCATCTGCGCGATGGCTTGCGCAAGTTCGCGCTGGACGGCATTCGTAAAGTCACCCGACTGGAGACCCCGGCGAAGGAGCTGCCGCAGGCCCAGCTGCAGGAGTTCCTTGCCGC
>JALRCR010000489.1 GCA_023257255.1 Gammaproteobacteria bacterium | reverse complement strand
GGTGCCGCCCGCAACGAACTTGGCATCGACCATCAATTCCCGATGGAGGGGAATATTGGTTTTAATTCCCTCCACAATCATCTCTGACAGCGCCGAGCGCATACGCGCGAGCGCTTGATCACGCGTATCGCCGTAAACAATCAACTTACCAATCATGGAGTCATAGTGACTGGGAACAGTGTAGTTGTGATAAGCATGCGAGTCCACCCGAACGCCCGGGCCTCCTGCCGTATGCCAGCCCGTTATTTTTCCGGGTGACGGCATGAAGTTGAAGGGGTCTTCTGCGTTGATCCGGCACTCAATCGCATGACCACTGACACGCACTTCTTTTTGCAAGAACGGGAGCTTTGAACCTGCCGCAACCTCAATTTGGGTTTTAACAATATCAATGCCCGTCACCAACTCGGTTACGGGGTGCTCTACTTGAACACGGGTGTTCATCTCGATGAAGTAAAACTCGCCGTCTTCATACAGAAACTCAAACGTACCCGCACCCCGATACCCAATCTTCTTACACGCCGCCGCGCAGCGTTCACCGATTTTCTCG
>JALRCR010000488.1 GCA_023257255.1 Gammaproteobacteria bacterium | reverse complement strand
GGGCCAGTGGTCCGTCGGTCTCGATCTGCCGGGTCAGCGTGGCCGCATCGAGCCACTCCCGGGCCACTTGCTGCAGTGCCTGTTTGAACAGCCCGAGCTCGGCGAGGGGGACGGTGCAGCCGGCGGCCATGGCATGGCCGCCAAAGCGCAGCAGTACGCCCGGGTGCCGCTTGGCGACCAAATCGAGCGCGTCGCGCAGATGAAAGCCGGGAATGGATCGCCCCGAGCCCTTGAGTTCATGGGACTTGCCCGCTGCGCCACTGGCTGCAAAGACAAAGGTGGGCCGGTGCATTTTTTCCTTGATGCGCGAGGCCACGATGCCCACCACACCCTCATGGAAATCAGGCTCATAAATCACCACGGCGGGAGCCGGATGGTCTTGATCTGCCATCGCATCGGCCGCTGCCATGGCCTGCTCCCGCATCTGGCCCTCGATGTCGCGCCGATCTCGGTTGATCTGGTCGAGCATTTGTGCCAGCTCGCTGGCCCGTGACGGGTCGTCCGTGAGCAGGCACTCAATGCCCAGCGTCATGTCCGACAGGCGGCC
>JALRCR010000487.1 GCA_023257255.1 Gammaproteobacteria bacterium | reverse complement strand
GCTACAGCAAGCTGGCCGAGAGTGTGCGCGCGGGGGAGGGGCGTTTACCGGATCTGGTGTTGATCGACGGCGGCAAGGGGCAAGTGTCGATGGCGCGTGAGGTGTTCGAGCAACTCGGGCTGGACCTCGCGCGCATCGTCGGGGTCGAAAAAGGCGAAGGCCGCAAGGTGGGCTTGGAGGAACTCGTGTTTGCCGACGGACGCGACAAGGTGACCCTGGCCCGTGACTCCGCTGCCCTGATGCTGGTGGCGCAAATCCGCGACGAGGCCCACCGCTTCGCCATCACCGGCATGCGTGCGCAACGCGCGCGCGTTCGCACGGGGGGCAGCAAGCTCGAAGACATTGAAGGCGTGGGGCCGCGCAAGCGGGCACGCTTGCTGCAGCGATTTGGAGGCGTGCGTGGTGTGGCCGAGGCCAGCGTCCAGGACCTGGCCAGTGTGGAAGGCATTTCGCTGTCCCTGGCGCAGACGATCTACCAGGCCTTGCGCTGAGGGTCTAGATCCGCGCGTCTTTCAACCACACCTGGTACTTCTGTTCCAACTCGGCCA
>JALRCR010000486.1 GCA_023257255.1 Gammaproteobacteria bacterium | reverse complement strand
AAAGCATCGTCATGCGTATTTTGGACAAATCCGGTTTGAAGCTGGGTTTGACCGAACTCGGCTTCCTCACGGACGACCAGCAGACCTTCGAGCGTTTGATCGGTTTGCCTGACGGGATTCTGCTCGTCACCGGTCCGACCGGCTCCGGCAAGACCACCACGCTTTACTCCTGCCTTAACTACATCAACCGCCCCGACCGCAAGATCATCACGGTCGAAGACCCGGTCGAATACGTGCTGGCCGGCATTAACCAAGTGCAAGTGAGCGAAGTCATCGGTCTAACCTTCGCGCACGCCCTCCGCGCAATGCTTCGCCAAGCGCCGAACGTCGTCATGCTGGGGGAAATTCGTGACTTGGAAACTGCGACCATTGCGATCAATGCCTCGCTGACCGGCCACTTGGTCTTCTCCACACTGCACACGAACGACGCGCCCGGCGCGGTGCAACGTCTCGTAGACATCGGCATCAAGCCCTTCCTCGTGGCCTCGGCGAGCCGCGCCTTCATGGCCCAACGCCTCGTGCGGCGCATTTGTAAGAAGTGCATCGGCC
>JALRCR010000485.1 GCA_023257255.1 Gammaproteobacteria bacterium | reverse complement strand
ACTTCGCGCACGTCCCGCGGCTGTGACGCGCGGGCGTTCTGGTCCATCAGTTCGGTGAGCAGCGCCTGATCGAGCGAGCCCCAGTTGACGCCGATCCGTACCGGCCGGTTGAAGCGCAGCGCGGTCTCGATCATCATGGAGAAGTTGCGGTCCTTCTTCTCCTTGAAGCCGACGTTGCCGGGATTGATGCGATACTTGGCCAGCGCCTCGGCACAGGCTGGATGATCGGCCAGCAGCGTGTGGCCATTGTAGTGAAAATCACCGACCAGCGGCACACCGCAGCCCATGCGGTCAAGCGCCTCCCGGATATGCGGAACGGCCCGTGCCGATTCGTCCCGGTCGACGGTGATCCGCACCAGTTCGGACCCCGCCTGGGCAAGGGCTGCAACCTGCCGGGCCGTCGCCATGGCATCGGCCGTGTCGGTATTGGTCATGGACTGGACGGTGACCGGGGCGCCGCCGCCCACCGTCACGGACCCGACCTGGACCGCGACCGATTCCCGCCTCTTGCCGATTGCTGAGTAGCTCATGGCGGTCAGTTTGCCTGAGGCC
>JALRCR010000484.1 GCA_023257255.1 Gammaproteobacteria bacterium | reverse complement strand
CTGATCGAGCCCGTCTTTTTCTCCACCTCCAACACCGGGGGCCAGGCCCCGGCAATGGCCAAGCACGAAACCACGCTGCAAGACGCCAACAACATCGACGCGCTCAAGCGCTGCGACATCATCATCACCTGCCAGGGCGGTGACTACACCAAGGCGGTGTACCCCCAGCTGCGCGCTGCCGGCTGGAAGGGTCACTGGATTGATGCCGCCTCTTCGCTGCGCATGGCCGATGACGCCGTGATCATCCTGGACCCGGTGAACCGCCCGGTGATCGACCAGGCCCTGGCCAAAGGCGGGAAGAACTGGATCGGCGGCAACTGCACCGTGAGCCTGATGCTCATGGGCTTGGGCGGACTGTTCCAGCACAACCTGGTGGAGTGGGTCAGCGCCATGACCTACCAGGCCGCCTCGGGTGCCGGTGCACAAAACATGCGCGAACTGCTCAGCCAGATGGGCGCCTTGCACGACGCGGTGAAGGCCGAGTTGGCCGACCCGGCGTCCGCCATCCTGGACATCGACCGCAAGGTCGCCGCCACCATGCGGGACGCGTCC
>JALRCR010000483.1:312-556 GCA_023257255.1 Gammaproteobacteria bacterium | reverse complement strand
GGTGGGTCTGGGAGTGATGGGATTTCAGGACGCGCTGGCGGCGATGAACATCAGCTATGCCAGTCCGGAAGCTGTGGACTTTGCGGACTACAGCATGGAAGTGATTTCCTACTACGCAATTCTGGCGTCAACGGATCTGGCGGCTGAGCGAGGTGTGTACAGCACCTACACTGGTTCGAAGTGGGATCGTGGTCTGCTGCCGATCGACACGATGGATCTGCTGGAGCGTGAGCGGGGCTGTCGG
>JALRCR010000483.1:0-302 GCA_023257255.1 Gammaproteobacteria bacterium | reverse complement strand
ACGTGGACCGTACTGCGCGGATGGACTGGTCGGTGGTGCGTCAGGCGATTGCTCAGCACGGCATGCGTAACAGCAACTGCATGGCGATTGCTCCGACGGCGACGATTTCCACGATCATTGGTGTGTCGCAGTCGATCGAGCCGATGTACAAGCATTTGTATGTGAAGAGCAATCTTTCGGGCGAGTTTACTCATTTGAACACCGCACTGGTGAGCGAACTGAAGGAACGCGGCCTGTGGGATGATCAGATGCTGGAGATGCTGAAGTACTACGACGGGACTCTGATGGAGATCGATCGCATT
>JALRCR010000482.1 GCA_023257255.1 Gammaproteobacteria bacterium | reverse complement strand
CAGCAAACGCAAGTGGCAACGGTCATCGGCTATTTCGAGCGGTTCATGGCGCGCTTTCCAAGCGTAAGCGCTCTTGCCGCAGCACCGATCGACGAAGTGCTGCACTTGTGGACGGGTCTCGGCTACTACGCCCGCGCGCGAAATCTGCATCGGGCAGCGCAGCACATCGCAGGGCATTTCGGCGGCGAGTTTCCGCATCGATTCGACGATGTGGCCGCGTTGCCCGGGATTGGTCGCTCGACGGCAGGCGCTATCCTTGCCCTCGCCTTTGACGAGCGTCAGCCAATCCTCGATGGCAACGTGAAGCGCGTGCTCGGGCGCGTGTTTGCTATCGAGGGCAACGCATCGCAGCGATCCGTCGAGCAGCGGCTCTGGACACTGGCTGAGGCCTGTACGCCCGCCGAGGACGTGGCCACCTACACGCAGGCCATCATGGACCTGGACGCCACGCTCTGTACACGCAGCCGCCCGGCCTGTGCGCTTTGCCCGCTCGCAGGGTCGTGCATCGCCCGCGCCGAGGGCGCGCCAACGCGCTATCCATCCCGCAAGCAATCCCGAC
>JALRCR010000481.1 GCA_023257255.1 Gammaproteobacteria bacterium | reverse complement strand
AAGCTGAGTTCGGCGACATCATCCTCAAGACCTCCGCCGAGGGCGGCCTCCTGCGACTACGCGATGTGGCCCGCATCGAACTCGCCGCCAGCGACTACTCGCTGCGCAGCTATCTGGATAACAAGCCGGCGGTGGCGCTGGGCGTGTTCCAGGCGCCGCTGTCGAACGCCATCCAGCTGTCGAACGATGTGCGGACCCTGCTGGACGACATGCAGAAAGACTTCCCGCAGGGCGTGAGCTATCAGATCGTCTACGACCCCACCCGCTTCGTGCGACAGTCGGTCAGCGCCGTCATCGAGACCCTGCTGGAGGCAGTGGCGCTGGTGGTGATTGTGGTCATCGTGTTCCTCAAGACCTGGCGCGCGTCGATCATCCCGCTGGCGGCGGTGCCGGTGTCGGAGCCGGGCTTGCTGAACCATTTTTCGGTGCGCTCGACGGTCCAGGACCAGCCGACGCCGGGCGCGGACACGATGCGGAGCGTGCCGTAGGCGGCGAGCTTGCGGAAGAGTTCGACGCGGGGCTGTCCGCCGTCACAGTGCAGGTAGCCGCGCCAGTTGCCGCGC
>JALRCR010000480.1 GCA_023257255.1 Gammaproteobacteria bacterium | reverse complement strand
GCCGCGCGCTCGGGGCCTCGAAGCTGGGGTCGTGGGCGATCACCGTGGCCCCCTGCGCCAGCGCCACGCGCGTGGTGCCGTGACCTGCGAACTTCTCGACATTGGTGATCAAAATCACCCGGTCTTTCAGCAGCATGGCTATTCCTCTAGGTTGCCCCCATGAGCGAACTGCCCAGCGATACCCCCGATCCGGACACGGCGCCAAGGGCGTCTTTCGGCTACCGGGACGTGCCCGCGGCCGAAAAGGCCGGTCTGGTCCGCCGGGTCTTCGAAAGCGTGGCGCCGCGCTACGACCTGATGAACGACCTGATGTCGGGCGGCGTGCACCGACTCTGGAAAAATGCGCTGATCGACGTCTTGCACCCGCGGCCTGGCGAGCGTTTTCTCGATGTGGCCGGCGGCACCGGTGACATTGCCTTCCGCATTCTGGAAAAACAGGGCGAGACGCCCGATGTCACAGTCTGCGACATCAACCCCGCGATGCTTGCGGTCGGCCGCGACCGCGCCGTTGACCGCGGCCTGCTGCAGGGCATCGCCTGGACGACGGGCGACGCTGAGGATTT
>JALRCR010000047.1 GCA_023257255.1 Gammaproteobacteria bacterium | reverse complement strand
GAATAGCCCGCGCCCGCTCGCGGCCCACGTGAGTGCGTCTGGCACGCGCTATAGTCTGGCGATGCCAGCTACCAGACCCTCGCGATGATCGACGCGCCCGAGCTTAACCAGCAGACCTACGACCGCTGCGCGCGGGTCTTTGAGCAGATCCGCAAGCTGCTGGGGCTTGAGATCCGCATGCACCACGAGCGGCGGCAGATCGAGCACGGCGAGATTTTCCTGTTCAACCATTTCGCGCGGATGGAGACCTTCATCCCGCAGTACCTGATCTATCAGGACGGCGGCCATTTCTGCCGGTCGGTCGCCGCGGCCGAATTTTTCGCCCGCGACGATCGCTTCGCCCGCCTGCTCAGCGAACTTGGCGTGGTGCCCAATAACCATCCGCAGCTGATGGGCCTGTTGGCGCGCGACATCCTGCGCGGGCGCAAGGTGGTGGTGTTTCCCGAGGGCGGCATGGTCAAGGACCGGCAGGTGCTGGATGCGGACGGGCAGTACCGGGTGTATTCGCGCAGCGCGCAGACGCGCCGCAAGCACCACAGCGGCGCCGCGCGTCTCGCCATCGGCCTGCAGATTTTCCGTTACGCCGTGCAGTACCGTGCCAGCCGCAATCAGCACAGCCTGCTGCGGCAATGGGCGGAGTCGCTGGGGCTGGGTTCGGTCGACCATCTGCTCACCGCGGCGCACCGCACGGGCACGCTGGTGCCGGCCAACATTACCTTCTATCCGCTACGGATCAGCGACAACCTGCTGCGGCAGGGCGCGGAGCTGGTCAGCGGCGGTTTGAGCCCGCGGGCGGTGGACGAATGGGTGGTCGAAGGCAATCTGCTGCTGAAGGCCACCGACATGGACATCAACCTCGGCGACTGCCAGCCGGTGGAAGACTTCTGCCACTGGTATGAGCGGCCGCTGCTGCGCTATCTCGCGCGCCAGTTGCCCGACTTGCCCAGCGCCTTCGACGCCAGTTTTCTCGACGCCGGGCTGTTCCGGCGCATGGCCGCCCGCGGCTCGCTGGGGGTAATCCACCGCGCGCGGGATGCCTACATGCACGCCATCTATCGCGGCACCGTGGTGAATCTTTCGCATCTTGCGTCGACGCTCGTTCGTCAGCAGCTCGAGCGGGGCGTCAGCGCCATGCCGATCGCGGACTTTCAGCGCGTGCTCTATCTGGCGCTCAAGCGCCTGCAGTCCGTGCCCACGCTGCGCCTGCATCACGGGCTGCGCGACCCCGGCAGCTACCAGCAGCTGCAGGGCGAGTCGCCCACGGCCTTGCAGGAGTTTCTGGATTCCGCGGTCGCCGCCGGGCTGCTCGCATTGAATGAGGACACGCTGGTGCTGCGCGAGAAGCTGCGCGAGACGCACGATTTCGACGCCATCCGCCTCGAGAACCCGATCGAGGTGTATGCCAACGAGGTGGCGCCGCTGCCGGCGGTGGCCGAGGCGCTGCGCGGCGCGCTGGCCGATCTGCCGCAGCTGACCCCGGCGACGCGCGCGCTGGCGCTGTTCGACGACGAACTGCAGGCGCTGGCCTTTGACCGCCTGCAGCACCGCACGCCCGCGCACGCCGCGATCAACAGCCGCGAAACGGCCAGCGCCGACGCCGCGCCGTTTCTGCTGCGCCCAGCCCGGCCCGGCGCGCTGGGCGTGGTGCTGGTACACGGCTTTCTGGCCTCGCCGGCCGAGGTGCGGGGCTTTGGCGAGCGCCTTGCTGCAGCCGGCTACACGGTGCTCGGCGTGCGGCTGAAAGGCCACGGCACCTCGCCCTGGGACTTGCAGGACCGGCCCTGGCACGACTGGCTGCAGTCGGTCACGCGGGGCGTCGAAATCTTGCGTGCGCTGTGCCCGCGTTACGCGCTGGTCGGTTTCTCAACCGGCGGTTCGCTCAGCCTCATCGCGGCCGCCAACGCTGATCCCGCGCTGGCCGGCGTGGTCGCGATCAGCGCGCCGCTCAAGTTCCGGAACAAGAACCTGCGCTACGTGCCGCTGGTGCATGGCGCCAACAAGCTGGTCAGCTGGCTGACCACCGCCGACGGGGTGCTGCCGTTTCGGCCCAACGAACCCGAGCATCCACACATCAACTACCGCAATATCCCGCTCTCGGCGCTGTTTGAACTGACGCGCGTGGTGGCGGAATTGAAAGTCGTTCTGCCCGCGGTGCGCTGTCCGGTGTGCGTGATCCAGGGCGATGCCGATCCGGTCGTTGCGCCAGAGTCGGCGGGCCTGATTGTGGAAGCGCTGGGCGCTAGCAATAAAACCCTGCACTGGGTGCCGGCGAACCGCCACGGCATCCTGTACGAAGACATCGGCGCGACCCGCGCGCTGACGCTTGATTTCCTGTCACGGCTGGCACCGCCTGAAGTGCCGGCCTGAGGCCAAAAAATGAGTTTTGACACCCTGGGGCTCACGGCCCCGCTGCTTCAGGCGATCGCCGCGCGCGGCTATCTCACGCCCACGCCCGTGCAGCGTCTGGGCATTCCGCTGGTGCTGGCCGGACGCGATCTGCTGGCCTGCGCGCAGACCGGTTCAGGCAAGACCGCGGCCTTCCTCTTGCCGCTACTGGAAAGCTTGTCGGGTGCGGCCGCGCCGCGCGGTGAACTGCGCGCGCTGGTGCTGGTGCCGACCCGCGAACTCGCGGCCCAAATCACCGAGGTCGCGACCACGCTCGCGCGCGATCTGCCGGTACGGCTGAAAGTGCTCGGCGCCTGGGGCGGGGTATCGATCAACCCGCAGCTGATGGCGCTGCGCGGTGGCGCGGATCTGCTGATCGCGACGCCCGGCCGACTGCTCGACCTGATTGACCACAACGGGCTTACGCTGGGTGCGCTCGGCACGCTGGTGCTGGACGAGGCGGACCGACTGTTTGCGCTCGGTTTTGCCGAGGAACTGGCGCGCATCTGCGCGCTGCTGCCCGCGCAGCGCCAAACGCTGCTGTTTTCCGCCACCTTCCCCGATGAAGTTACCGCGCTGGCCGCCGCGCTGCTCAGCAATCCGGCCCGCGTCGAACTGGCGGCAGAAGCCGCGCCTGATATTCAGCAGCGGGCCATTCTGGTCGACACCGCGCGCCGTACCGCGGTGCTGCGCCAGTTGTTCACAACGCATGACTGGGCGCAGGTGCTGGTGTTCGTCGCCACGCGTTACGCGACCGAACACCTCGCGATGAAGCTGCGCCGTGCCGGCGTGCCGGCGCTGGCCCTGCACGGCGAACTGACCCAGGGTGCACGCCACAATGCCCTGGCCGACTTCCGCGCCGGGCGTGCGCGGGTGCTGGTGGCGACCGATCTGGCCGCGCGCGGGATCGACGTTGTCGGGCTGCCGGCCGTGATCAACTACGACCTGCCGCGCTCGGCGACGGATTATGTCCATCGGATCGGGCGCACGGCGCGCGCCGGCGCGAGCGGCGTGGCCTTGAGCTTCGTTACCGCCGCCAGCGAGGCGCATTTCCGGCTGATCGAAAAGCGCTACGACCTCAGACTGGCGCGCGAGGTGCTGGCGGGTTTTGAGCCTACCGAAGCGGCACCGCTCCCGGTCGTGACGGAGGCAACCGGCGGCGTGAAAGGCAAGCGCAAGAGCAAGAAGGACCGGCTGCGCGAAGCCGCCGCGGCCAACACGCCCCCAGCTGCTGCCAGCGGCTTCGTGTGGCCCGCCTGGCGGCCGCGCGAATCCGGCGACTGATCAGGGGTTGCAGCGGTCGCAGCGCGAGGCGTCGGCCGATGGTGGGCCGCTGCGCAGGCGCCGCTCGAGGTGCTCGCAGCGGTTGCAGGACCAGATTTCAGCCACCACCTCGCGGGTCGGCTGTCGGCACCATTCACACGGCAGCCCGCGCGCGAGATCGCTCAACCGGAACCCGGGGGTCGCGCAGTTCGGGCAGGCCGACTTCAGCAGCGTCAGCAGGTGGGCGCCAGCCTGACGAATCAGCGTTTGCCGGGTGGGATTCGCGTGCGCGCGCAGATCGTTTTCCACGTAGACCGCGCCGCGCGCCGAGGCCGCGAGAGTCGCGAAGAAAGCCGACTCAAGTACCGTCGGATCGGCCAGACCCTTGGCGCTGGGCGGGGCTTCCGCGTGGTCCGGGCGGAGCACCAGATGATGCGCAGGAAAGCCCGCCTGCCGCGCGAAGTCGCGCATCGCGGCCAGGTCGCGCACGGTCTCCTGCGCGGCGGCTGCCGGACCGTCGGCAAAGCCAACGATCTCCAGCCCCGTTGCCGCGTCCAGCCACAGCACGATTTCCGTGTCCCAGGCCAGCAGCCCGCTGTGCGGGTCGGCGCCAAAGGCGCCCTCGCTTGCAATGCCGATCGTGCAGCCGGCGAGTTGCATCCCGAGTTCTGCTTTGCGCCGCGCGGCATCACGCTGCGAGCCGGCGCGCGGGATTTCGCGGGTGAAGCTGCCCAGCTGGTCGGTGTCGAAGCTGTCGACGTGAACCAGCCTGCAGCCCAGCGCGTCTTCCAGCAGTGGGCCGAGCAGGGTTTCCTTGCCGTGGCGCGTGAGCAGCGCGACCGCTTGCCCGCGACAGCGCGCCAGATAGTCCTTGAAGCGGGCGTTGTCAGCTGTGGGCATGTGCAATCCTCTGCCAGATCTGGGGGGAGCGGGCTTCGATGCCCATGTCGGTGAAGCGGAACAGGTGCAGCCAGCGGTTGCCGACCAGTTGTCCCACCACCGGATGTGCGGCGATGACCCGGTCGATCGCCTCGCGCGGGGCGTCGATGAACACCGACAGCCGCAGCGGCGCGTGCCGCCACTGCGCGCCATCGTGCACCGACTGCAGCGGCAGACCAATGCGCAGGTCGCCGCCATTGCCTTCAAACACGCCAATCTGGCCGCCCACCACGTTGTGCAGCAGCTTGTTACCGCTGCCGTAGCGCTGCGGATCGACGGTCGAGCCGTAGTACTGCAGGTTGATCCAGTTCGTCACCACCATCGGTGCGGTCATCAGCAGCGTGAGCACCGCGCCATCCGGATCGTCCGCATGGCAGTAGTCGTGCAGGAAGCAGCGGCCAGCCAGATCAAGACCGCGCGTTCTGGCGCGCGGGGCGATGATGAACGCCGCATTGTTGGCCAGCCCCCACTCGGGGCGGGTTTCGGCCCAGTTGCGGGATTTCTTGTCGACCGCGGCCGCCAGCGCTGCGGCATCGTGACGAAGATCCCCGAGGCCGAGCGCCGGGGCACGTTCGGCCCGCGCCAGTTCGCCGGCTCGGGCGAGCGCCTGGGTCAAGGCGGCCAGCGCCGGCTGTACGGCCGCCGGCGCCCTTTCGCTGTCGAACAGCGTCACGCGGTCGGTGGTGGTGTGGTGGAGCGCGGCGATAAACCAGGTGCTGGCCGGCAGGACAATGCCGTGTTCGAGCAGCCCGCTGCGCACCGCCGGATCGTTCAGCAGTTCGGCCAACACCCGCGCATTCACTTCACCCGTCTGCCCACAGCAGGCGCCGCAGTCGAGACCGGCGGCATGCGCGTTGTTGCGGGTTTCGCTGCCGTGCCCGGCCAGCAGTACCAGCGGCGCAAAACCCTGACGCAGGCTCATGGCCTTGAGGATGCCGGCGGCCAGCGCGCTGCGTTCGGCCGGTGGCAGCGCCAGCACCGGGCGCAGGCTGTGGGCTTGAGCGGCGCTAAGGCCGGCCGGCCCCGCAGCCTGACCCAGACCCAGGCTCTGTTGCAGCAAATGCCCGAGGTAACCGAGCCCCAGGGTTTCCACCCGCGCGAAGGCCGAGGCCGGCAGGCGCCGGAACGGCTCGGCGCCGGCGTCGGCGGCAAGCCGCTCTTGGCGTCGCGCCGCGAGCAGCCGGTCCTCGGCAAGGAGACCCGTGCTGTCGGTTACCGTCTGGCTGGGCGCGAGCAGGCCCGGCAACTGCGGCCAGGTGGCCTCGGTACCCAGCGGCCGATAGGCAATGGGCAGCCCGAAAAACCCGGCAAAGCCGCGTGTTTCGATCGCCGGCGCACTGGCTTCCAGCGCGCGCCGGAATACTTCGGAGCGGACATCGATACAGAACACCGCCTGCACCGCCGGCACGCCGGTGGGTGGCGCCTCGGGCGTCTGCGCGAGCGCGTTGGCCAGTCCGCGCTGGTAGGTCATTTCCTGTGCACGTTGCCAGACGCTGGCCGCGTCGCTGCGGTGATCCGCTGGCACGGGCGCGTGGAGCGCCGCCTGCCAGCGCACAAACGGCGAGTCGGCGTCGCGTTGGCCGTCGTCCAGCAAATACTCCCAGCCCAGGCGCACCGCCAGCAGGTCAAGGATCTGTGCGTCATCGGTCCCGTCGAGCCGGGCCTGCCAGCGCTCCCAGGCGCACCAGGCGGCCCAACCGCCAATCGACAGCAGGGCGCGCAGGCACAGCCGCGCCACGCCCTCGGCGGTGAGTCCCAGCCGGCCCGCCAGGGCTGCCAGCAGCGCGGTCGGCGTGTCGGGCAAAGCCTGCGCGCGGACGCGGATTTCCGGTGCGTGCATCAGCAGCGCCACGCTATGGTCATCGCGCAGCGTGGCCAGCCAGTGCGCGTAGAGGTTGGCAGCGCGCACCGGCTGCCATTCGGCCTCGCCCCGGTCGAACCAGGCGGCGCAGCACTGGCCGATCTGGTGGGTAATGGTCTCCCGCCATAGCGGCGCCGCGGCGCCGGCCCGGGGTGCGGTGTCGAGGAGGTCGGACAACAAGGGCAGGGGCGCCGCAGCGCCGGTTTCGCCGGCGTTGAGCAAGGCGGTAGCGCCGCCCGGAAAGCCGGCCTCACGGGCCGCTGCCGCCAGCGCCGCGGCGTCGATTTCACCCGCCGCCAGGCGTTCGCGGTAGTAGGCCAGCGGCATATGCAGAGGGCTGCCGCAGAGCGCCCGCAGTTGGCTGCCGGTGCGCGCGAAGTCGGTATCCCGCCAGCCCCACCAGGGATTGACCGCAATCAGCCGGTCGAGCGGCCAGGAGGGCGCGATGCGGGCACAGGCCTGCTCGGCCGCGGCGAGCAGTTCGGTATCGGCGAGCGCCGGGGCGTGCGCCGCGCTCATGGCACCGCACTCGCCGGCGACGTGGCCATCGGGGCGGCGGCCGGTGGCGTGGTCGTCGGCGCCGGCCAGAGGCGGAAGCTGAGGCGGGTGTAGCGTTCATCGAGATAGAAGCCGCCAAAGGCCTTGGGGTAGAGCCAGGCCGATAGCCGGCCCTGCGGGAAGCTTTTCAGCCAGGCCTGGACGAAATAGAGCGTGCCGAAGCTGAGCGCCACCCATGCGCTGGCCAGCAGGCCGGGCCCCTGCGCGCCGGGCAGCAGGCCGGCGAACAGCGCGTGCCACAGCAGATATAGGCCGCTCAGCCCGATGGCGGCGAGCAGATTGTGCGGCGTCGCGCCGGGGGAGGGCCACAGCAGCGGCGCGAGTCCCATGCCGACCAACATCACGGCGACCGGCGGCAGTGCGCTCGCCGGCAGCCAGTGCCCGGCCAGCGCGCTCATGCCGGTGACCAGCGCCAGCGCCAGTGGCAGGGCCAGCACCCGCCGCCACCAGGCTGCCCGGCCTGCCTTAAGCCCTTGCGGCAACAGCGCCCGGTGCCGCGCCAGACTCACCGCCTCGCCGGCGCTCAGGAAGGCGTGCGCCTTGTAGAGCGAGTGCGCCAGCAGGTGCAGCAGGGCCAGTTCATAGAGGCCGAGACCGCACTCCAGCAGCATGAAACCCATCTGGGCGCAGGTTGACCAGGCCAGCCGCACCTTGACGCTGATGCGGGTCATCATCACCAGACTCGCCAGCACCGCCGTCACGCTGCCGCAGGCGATCAGCAGGGCCTGCGCCAGCGGCGCGGCGTCAAAGACCGGCGCCAGCCTGATCACCACCAGACCGCCCAGATTGATGATGCCGGCGTGCAGCAGCGCGGAAATCGGCGTGGGGGCCTCCATGACCTGAATCAGCCAGCCGTGCAGCGGGAGCTGCGCCGACTTCAGCATCACGGCGAGCGCGATCAGCACCGCTGCGGCGTGCAGGCTGGGATGGCTGCCCGGGCTGCGGGCCGCGGCGATGAGCTCATCCAGCCACAGGCTGCCAAGCTCGTGATAGATGAGCCCAAGGGCGACCAGCAAGCAGAGTTCCGCGAGCCGGCTGACCAGAAATTTTTTATGCGCCGCCACCTGCGCGGCGCTGCGCTCGGGATAGAAAGTCAGCAGCCGGTGCAGGCCCAGGCTGGTCGCGGTCCACGCCAGCACCAGCACCGCCAGATGGGTGGCAAGCACCACCACGCCCACGGCGGTGAGTGTGAACAGCATCGCCTGCAGATAGCGCGCCTGACCCGCTTCGCCGGCGAGATAGTCCTGCGAATACCGCAGAATGACCCAGCCCAGCACGCCCACCAGCAGGGCCACCAGATGTTCCGCCACGTCGACCCCGCTGCCCGGTGTGGCCAGTGCCACCCCGGCGGCCAGCAGCGTGCAGCCAAGGCCGATGCCGGCGGCGAGTTGGGCCAGCGCCCACTGTCGGCGGGGCAGCAGGCTGGCAAGCAGTGCGGCGAGCGCGTAGCTGCAGGGCAGGCCCCACAGGAGCAGGGTGGATGGCGCGGGCATGGGCAGGTCCTCGGGCGGGTAGCAACGGGCGCATGGTGCCCGGCTTCCGGCTCTGATAAAAATAGATTGATTAAAACGATAGGTTCTATTTATGAGAATGACCGTCCTGCGTCAGCTCAATTTTCATCACCTGCATTACTTCTGGGTGGTGGCCCGCGAAGGGCATCTGACCCGCGCCGCGCAGCAGCTGCATGTGTCGCAGTCGGCGCTGTCATCACAGATTCGCCAGCTCGAGGACCAGCTGGGCCATGCGCTGTTTCTGCGCGAAGGGCGCAGCCTGCGCCTGACCGAGTTTGGCGCGCTGGCACTGGGTTATGCCGACAGCATCTTCAGCCTGGGCGCGGAGCTGATTTCGACCGCGCAGGGCGACAGCGGGCGAGAAGGGCAGCGGCTGCGGGTGGGCGCGGTCGCCACGCTGTCGCGCAATTTTTTGGAGAACTTCCTGCGCCCCGTGATCGGACGTCCGGAAATTCGGCTTGGCCTGGAATCGGCCAGTCTGGAGGAACTGCTGGAGCGCCTGCGCGCGCATCGGCTGGATCTCATCCTGTCCAACCGGCCGGTCACGGCCGACGCCCAGCAACGCTGGGGTTGCCGACGGGTAAGCCGGCAGAGCGTGTGTCTGGTCGGGCCACCGCGCCGCCGACGCAAAGCCTTCATTTTCCCCGACGATCTGGCCGACCTGCCGCTGCTGTTGCCGGGGCGTAGCAGTGACATTCGCAGTCAGTTTGAGCAGCTATGCGAAGAATTGGGGCTGACGCTACGGCCGTACGCCGAGGTCGACGACATGGCCATGCTGCGTCTGTTGGCGCGCGACGCCGGCGGCGTGACCGTGGTGCCCGAAGTGGTGGTGCAGGATGAGCTCAAAAGCGGCGCCTTGCAGAAATATTGCGAATTGCCGGGCGTATTCGAGAACTTTTACGCCATCACCATGCGTCGGTATTTTCAGTCTGCGTTGCTGAAGTCGCTGCTGCCCGGCGATTAATCGTGCTGCGACGGGCAGGGCCGGGCGCGGCCTTGTCGAGGCCTGCCCGTATACTCAAGCGCGATCGCGCGCGCCCGCACTTCGCCAGAGAGTTGTCATGAAAGACCCGCATGTCCGTGCCCCAGTCTGAGCTGCCGCTCACCAACACGCCGACCTGGTCCCGGGGCTGGCGTGCCGCGCTGCTGCTGGTCATGGCGGTCGCCGCCGCTTTGCGCCTCGCAGGGATTGAGTGGGGCCTGCCGACGGCCGCGCATCCCGCGTGGAGCTTCCATCCGGATGAAGCCTTTCATCTCGACTGGGCGCGCCGACTGGCGGCCGGGCAGCTCATCGCGCAGCACTTCCAGTACGGCGGAACCCTGCATTACACGCTGCTGAACGCCTGTTATCGCTACGCGACGCTGCTGGCAGATCATCTGGGCGGGGTTAATCCCGTGGCCAACGCGATCCTCTTCGCGCGCTACTGCGCTTGCGTGTTTTCGCTGATCACGGTTGCGCTGGTGGCACATATCGGGGCGCGACTGTTTGATGTGCAAACCGGCGTGACGGCGGCGCTGTTGCTGGCGCTGGCGCCGGCGCACGTGTTTCTCGCGCAAAACCTGCGGCCGGACGAACTCTCCGGACTGCTCGCCACGCTGCTGCTCTGGCTGGGGACGCTGATTTACGGCGGCACCCCGGCGACCGACCGTCGGTTGTTTATCGCAGCCGGGCTGCTGCTGGGGTTGGCGGTGGCGCTGCGTTTTCCGCTGATCGCCTTCGGCATCGCGCCGGTCGCGGGCTGGGTATGCCGTGAAGCGCGCGGTTCGCTGCCGCTGGCCAGGCTGTGGCCGCTCGGCCTGGTGCTCGTGCTGGCGATGCTTGTGGGCTATGCGCTGGGCAGTCCCCACAGCCTGCTGTATTGGCGGGTGATGCTGGACGGTTTGCGCCTGCAGGCCGGCTATCAGCAGGGCCCGTTTCTGGACACGCTGGATGAAAGCGGTACGGTCTGGCACACGCTGTGGCTGCTGCCACGCGAGGCGCTGGGCACGCCGACCTATCTGCTCGCGCTGCTTGGCGCGGGCCTTGGTTTGCGCTATCGGCGCCGCGCGCCGGGCTTGCTGACGGCGAGCCTGCTGCCGTATCTGCTGGGCACTACGCTGGTGTCGTGGACGGTCGTGCGCTACAGCCTGCCGGCGACGCCGCTGCTGGCGCTGCTGGCAGCGGCGGCCCTGCATGAGCTGTGGCAGCGGGGACGCGTCATGCGGGCGCTCGCCGCCGTCTTGCTGACGGCCAGCGTGCTGTGGACGGGGGCTGCCGACCTCGCTTTCGCCAAAGTGCAGGCTGGCCCCAATGTGCGCGATCAGGTCGCCGACTGGCTCGCCGCGCGTGCGACGCCTGCCTCAAGCTATGTCGCCTTCAGGCTTTACGCCCTGCAGGAGTTCTATGCGCCGACCGCGCCCGCCGGGCACTACAGCGCGTGGCTGGACGTCAGCGGCCCGGCAGATCCGCTGGTGATCGAGACCAAAAAAAATCCGGTGATTACCGACCTCATCGTGCCGGAGCCGGTTTATCGCGGGCTCGACCGCTGGGGCCAGCGGCACCCGCACCCCAGCGCGCGCAAGCTGCACGAGCTGTTACGCCCGGACGGGCACTACCGGCTGGTCCGCGAGTTCAAGTTGCCGGCCACGCTGTTCGGGATCGATTTCACCGACCACTTCCGCTCGCAGGATTTTTTCGTCATCAATCCTGGCTTCCGGCTGTATACGCGGGTTAGTGAGGCTAGCCCGGGCGCGCCTTGATCCGCCGCCAGGCGTAAATGACCATCTTCAGCAGGATGAAGCCGTGGCGGAACCGGTGGATTTTGGTTTCGCCGTAGGTGCGACTGCGGTAGCGCACCGGCACTTCCACCAGTTTCAGATTGAGCTTGCTTGCGCCCAGCAGCAGATCGAAATCGCCGAAGGGGTCAAAGTCGCCAAAAAAATGCCGATTAGCCGCGATTTTTTCGTAGTCGAGCCGGCGTAGCACTTTGGTGCCGCACAGCGTGTCCTTGATGGTCTGCCCCAGCAGCCAGGAAAAACACAGCGCAAAGAACTTGTTGCCCAGCTGGTTCAGCGCCCGCATGGCCTGGTCCTGCATGGGGTAGATGAGCCGGCAGCCGTTGATGAATTCGCCCTTGCCGCTGGCGATGGCGTCGTAGAACTTGGGCAGATCTTCGGGCGGCACGGTCAGGTCGGAGTCGAGGATCATCAGCACGTCGCCGGTCGCCGCCGCAAAACCCAGTCGCACGGCGTCGCCTTTGCCGCGGCCGGTCTGGCGCAGCAGCTTGATCTGCTTGTGCGGGAATTCGGCGATTACGCGCTCGATTTCTTCCACCGTGCCGTCGTTGGAATGCCCGTCCACAAACAGGATTTCCTGCGCTGCGCCGAAGGCCGGCAGGCGGGTCACCGCCTCGCGAATGTTGCCGCGCTCGTTGCGGCAGGGCACCACGATGCTGACCGATAGCGCCGCCGTCGACGCGACGGCTTCAGGCCGCGCCACCACGTAATGGGACAGGCAGGCGTGATTGAGCACGGGCAGCTGGCCAAGCTCGTTCAGCACCGTGCTGAGCACGGGCAGATCAAGGGGAAAGAGCAGCCGACGTTCGGCCTTCACCAAATCGAAACCGCCAAGGTCCAGCAGTCCCTTGAGGTCGTCGAGCGAAATCCAGCTTTGCTCGGGCGTGGGCATCTTGCGTCCCGCCGCTTCAGCCGCCGCCAGCACCGGTTGCCACAAAAAATTATAGAAGCTGAACACGATGCGGGTGTGCGGCGTGGCCACCTGCTGCAAGGTCTTGAGGCAGCGCTGTATATCGTCGAGATAACCCAGCACATCCGACAGCAGGATGTAGTCGAAGCTCGCACCGGCCGGCGGCGTCCAGCTATCTGCGTCGGCCACTTCGAAGTGCAGGCCCGGATGTCTGGCCTGCGCTTGCGCGATCAGCGTTGGGCTGAGGTCAATGCCGTAGCCTTCGCGCGGGGCCAGTGCCGCCAGCACGTCCCCACTGCCGCAGCCAATTTCGAGTACCCGCTGGTCTTCGCCGATCAGATAGCGCAGCCGCGCCAGCTGTTGGTCGTGGTAGTAGCGGTTGCGCGCTTTCCAATGCTCAATATCGGGCGCCAGCGCCTCGAAGTGGGCGCGGATGGCGGCGGTGCGTGCGGTCGGGTCGGTCATGGTCGGCAGATCCTGCAACAAGGGAGCGCGGCCCGCATTATGGGCACGACCGCGCGGCCCTGCCTGCCCTAGAAGCCCAATCCTGCGCCGGCCCCCAGCAAGGTTGCCACCCCCAGCAGGGCAAAAATGGCGGCGGCGATGCCGTGGACCAGCTTCATGGGGATTCGGTCGGCCAGGCGATTGCCAATGAACACGGCCGGCACGTCGGCAATCAGCATGCCCAGCGTGGTGCCCGCGACCACCGTCAGTGGCAGCGCGTAGTGGGCGGCCATGGCGACCGTGGCGATTTGCGTTTTATCGCCCATTTCCGCCAGAAAAAACGTAATCAGCGTGGCGCCAAAGACGCCAAAACGCCGCGCGACGGTGGTTTCTTCTTCTTCGATTTTGTCCGGGATGAGCGTCCAGGCCGCCATGGCGATGAACGACAGCCCCAGCACCCAGCGCAGGATGTCGGGACTCAGGCTGCGGGTGATGAACGCACCCAGCGCACCCGCCAGCCCGTGATTGACCAGCGTCGCAATAAGGATGCCCAGGATGATCGGCACGGGCTTTTTGAAGCGCGCGGCGAGCAGAAACGCGAGCAGCTGGGTTTTGTCGCCAATTTCAGCGAGGGCGACGACACCGGTGGAGACGAGAAAGGCTTGCATCATGAGACTCCCGGGCCGACGTGTAGACGAATGACTACTGCGCATCGCCGGCCCAGCACGGACGCGCAGTAGTCAAAGGTCTTGCCAGATACGGGTATTGCCTGCGCCATGGCCAGTGGGCCAAGTGTGTTGACGCAAGCCCCTTCAAGGTGAAGGGCGGCTACTCCCCAGTGACGGCCGAACTCTAACCGTTGTCGGCTTGGCGCGTCGACCGTTTTCGGCGCCCCGGCGGCGGCTCAGGCGTGCTGGACGAAATCAACCACCAGCCGGTTGAACTCGGCGGCATGCTCAATCATGGCCCAGTGGCCGCAGCGGTTGAGCAGCACCAGACGCGCATTGGGAATCACCGAGACCAGCTGCAAGGAGTGCTCAAAGTGCACTACCCGGTCGTCGCGGCCGTGGATCAGCAGCGCGGGAATTTTGAGTTTCATCAGGTCCTCGATCGGGGCCCACTTCGGCACCGGCCAGCCGCGGGCCAGACCAGCGAGGAAGTTCGCCAGATGCTCGGGGCAGGCGTTGGCCGCCTCGGCGCGCCTGATGCACAGCTCATCGGTGGCGAAGGCCTTGTCGAAGCACATGATCTGGACCAGCCGGCGGATGGTCTCCGGGGTCGGGTTGCGGTAGCCCTCGATCAGAATCTTGATGCCTTCGGTAGGGCCATCGCCCGCGCCAAACAGCCGCGGCATGCGGTTGGCCGGCGCGCCCATGGTGATGAGATGCGAAATGCGGTCGGGGTGTTCGACCGCCGTGCGCAACACCGTGGTGCCGCCCATCGAGTTGCCGATCATCGCGGCTTTCTCGATGCCCAAGGCATCCATGAATTCCATCAGCGCCGCCACATGGTCCAGTTTGTCGACCGGGCAAGGATCGGAGGCGCCCCAGCCGGGCATATCCACCGCCAGCACCCGGTAATGCGCGGCCAGCGCCTCGAGGTTGCCCGAGAAATTGCTCCAGCCCGAAGCGCCAACGCCCGAGCCGTGCAGCATGATCACCGGATAGCCGCTGCCCGCTTCGTGATAGTGAAGGTTCCAGTTGGCCGTGCGCACGCGCCGGCCGCTGTCTTGCTGCGAAATCGTCATGGGCTGCTCCTCTGAAGCTTGTGGCGCGGCCGGTCCACGCGGGTCGGACCGAGCAAGGCGCGACCATACCCCAAGCGCAAGCTGTCACCCAACACCAGCCACCCTTTGCCCCCCGCGGCCGTCTACAATCTGCGCACCTCTCCGGGAGCGTCTGACCAATGCCGCTGAAGCCGTCGATCGTGGGTTACGAGAGCCCGCCGTTTGAGTACAGCGTTGATAGCCGTTGGCTGATGGCCTATGCGGCGGGTATTGGCGATCCCGCCGCCTGCTATCACGACAGCCTGCAGCCGATTGCCACGCACCCGGTGTTTCCGGTGTGCGTGGAGTGGGACGCGATTCTTGCCGTCTTGGACGCCACCCGCGCGCATGGCCTGAGCGCTGAAGAAACGGCGCGCTCGGTCCATGCCGAGCACGACTTGCAGATCTTCCGGCCGCTCACATCGGGCATGCGCGTGACGACCCGGGCGCGGGTGGTGGGCGTGATGCAACGCCGTCCCGGCGTGTTCCTCGTCATGCAGATCGACACCCTGAACGCGGCCGGTGAACTCTGCTGCCGGACCTGGCAGGGCAATTTGTTTCGGGATGTCGCGCTGGACGGCGAGGCCCGCCATATCACGGAGGCGCCGGCATGGCCTGCGCACGTTGCTAGCGCTGACGCTGCCGCGAGCGCACCGATCGAGATCCCCTTGCAGGCCGCGCACGTCTACACCGAGTGCTCCCGGATCTGGAATCCCATCCACACCGACCGCGCCTACGCGCAGGCCGCCGGCCTGCCGGAAATCATCCTCCACGGCACCGCAACGCTGGCCTACGCGGTGTCTGGCCTGCTCCGGCAAGCCGGTGGCATTGCCCCGACCCGAATCCGGCGCCTCGGCGGGCGCTTCAGCGGCATGGTCTGGTTGCCCGACCGCTTGCGGCTGGTGAGCACGGCTGCGGGCGACGGCGTCATGGCTTTCAGCGTCTTCAACAGCGACGGCCGGGAAGTCATCAGCCGCGGCTTCTGCGATGTCGGCGCCTGAGGGAAGTCACCGATGAAACGCCGCACATTTTTAATCCTCGCCGGCGTCGCGGGCGGCGGCCTCCTGATTGGTTGCGCTAACCCCGATCGCGTGCGGGCGCGGGCCGATTTACGGCCAGCGCCGGGCGGACAAATCGCGATGAACGGCTGGATCAAACTAGCGCCCGACGGCAGCGTCACGGTCGTCATGAGCAAGTCAGAAATGGGGCAGGGCGTGCACACCGGACTGCTGATGCTGGTGGCGGAAGAACTGGACTGCGCCTGGTCGTCACTACGCATGGAAGACGCCCCGATCGAGGCCTTCTACGGCAACCTCGTGGCCTTTGCTGAAAACGTGCCCTTTCGCGAGGACGAGCACGGCGCCGTTGCCAATGGCATGCGCTGGATGATGGCCCGGCTTGGACGCCAACTGGGCTTCATGATGACCGGCGCCTCGTCCAGCCTGCGCGATCTCTGGCTGCCGATGCGACATGCGGCGGCGGCCGCCCGCGCCAGTCTGGTCGCGGGCGTCGCCGGTCACTGGCAGTGCGCGCCGGCCGAGGTGCAGCTGCAAGACGGTCGTTTCAGTGTGGCCGACGGACGCGCGATGGATTTTTCAGCCGCCGTGTCGCATCTCGGCGCGCAGCCGGCGCCGCTGGGCGAGGTGACGCTTAAGTCGCCTGCCGAATTTCGCCTCATCGGCCAGCCCGTGCCGCGCCTCGAAGCGGCGGCCAAAGTGGCGGGCAGCGCGCGCTTCGGGATCGACGTGCGGCCGCCCGGCCTGTGCTACGCCGCGCTGCGCTTTGCGCCAGTGCGGGGCGGCCGCGTCAAGACTTTCGACGCCAGCAAGGCCAGCCGCCTGCCCGGCGTATTGGGCGTGGTGAAGTGCGAACCTGAGCACGGCGGCACCGGCGCGGTGGCGGTGGTGGCCAGCGGCTGGTGGCGCGCGCGACAAGCGCTGGCGGCGCTGGAGATCACCTGGGATGACGGTCCGCTGGCGGGCCGCTCGACCACCGACCTCATGCAAACGCTGACCCAGGCACTGGCAGAAGACGAGGGGTACGCGTTCTGGCAGGTCGGTGATGCCGACGCCGTGCTCGCGGGCAGCACGCGGCAGGTGGCTGCCGACTACCGTGCGCCCTGGCTGGCGCACACGCCGATGGAGCCCATGAACTGCACGGTCGAGTATCGGGGAGAGGCGGCTACCGTTTGGGCGCCCACGCAGGTGCCCGGGTTTGCGCGGCGCGCGGCGGCCCGCGCGCTCGATCTGGCGGAAGATAAAGTCGCGCTGGAAGTCACCTATCTGGGCGGCGGCTTCGGCCGGCGGCTGGAGGTGGATTTCGTCGTGCAGGCCGCGACCATTGCGCGGGCCTTTCCCGGCCGACCGGTGCAAACGCTGTGGTCGCGTGAAGACGACGTGCAGCACGACTTTTATCGCCCGGCCTGCGTCGCGCAATGCCGGGCGGCGCTGGCCGAGGACGGGCGTATCGCGGCCTGGCAGCTGAAGTCTGCCGGGCAGTCGATCGCGCCGGGCTACGGCCCACGCACGGCGGGCATTCCCTTGTTGGGACCGGACAAGACCACCGCCGAAGGCGCCTTCGACGTGGCCTATGCGTTCCCCGCTGTGTCAGTTCGCCACGCGGCGGTTGAGTTACCGCTCCCGGTTGGCTTTTGGCGCGCGGTGGGTCATTCGCATCAGGCGTTTTTTACCGAATGTTTCATGGATGAATGCGCGCAGGCGGCGGGCGCCGACCCGCTGGCTTATCGCCTGCAGCTGCTGGCGGCCGAGCCGGCGCAGCGCGCCGTTTTGCAATTGGCCGCCGACAAGGCCGGCTGGGGCACGCCGCTGGCACCGGCAGCAGACGGCGTCCGCGTCGCGCGTGGCCTCGCGCTGCACCGCTGCTTTGGCAGCACGGTCGCGCAGGTGGCGGAAGTCTCTCTGGGCGAGGGCGGATTGATTCGCGTGCATCGCGTGGTCTGCGCGATCGACTGCGGTCTGGCGGTCAATCCCAACCTCATCGCGCAGCAGATGGAAAGCGCGGTGGTGTATGGCCTGTCGGCGGCGCTGCACGGTCAGATCGACTTCGCTGCCGGGCGCGTCGCCCAAGGCAATTTCCACGACTATCCGGCGCTGCGTCTGGGCGAGTGCCCGCAGATCGAGACCCACATCGTGCCAAGCGCAGCACCGCCAGGCGGCGTGGGCGAACCGGGTCTGCCGCCCATCGCGCCGGCGGTGGCGAATGCGCTGTTCGCGCTGACCGGCCAGCGCCGGCGCAGCTTGCCGCTCCAGATCCCGGCATGAGCCGCAGGAGAGACCGCCGATGATCCAGCTGACCATCAATGGGGAAGCGCGCGAAGTCGACAGCGCGGACGACACACCGCTGCTCTGGGTGCTGCGCGATGAGCTCAATCTGACCGGCACCAAGTTTGGCTGCGGTCGCGCGGTTTGCGGCGCCTGTACGGTCCACATCGACGGTGCCGCCACGCGGGCCTGCATTACCCCCGCCAAGGCGCTTGAGGGTCGCGCGATCACCACCATCGAAGGCGCGACTGACGCCGTCGCCGCGGCGGTGAAACAGGCCTGGGTCGAGCTTGATGTGGCGCAATGCGGTTACTGTCAGCCCGGGCAGGTGATGGCAACCATCGCGCTGCTCCGCGTCACACCGGCGCCGGACGAGGCGGGTATCGATGCGGCGCTCAGCGGCAACCTCTGTCGTTGCGGCGCCTATCCGCGCATCCGCGCCGCCGTGAAGCGGGCGGCGACCCTGCTGGCGGCAGAGTGAAGACGCGATAGCTCATGCGGTGATCGTGCGCGGTGCCGACGGGTTCCGCAGCGCTACCTGATCGCAGGATCGTCCTTTAGCATCGCGCTAACGCTATCTGGAGAGAGGCCTTCCGATGTCAGTGGATGATCAACAACAGCCTGCGGGCCGCAGCGGCCTGACCGGGGTTTTCAAGATGCTCGCGAGCATTGCCGTGCTGCTGTTCGCGCTGCTCGGCTTGGGGTTTGTGGTCGGCGTTATCTCCCGCGAGTCGCTGGGCGATATCGCCGGCAAACTGCTGGTCGTGCTGGTGATTCTCGGTGTGGCCTCCTTGCTTATCGGACGCCTGATCGGGCGCGACAAGGGCTAGGGACGGCGTGCACTGCCCCCGCCGCTTACGCGGCGCCGGTCGGGACCGTTCGCCAAGCGCGTAGCGCCCGCTTTATTCCAGCGCGCGGCTCACCACCTCAAACGTATCCTTCGACAGCCCGCTGGTCGCATGGATGCGCATCAGCGCGGCCTGCGCGTGCTGCTGACGGCCGGCATCAAACTTCTTCCAGCGGTCGAAGGCGCGCGCCATGCGCGCGGCGACCTGCGCGTTCAGCGGGTCCAGCGCGATGATCTGCTCGGCGGCAAAGGCGTAGCCGCTGCCGTCGGCCGCGTTAAAGCCCACGTGGTTGCCGTGACAGAACGCGCCGATCAGTGCGCGGACCTTGTTGGGATTGCGCAGATCAAAGGCCGGATGTCCGAGCAGGCTTTGCACGTGAGCGAGCGTGCCGGGCAGGCGCGAACTGGCCTGCGCAGAAAGCCATTTATCCACCACCAGCGCTTCGTGCTGCCAGCGGGTGTAGAACCAGGCCAGCGCTTCCACGCGCTCCGGGCAGTCGCAGTTGGCCAGCGCGATGAGCGCGGTCAGGCTGTCGGTCATGTTGTCGGCTTCGCGGAGCTGCGCGAGGCAGCGCGCGCGGATCGCCGGCGTTTCCAGTTCCATCAGATAGCCCAGCGCCAGATTGCGCAGCGCGCGTCGGCCGGCCGAGATGGGGTCGGGGCTGTAGGGGGCGGTGCTCGTGTAGCTTGCCAGCACGGCCTCAAATTCAGCCTGAAGACGCCCGGCGATTTCGCGTCGCAGACCCATGCGGGCGGCGAGGATGGCCTCCGGGTCTACTTCTTCAAGCTGCTCTGCGATGTAGGCCGCGCCGGGCAAACTTAGCGCTTCGGCGGCGAAAGCCGGGTCGCGCGCGGCGTCTGCCAGCACCCGTCGGCAGGCCTCGATGATGCCTTCGCCGTAAGCCGCCGGGCGGCCTGCGCGCAGTGCCGCCACCGCCTGCAGGATGACGCGCATCGCCAGCCGCTGGCCGGCCTCCCAACGGTTGAAGGCATCGCTGTCGTGGGCGGCGAGCAGCGCGAGTTCGTCCTCCGTGTAATCGAAACTGAGTTCGACCGGCGCGGAAAAATTGCGCAATAGCGAGGGCACCGGCGGCGCGTCGACGTCGATAAACGCAAAGCGCTGGCTGGCCTCGGTCAAGGACAAGACGCGCGAGACGCCGGCGGCTTGGGCTTCGCCCTGCAGGCGCAGCGGCAGTTCGCGGCCGTTACGGTCCAGTAGCCCCAGGCGGATCGGAATATGGAAAGGCAGTTTTTCGCGTTGATCCGGGGTGGCC
>JALRCR010000479.1 GCA_023257255.1 Gammaproteobacteria bacterium | reverse complement strand
CTTGGCCCCGGCCGGAGCGCTGCGCTTCCAGCAACGCGCTTGTTAGTCCCAGCGCCAGCATCAAGCCTCCGCCGCCCATATCCGCCACCACGTTTAACGGAGCCGAGGGTGCCTCGTGCCGACGGCCGAACCAGTGCAGATCGCCGGAGAGCGCCAGATAATTGATGTCATGCCCGGCTGTCTGCGCCAGTGGTCCATCCTGGCCCCAGCCGGTCATGCGCCCGTAGACAAGGCGCGGGTTGGCCTCGAGGCAGCGATGAGGACCAAGCCCCAGGCGCTCCATGACGCCCGGGCGGTAGCCCTCGATGAGTCCGTGGGCGCCGGCGCATAGGCGCAGCACCAGATCCACGGCCTCGGTCTGCTTCAAATCAAGCGCGATGGATCGTCGACCGCGAGCGCTCAGGTCTAGGGTTTCGTCGACAGCAATCGTTCGCGAGCTGCCGGCGACCCGATCGATGCGGATGATTTCGGCACCGAGCTCCGCAAGCACTAGCGCGCAAAAGGGCCCGGGGCCAATGCCCGCCATCTCCAGAAACCGGTATCCCGCAAGTGGTCCCATAATCGTTCC
>JALRCR010000478.1:253-569 GCA_023257255.1 Gammaproteobacteria bacterium | reverse complement strand
ATCTTCTGACCGGGGAACAGGGTGGAAAAACGGTCCACCAGGTTCGAGAGCTCGCGCACATTGCCTGGCCAGGCGTACTGCGCCAGCATCTGCAACATGTCGTCGGCAAACGTCACGGGCCTTTGGCCCGGCAGGGTGTGCTTGGCCGCGTAGTGGTTGAGCAAGAGCGGCAAATCCTGGCTGCGCTCGCGCAGCGGGGTGGTGCGGATCGGCAACACGTTCAGGCGGTAGTAAAGGTCTTCCCGGAACCGGCCTGCGGCCACCAGTTCGCCGAGATCCCCGTGGGTCGCCGACAGGATGCGGACGTCGACCGGCG
>JALRCR010000478.1:0-243 GCA_023257255.1 Gammaproteobacteria bacterium | reverse complement strand
CCGCCACCACACGCACATCCACCGCCACTTCGCGCGAGGCGCCCACCGGCAAAATGCAGCGCTCTTGCAACACCCGCAAGAGCTTGACCTGCATGTCCATCGGCAGATCGCCGATTTCATCCAGAAACAGCGTGCCGCCGTGCGCCAGTTCGAAACGACCGATCCGGTCCACCACCGCGCCGGTGAAAGCCCCTTTGCGGTGGCCAAACAATTCGCTCTCGATCAGCTCGCGCGGGATGGCAC
>JALRCR010000477.1 GCA_023257255.1 Gammaproteobacteria bacterium | reverse complement strand
GTAACAGCTTTGCCGCCTGTGGCGCAAAGTAAGTCAGAATACCGTCCGCACCAGCACGTTTGAACGCCAGTAACGACTCAAGAATGACCTGTTCTTCATTCAGCCAGCCATTGGCTGCGGCCGCCTTGATCATCGCGTATTCCCCACTGACCTGATAGGCGAATGTGGGCACACTGAAGGTATCTTTCACCCGCCGAACGATGTCCAGATAAGGCATGCCTGGTTTAACCATAACCATGTCAGCGCCTTCTTCAATATCAAGGCTTACTTCACGAATAGCTTCATCAGAATTAGCTGGGTCCATCTGATAAGTTTTCTTGTTGCCTTTGCCTAAGTTGCCCGCCGACCCAACTGCATCTCTGAATGGACCATAAAAAGCCGAAGCATATTTTGCAGAGTAGGCCATGATTTGGGTATGTATAAAACCGTGTGCTTCTAGCGCGTCACGAATGGCACCGATTCTGCCGTCCATCATGTCTGAGGGCGCGACCATATCAACACCAGCATGTGCGTGAGTGAGTGCTTGCTTAACTAGAGCATCAACTGTGACATCATTAATTACATATCCATCC
>JALRCR010000476.1 GCA_023257255.1 Gammaproteobacteria bacterium | reverse complement strand
ATCAAATTGCCCGTCAACATCAAATAAGGTACGCTGCCAGCGAAGACATCGTTGGGATTGGCCTTTGTATTGCCCGCCACAAAGTTGACCACATCCAAGAAAGCCAAACGAGCTGCCTTCAAACGACGGCCCACCGCTTGCGCATCGGCATTGGCGCTGGTCAACAATTCATTTTCTGTTTGCTCTACTTGTCCCGCCAAGGCTTTGGCAGTTTGACCGCCATCGCGTGCTGTTTTACGACCCACCAAGTCGTTTGCCTGAATGGCCGTTGTGCCTTCGTAGATGGTCAAAATTTTGGCGTCGCGGTAGTACTGTGCAGCACCTGTTTCTTCGATGAAGCCCATGCCGCCGTGCACTTGCACACCCAGCGAGGTCACCTCCAAACTCATCTCCGTGCTGTAGCCTTTGACCAGTGGCACCATGAATTCGTAGAACAAGGCATTTTGCTTGCGCACTTCTGCGTCTGGGTGGTGGTGTGCCGCGTCATAAGCTGCAGCGGCCACTGTGGCCAACGCGCGGCAACCCTCTGTGCTGGCCCGCATGGTCATCAACATGCGCTTGACATCAGGGTGAT
>JALRCR010000475.1:328-575 GCA_023257255.1 Gammaproteobacteria bacterium | reverse complement strand
CCCTGTGCCAGCGCATCTCGTTCGCTCTCGGCGACCAGGGCGGTGTAGAAGATCTTGGCGTGCGAGTAGTCCGGCGTCACTTCAACGGCGGTAATGGAGACCTGCTGTACGCGCGGATCGCGGATTTCAGCGCGGATCAGCTCGGACAGATCACGGCGGATCTGCTCCGCCACCCGATCCGTCCGGGCAAAACCCCGTTGTTGTCCGCGCGCCATGATTACAGCGTCCGGGCGACTTCCAGAATTTC
>JALRCR010000475.1:0-288 GCA_023257255.1 Gammaproteobacteria bacterium | reverse complement strand
GCCCACCTGGATGTCGTTGAAGTTCTTGAGCGACAGACCACACTCGAACCCTTCGCGCACTTCCTTGACGTCGTCCTTGAAGCGACGCAGCGAATCGAGTTCGCCTTCGTGCAGTACGATGTTGTCGCGCAGGAGACGGACACGGCAGTTACGCTTGACAATGCCTTCCAGCACCATACAACCGGCCACGGCGCCGATCTTCGGCACACGGAAGATTTCGCGGATCTCGACCAGACCCAGGGTTTCTTCCTTGCGCTCCGGCGACAGCATGCCTGACAGCGCAGCCTT
>JALRCR010000474.1 GCA_023257255.1 Gammaproteobacteria bacterium | reverse complement strand
GTCAGCCAACTCAATCCGCGAACGCGGGCGCGGCAGGTCAACGGCCAGCACCTCGCCAATCGTCGCGGCGGGGCCGTTGGTCATCATCACGATCTTGTCGGACAGCAGCACCGCCTCGTCCACGTCGTGCGTGACCATGACGACGGTGGCCTGCGTCTTGGCGACGATCTCGAGCAGCTCGTCCTGCAGCTTGGCGCGGGTGAGCGCGTCGAGCGCGCCAAAGGGCTCGTCCATCAGCAGCACCTTGGAGCCCAGCGTGAGCACGCGGGCGATGCCCACGCGTTGGCGCATGCCCCCCGAGAGCTGTATGGGCAGGTGGTTCTTGAATTCGGTCAGACCCACCATCTCGATCATTTGCTCGGCCCGTTCCTTGTATTGGCTCGGCATCTGGCCTTGCGCTTTGGGGCCAAAGACCACGTTTTCCCAAACGCTCAGCCATGGGAACAGGGCCGCCTCCTGGAACACCACGCCGCGGTCCGGGCCGGGCGCGCTGATGGCCTGACCGCCCACAGTCAGGGAGCCCGAAGTCAGCGGCTCGAAGCTGGCCACCAGATTGAGCAGGGTGGACTTGCCGCAACCC
>JALRCR010000473.1:250-582 GCA_023257255.1 Gammaproteobacteria bacterium | reverse complement strand
CATACGTCGGGCCCGAGGCCGAGACGTTCCATCACGCCCGGCCGGAAGCCCTCGATCAGCACATCCGCCCGTTCGATCGCTTCCAAGACCAGCTCGACGGCCTTGGCGTCCTTCAAGTCGAGTGCAACAGCCCGGCGACCGCGGTTGGAGACATCCTTGACTGGATCCATGCCGAGCATCTTCATGGCTGTGATGCCTTCCTTGCGCTCGATACGCAGCACCTCGGCGCCCAGATCCGCCAGCAACATCGCCGCATACGGCGCAGGCCCGATGCCGGCGATCTCCACGATCCTGACACCGGCGAGAGGTCCCGTGTGCATGGTCATCAACCC
>JALRCR010000473.1:0-240 GCA_023257255.1 Gammaproteobacteria bacterium | reverse complement strand
ACGGCGGGCCGCTTCTCGGCGAACGCGCCGACACCTTCAACGAAATCAACCGTCGCCGCACAAGCGGCGAAGGACTGCGCCTCGAGCATGAGCTGCTGCTCGAGCGAGTTGCCGAGCGATGAGTCCATCAGCAGCTTAGCGCGCCTGACGCTCTCAGCTGGCGCCGCCACTAGCCGCGCAACGAGCTGGTCGACGTACGCATCGAGCTCCGCATCGGCCACAACATGGGTCGCAAGCCCC
>JALRCR010000472.1:287-584 GCA_023257255.1 Gammaproteobacteria bacterium | reverse complement strand
GCTCAGCTGGTCAAGCACCGCCACCTGCTCGGCGGCCAGCAGCGGATTTCGCAAGGGCAACAGATAACTGCTGGTCGCCAGCCGCATCTCACGGGTCGAGGCCGCAACCGCCGCCAGCAGCATGAGCGGATCGGGGATGGCGTGGGCGTTGAAATGATTTTCCGGCAGCCAGAACGAGCGATAGCCGAGCGACTCGGCATAGGCCGCCTGCGCGGCCAGCGAGGTCGCCGTCAGCGCGGAGAAATCCCAGGGCGTCAGGCCCAGTTCCAGTGCGGGCAAGGGCGCGCTCATGGCGAG
>JALRCR010000472.1:0-277 GCA_023257255.1 Gammaproteobacteria bacterium | reverse complement strand
CATGCCCGGCAGCAGCGCGCGGGTGACTCGTTCAGGGTGAGACATTGCCGGCTCCTTGTGCAGACTGAATGATTCAGGCGAAGCGTACGTCACGGCCATGCGCCGTACTGAAATCGATGAGCGGACCTTTGGGCACCACGCCACCACGGCCAAGCATGCCGTAATAGCCGGCCTTGATCTCCGCCAGATTGATCGTCGCGGCGACCGCCGGCAGCTGATACAGGTCCCGCGTGTACGCCCAGAGGTTCGGGTAGTCCACGATGCGTCGGAGATTGCA
>JALRCR010000471.1 GCA_023257255.1 Gammaproteobacteria bacterium | reverse complement strand
ATGGCCGGGATCACGTTGGCGCCGAAGTCGCGGCGGTCCTCGCTGAGCCAGTGGATCAGGGCGCGCTTGCTGAAGACGTAGACGCCCATCGACGCGAGGTCGCTCTTTGGGACCTTCGGCTTCTCCTGCCATTCGGTCACGCGGTCCTGGTCGTCGAGCGCGAGGACGCCCATGCGGCTCGCCTCGGCGATGGGGACGCGCCGCACCGCGATGGTCACGTCCGCGCGCTTGCGCCTGTGGGCGGCGATGAAGGGCTGGTAGTCCATCTTGTAGATGTGGTCGCCCGCGAGGATGAGGATCGTGTCCGCGTCGCTGTCCTCGATCGCCCAGACGTTGCGCAGGACGGCGTCCGCGGTGCCCCGGTACCACTCGGCGGCGCGGCCGCGCGCGATGTACGGCTGGAGGAGGCGGATGCCGCCCGTGCTCCGGTCGAGGTCCCAGGGCCGCCCCGACCCGATGTGGTCGTTGAGCGAGCGCGGGTTGTACTGGGTGAGGATGCGCACATCCGTGACATCGGAGTTCACGCAGTTGCTGATCGTGAAGTCGATGATCCGGAACTTGCCCGCGTACGGAACGGCGGGCTTGG
>JALRCR010000470.1:260-589 GCA_023257255.1 Gammaproteobacteria bacterium | reverse complement strand
ATCACAGCCTTCACGATGTTGTGGTATCCCGTGCAGCGGCAGATGTTGCCTTCGAGATAGTGGCGCACTTCCGACTCGGTGGGCTTCGGGTTCTCCTTGAGGAGCGCCGCCGCCGACATCACCATCCCCGGCGTGCAGAAACCGCACTGCGAGCCATGACACTTGACCATCTCGTCCTGCACCGGATGCAGCGTGCCGTCGGCTTTTTTGAGGCTCTCGACCGTCTTGACCGATTTGCCATCCAGCGAAGGCAGCAGCTGGATGCAGGCATTGACCGGCTTGTAGTCGATCGCCGTGCCTGCGGCGTTCAGCTCACCCACCATCACCAC
>JALRCR010000470.1:0-250 GCA_023257255.1 Gammaproteobacteria bacterium | reverse complement strand
CGGCATTCGCCATGCCTTCCACAGTCTTCACATCCGCACCATCGGCCTCGGCTGCAAGCATCGTGCAGGACTTCACGGCCTGACCATTCACATGCACCACGCACGCGCCGCATTGCGACGTGTCACAGCCCACGTGGGTGCCGGTCAGGTTCAGCGTCTCGCGCAGGAAATTGACGAGCAGCGTGCGCCCTTCAACTTCGCCAGAACGGCTTTTGCCGTTCACCGTCATCGTTACCTTCATCGGGTCTCC
>JALRCR010000046.1 GCA_023257255.1 Gammaproteobacteria bacterium | reverse complement strand
GCATTTGGTCATGCCGACCACGCCGTGCTTGGAGGCGCAGTAGGCAACGCCGCCACGGGTGCCCACCAGACCCGCCACCGATGCCGTGTTGACGATCGCACCCCCGCTGCCCTGGGCGAGAAACTGCTCGATCTGGTACTTCATGCACAGCCACACGCCTTTGAGGTTTACCGCAATCGTGCGGTCGAAGGCCTCTTCGGTCATTTTCACGGTGTTGGTGAAGCCGCCGTCGATCCCGGCGTTGTTGAAGGCGCCGTCGAGTCGGCCGTAGCGGCTGACGGCGGTCTTGACCGAAGCCTCGACCGCCGCCGCGCTGGTGACATCAGTCAGCAGGAAATGCGCCCGACCGCCGTTGGCGCTGAGTTCGGCGGCGGCTTGGCTGCCGGCCGCCTCGTTGATGTCGGCAATCAGCACGGCAGCGCCTTCGGCCACGCAGCGACGGGCGGCGGCGTAGCCGATGCCGGTGCTGCCGCCGGTCACGATGATCACTTTGCCTTCGAGTTTGCCTGACATGCGGTCGACCCTCCCGGCCTGTTGGCTGGATTCTGTTTTTTGTTTTTCCATACACTGCGGTATGGATTTTTTTCATCCCACCCGGAGTGTAGCCAGTTGCGCCACCTTTGGGGAATGGGTCATAAATCGGGAAAAATTCCCGACTTGCCGCTTTAGCAGAGGAACCGCTCATGACCGCATTGCTGAAACGTTACGACACCTACGAAGAAATCTGCCGCCATTTCGCCTGGCAGATTCCCGAGCGCTACAACATCGCCAACGATGTATGCGACCGCTGGGCCAGCGACGAATCGCGGGTGGCGCTGATTTATGAGGACGAGGCCAAGCAGGTGCACCGCTACACCTTTCGCGACATCCAGCGCCACGCTAACCGGCTGGCAAACGTGCTGGTCGGGCTGGGTCTGAGTCGCGGCGACCGGGTCACGCTGTTGCTGGCGCAGAATCCGGAATGCGCCATCGGTCATGTGGCCTGCTGGAAGGCCGGTCTGGTGTCGGGACCCTGCTCGGTGCTGTTTGGCGCCGACGCCATCGCGTACCGCTTCAATAATGCGCAGACCCGCGTGGTCATCACCGACATGGCCAACTACGAGAAGGTCAACGGCCTGCGCGCCGAATGCCCCAGCGTGCAGCACATCATGGTCATCGACGGCACCCCGGACGGGGCTATCAACTTCTGGGCCGCCGTGAACGGCGCGTCCGATGCGTTCGAGAACGTCGATACCGCGGCCGAGGAAACAGCCTGGATCAGCTACACCTCTGGCACCACCGGCAACCCCAAAGGCTCGGTCCAACCGCACCGCATGGTGCTGGGGCATATGCCGCCGCTGGAGTTCATCTACGACTTTTTCCCGCAGCCCAACGACGTGCTGTGGTCGCAGGCCGACTGGGCCTGGATGGCCGGTCTGCTCGACGTGCTGATGCCGGGTTGGTTCCACGGTTGCACGGTGGTCGCGACGGCCATGAAGGGCTTCGACCCGGAATATGCCTATCAGATCCTCGAGCGGCACAAGGTCACGCTCTCGCTGCTCACCCCGACCATGCTGAAACTGATGCGCGGCGTGCCGGATGCGCTCTCTCGCTACCAGCTCTCGTTGCGGGCCGTGCTGTCGGGCGGCGAAGCCGTGGGCAAGGAGCTTTTCGAGTGGGTCGACCGCGAACTGAAAATCAAGGTGAACGAAGGCTTCGGCCAGACCGAATGCAACGTCATTCTGGGCAATAACGGCAACATCTTCCCGATTAAACCCGGTTCGTTGGGCAAGCCGACGCCGGGCTCGATTGTCGCCATCATCAACGACGACGGACAGGAAGTACCGCCGGGCACGATGGGCCATATCGCCTGCAAGCGGCCGCACCCGGTGATGTTCCGCGAATACCTCAACCGGCCGGACGCCACCCGCGAGAAGTTTATCGGCGAGTGGCTGATTACCGGCGATTTGGGGCAAATGGACGAGGACGGCTACTTCTGGTTTCACGGCCGGGCGGATGACGTCATCACCAGCGCCGGCTACCGGATTGGGCCGAGTGAAATTGAAGACGCGCTGTTGAAGCATCCGGCGGTTCGCATGGCGGCGGCCATCGGCGTGCCCGACCCGGTACGCACCGAAATCATCAAGGCCTTCCTGATTCTCGCGCCCGGCTACACGGGCTCCGACGCGCTGGCCGAGGAACTGCGGGATTCGGTGCGCAATCGGCTGGCGCGGCATGAAGTGCCGCGGCTGATCGAATTCGTAGAGGCGCTGCCCATGACCACCACCGGCAAGATCATCCGGCGCGAACTGCGCGAGCAGGAAAAGGCGAAGCAGTAGGCCCTGCGGCCCGTCAGCGCGCGCTGGCGGGCCCAAATACCCGGCGAATCTTGGCCGGGATAATCCAGTCCGGGTTATCGATGGTGATGTCGACCACCAGGCGCTGTGCGCTGCCGTCCAGGCGATAGCTTTCCAGCATTTTCCCGCGCGGGACCAGAATGGTCTCGACCTGCAGGATGCCGTCCTGTCGCCACGACAAGGAATCGCCCAGCGGGTCGCGCGTGTATTCCGCACCCTTGGCCGAATAGACGGGGCCGCCTTCAGCGGGTTTCAGCGTCCGCCGCAGGGCGGCGTCAAGGTTGATCTCGACCGTCGCGCCCTTGTCGGTGATTTGCATGAGCTCGGCGCCCAGCAGATTGCCGATCAAGCCCACGTCGGCGCTCGCATTCGCCGCGCGTTTGGCTTTCAACAGTTCCTGCTGCGCGAAGTAGCGCGCTTCGGTGGAGTCGCGCGGATTGCCCGCCGCGTCGGGCGGGTAAAGATGTGGCGATCGGCGCACGATGCCCAAGCCCTTCAGGGCTTTCTCCGGGTCGTCGCTTTCTTTTTTCAGCAGCTGCCACTGACCGCTCAGATCTGGCCCTGCGCAGGGCGCGGCAACCCCCAGCGTCAGCAGGAGCAGACCAAGGACGAAGGACCGTCGATTCAGCATGGTGGCGTACGGCTAGAGGCTTCCGCCGAGTCTAGCCCTGCGGCCCGGCCGCGAATAGCCGGGGCGTGGACTTTTCGGTTATCGTCCAAGCCCTTTTCATGACCTGTCGCCGGGGTTCAACGCCATGTTTGCCGTCTGTTCATTCGTCACCCGGTCCGTGGGTATCGCGCCATGAAAACCGTTGCTGCCAGCGCGGCCGTGGCGGCTATTCCCGACGGCGCCACCGTTATTTTCCCCGGCGGTTGCGCTGAGCCGCGCGAGTTCTATGCCGCCTTCAGTGCCGGCGTCGATCGATTCCGCGCCCTCACCGTCATGAGTGGCTTCAGTTTTGGCCAGTACGGCTATCTGGAGCGCGGGCTTGGCGATCATTTCCGCTTCGTGACCTGGCAGGCCTCGGCACGCTTGCGCAAGCTGTTTGGCGAAAACGATCGTCGCAAGCTCGGCTTCGTGCCGCTGCGACTGGCCGACCTTAATCGCGTGATTCACCGCGATGGGCCGATCAAGCCCGACGTGGTGGTGGTCCAGACTTCGCTGCCGACCGCCGAGGGCGACTTGAGCCTCGGGATCAGCGTGGGGCCGTTTCTCGATTTCATCGACAGCGCCAGCCTGGTCATCGCAGAAATGAATCCGCATATGCCGGTCACCGCCGGCGACAGTCGTCTGCCGCTGTCCAAGGTCTCCTTGGCAACCGAGTCGGCAAGTGCCCTCTGTACCTACCGCACGCCCGACGCCCAGCCGCGCGACCATCAAATTCTGGAACACGTGCTGGGGCTGGTGCCCGATCAGGCCTGGGTCCAACTGGGCATCGGGGCCGTGCCGGACCGCGTGCTGCCCAGACTGGCGGATTTGAACGGCATCAATCTGTTTTCGGGCCTGCTGACCGGCGGTCTTCAGCGTTTTCTCGACAAGGCACGGCACACGCCCAAGGTCACCGTCGGCGAACTGGCCGGCGAACAGGGCTTTTACGATTTCTGCGGCGCGACGCCGGCGATTGAAATGGCGCGCATGCGCGTGACCCACAATGTGGCCCTGATGGCCGCGCTGCCGCGCTTTGTCTCTATCAATTCGGCCGTGGAAATCGACCTGCAGGGGCAGAGCAACGGCGAGACGCTGGGCGCGCTGCAGATCAGCGGCGTCGGCGGCAGCATGGACTACGTGGAGGCCGCCGCGCAGTCCGCGGGCGGGGTGTCGATCATCGCGCTCCCCTCGACTACCGACGACGGCAAGCATTCCAAAATCGTTGCGCGGCTGGCCGCCGGCGCGCCGGTCACCACGCCGCGCTTCGCGGTGGATTGCGTCGTGACCGAGTTCGGCGTGGCGCATCTGAAAGGCAAAGACCTGTTCGCGCGTGCCGACGCGCTGATCGCCATCGCGCATCCGGATTTTCGCGACGCGTTGGCCAATTCGCTGTAAGGAGCCCCGAATGATCAAACTGGTGGTGGTGTTTTGCCGCAAGGCGGGGATGACGCTGGAAGACTTCGGCGCGCACTGGCAGGGGCCGCATGCGCGACTGGTAGCGGCCTTGCCGGGCCTGCGGCGTTACGTGCAGTCGCAGACGCTGGCGTCTGGTTATCGCAATCGCACGCCGGCGATCGACGGCATGGCGGAGCTCTGGTTTGACGACACCAACGCGCTGCGCGTGGTGGCAGCGAGCCCGCAGCTGCGCGCTGTGCTGGCCGACGAGGCCAACTTCATCGACCCGGCCACGCGGCGCGAAATCGTCACCGAAGACGTGGTGATCAAGGACGGACCCATCCCGCCGGACGGGGTCAAGAACATCGAGCTGGTGCTGCGCCGGCCGGACCTGAGCCCGGAAGCGTTTCATCGGCACTGGGAAGTGGTGCACGGACCCTTGGGCGGCGCGATTCCGCAGGTGTTGCGCTACGTGCAAAGCCACACCCGGCTGGCGGCCTACCGCAACGGCAGCGAGCCGGATCTGGACGGTGTGGCGCTGACCTGGTTTACCGGCACCGCCGCGATGCGGGATTCCGCGACCATGCCCGAGTATCAGGTGACGCGCGACGACGAGCACAACTTCGTCGTCGAGCCACTTGATTTTGTGATCACCAAAGAGCGCGAAATCGCGCTGTAACCGCGATGCCCGCGCTGGCCGAGGGGCTGCTGCACGGCGTGCTGGACCGGATGCCGGTCGCACGCCTCGCGCTGCGCGATCACGACGACCAGCCCGAGGCCTTGCCGGTAGTCATTGCGCGCGCGGCAGGAGCCCTGTGGTTTCCGATTGACGGCAAGCCGAAGCGCAGCGGCGCTGGCCTGTCGCGGCTGGCCCGGCTGGAACGCGCGCCGCGCGTGATGCTGCTGTTCGATCACTACGGGGAAGACTGGTCTGCGCTATGGTGGCTGCGGCTGTCGTGCATGGCCGAAATCGTCCGTGACGGCCATGCGGACTGGGCTGCGGCGGTGGCGGCGCTGACGGTCAAATATCCGCAATACGCCACCGTCCCGATGTTCAAAGACGAGGCCATCATGGTGCGGCTGGTGTGGTCGAAAATTGGCTGGTGGCAGGCGGCGCCAGACGGCATTGCGCGCTGGCTGGAAGCGCACGCGTGAAAACCGCGCCCGCCGCCGGGCAGCTGCTCAGGCCTGAACAAATCGCCGTCTTACGCGAGCGCTCTGACTGGCGCGGCCTTGCGCTGGTGGCGCATGCCTGGCTTGTGATCGCGCTGGCGATGGCGCTGGTTGCGGCCTTTCCGCATCCGCTCAGCTGGCTTATCGCGATCCCGGTCATCGGCAGCCGGCAGCTCGGGCTGCTCATCCTCATGCACGACGGCGCACACGGCATGCTGGCCAAGCGCGTATGGCTTAACCGCCTGCTGTGCCAGTTCGGCTGCGCCTGGCCAACGCTGGCCGACGCGGATGCCTACCGGCGCTATCACCTCCGGCATCACGCCCACACCATGCAGCCGGCAGATCCTGACTTGATCCTCACCGGGCACTACCCGATTTCCCGCGCCAGCCTGTGGCGCAAGCTGCGGCGCGATCTGCTCGGGCTGACCGGCTACGCGCAGCGTCGCGCGCAGTTCACCGCCGCGCTGGGCGCCGCAGATTGGGCCTGGGCGCGGCGCCTCGCGCATTTCTGGCAGGCGCTGGGGCCACAGTGTCTGGTCAATCTGGCGCTGGCTGTCCTGCTGACACGGGCGGTCGGCTGGTATGCCTGGCCCTTGCTTTGGCTGCTGCCTTTACTGACCTGGCAGCAGCTGGTGCTGCGCGTGCGGAACATCGCCGAGCACGCGGCGGTGCCCGATGGCAACGATCCCCTGCGTAACGCGCGGTCGGTACGGGCGAACTGGCTGGAGCGCGCGTTAATCGCGCCGTACTGGGTGAACTATCACCTTGAGCATCACCTGCTGATGTGGGTGCCGTGTTATCGCCTGCCGGCGCTGCACGCCATGCTGCTGTCCAACGGCCTTGGCCTGCGGATGGCGCTGTGTGGTGGCTACCGCGAAGTGCTGGCGGAAGTGACGCGGGGTGTCGACGGCCCCGGCGGGCGTCCGCGCGCCACCGGCACGTTCGGCGAGGGCTTCGCGCAGACCGGACCCGGCTAGCTCAGTCGGCGAGCACTTCCAGCGCCGCCATTCCAGGGCGGTTGGGATGGTCTACATCGATCGGTTGCACGCAGACATGGGTGGCGCCAGCGTCGAGATGGGCCTGCACGTAGCCCCGGATCGCGGTTTCATCGCCCCAGCCGAGCAGCTGGTCGATCAGTCGGTCGCTGCCGCCGTCCTCAAAGTCGAGCTCGCTATAGCCGCAGTCGAGCAGCATGTTGCGATAGTTGGGCAGGCCCAGATACATCGCGAGAATTTGCCGCCCGACCTGCCGCGCCTTGCGCGCATCGGTGGTCAGGCAGACCCGCTGCATCGGGCAGAGCAGGGCGTCTGGGCCCAGAATCTCGCGGCAGCGTCGGGTATGTTCGGGCGTCGTGTTGTAAGGGTGAGAGCCCTGCGTCAACTCCGCCGCCAGTGCGTTCATCTTTGGCCCCAGCGCGGCCAGCACCACCGGCAACTCGCCCACTTCGGTCACGATCGCGCCCAGCTTGCCGCGCCCCACCGGCTGTGGCGCAAAGCCGTCTACCGCGAGATTGCGGGTAATGGAGATACCGGTGTGGCACTGCCGGAGCGCGGCCAGATAGCTGCGCATCGCGCCCAGCGGCTTGCCGTAGGTGTGGCCGCGCGCCTCGACAAAAAAGCTGTGCGAGACGCCAAGCCCGAGCAGAAAGCGCCCGCCGGACATTTCTGCCAGCGTCTGCTGCCCCATCGCGGTCACCGTAGGGTCGCGGCCATAGATGTTAAGGATGCCGGTGGCAGCAATCAGGGTGTCGGTGTGATTGAGGATGAACGCTGCGGTGGCGAAGGGTTCCCGGCCGATGGCTTCGGGAAACCACACCGCGCCATAGCCCAGCTGCTCGATGCGCTGGACGTGCTGTTTCAAGGCGCCGGCGGCCATGCCTTCGTTGAACAAAAAGACCCCGTGTCGTTTCAGATCCATCGATAGCTCCCGAGTGCTTGCTGCCAACGCCGTGTGGCCTGCATCCTGCCAGCGGGCGCCCCGGCGCTCAATCACCAGCCCCAGCACGTCATCCGGAGGTCTCGATGTCCGCCAAGCGCAAAACAATCCTCGTGTTTCAACATCTCGACGTGGAACACCCCGGCGTGTTCCGCGACTTTCTGGCCGCTGATGGCTTTGACTACGTGCCGGTTGAACTCGACGCCGGTGACGTTGTGCCGTCGCTGGATGGGGTGGCCGCGCTGTGGGTTATGGGCGGGCCGATGGATGTCTGGCAGACGGACAGCCACCCGTGGTTAATCCCGGAACAGGCGGCGATCCGGGAGGCGGTGATAACGCGGCAGCTGCCGTTTCTCGGCTTTTGTCTCGGCCATCAGCTGCTGGCGGCCGCGCTGGGCGGCGAGGTGGGACCGGCGGCGCTGGGCGAAGTCGGGATCATGCCGGTGGAACGCTGCGATGCGGATGCGGCCAGCCCGTTTCTTGCGGGCATGCCGTCGACGCTTCAGGTCCTGCAGTGGCACGGGGCTGAAGTGCAGCGCCTGCCGCCGGGCGGCCGGGCCTTGATGCATTCACCGCGCTGCGCGGTGCAGGCCATGAGCGTCGGCGAGCGCGCTTTCTCGATGCAGTTTCATCTGGAGATCACCGACGAGACGGTGCCGCAGTGGCGTGCCATTCCGGAATACCGCGCGGCGCTCGAACAGCATCTGGGCCCCGAGGGTGCGATTACGCTGGAGCGTGAGGCGGCAGCCTGTGTCCCGGCGTTCAACCAGTGGGCGCATCACCTCTACCGCAACTGGCGAGCGGCCTGCGGCCTGTGAGCGGTGCGCGGCGCTGGTGCGGCGCGCGCCAGAATGAATCCGCCAGTGGTCGGCGCAGGCTGCTTGACGCATGGGACTCGCGCCCGCCGGCCCGCAAAACCAGCATTTTTCGCGAATCAGCGCGGTTGGCCTCAGCCTTGCAGAAGAGCTGCTAACTCACCCCGCGCCGTGTCGGCGTGCCGGGCCAACCTACGGCGGGTGCCTGCCGCGTACCAGCGCGTTTTCGCGCGAAGCTCAGCCTCCGGGGCTTGTACGCGGCAGGCGTCCGACGACTAAATCCCCTTGCTGTTCCGCTTGAGCGCCGCGCCCTCGCGCGATGGTGATTTTTTCGTATCCTCGGGGTTGCATTAAAGGCAACTTAGTTTCATATAATGCACCCATGTCGCTACGCCTCCTCAAATACGCGCTCAACCCGCAGTACGCTGAACCGCGGTTCTTCAACACGCCCGATGCCCCGCGTGACAGCTACGACGTGGTTATCATCGGCGGCGGAGGCCACGGTCTGGCCTGCGCCTACCATCTCGCGGCCGAACACGGCATCAAACGCGTCGCCGTCATCGAGCGGGGGTATCTCGGCGGCGGCAATACCGGCCGCAATACGACCATCATCCGCTCCAACTACCTGACGCCCGAAGGCGTGTTGTTCTACAAGCGCAGCGTGGAGTTGTTCGAGAGCCTGTCCGACCGGCTCGACCTGAATCTGTTTTATTCCAATCGCGGGCATTTCACGCTGGCCCACTCCGAGGCCACGCTGCGGACCATGCGCTGGCGGGCCGAGGTCAACAAACACTACGGCGTAAACAGCGAACTGGTTTCGGCGGCGGACGTGAAAAAGGCCTGCCCGCAAATTGATCTGCAGTGCGGCGGCAACCATCCCATTCTGGGCGCGCTCTACCACGCGCCGGGTTCCATCGCCCGCCACGACGCGGTGGCCTGGGGCTATGCCCGCCGCGCGTCACAACTGGGCGTCGACATTTTCCAGCACACCGCCGTCACGGGCGTTGAAGTCAGCGCCGGGCGCGTGGTTGCGGTCAATACCAGCAAGGGCCGGATTGCCACGGGCAAAGTGGTGTCGGCGGTAGCCGGTTCAACGCCGACGGTGCTGAAAATGGTCGGGCTGAAGAGCCCGGTCGATATCGTGCCGCTGCAAGCCTGCGTGTCCGAACCCATGAAAGCCTGGCTCGACAGCATCATTGTTTCCGGCAGCCTCCACGTGTACGTCAGTCAGACGGCGCGCGGGGAACTGGTCATGGGGGCCTCGGTCGACCCGGCCGAACTGCATTCCACACGATCCTCGCTGGAGTTCGTGACCTCACTGGCGGACCAGATGCTGGATCTCTTTCCCTTCCTCGCCGGCGTCAAAATTGTCCGGCAGTGGGCTGGCATGGCCGACATGACGCCGGACTTCGCGCCGGTCATGGGCAAGACCGAAGTCGGCGGCTTTTACCTCGACGCCGGCTGGGGCACCTGGGGCTTCAAAGCCACGCCCGTCTGCGGCGAAACCATGGCCTTCACCGTCGCGCACGACACCAACCACCGTTTGATTGAAGCCTTTGGCACCGAGCGATTCCGGCGCCTCGCCATGCTGGGCGAAAAAGGCGCGGCCTCGGTAGGGCACTAGACGACCATGAAACATTTTGAATGTCCCGTGATTGGCCGCCGTCCCGCGACGGAGTTCATCTGCAGCGGCGGTTCGGTCGGTATCCTCCTGATGGAAGACGGCGATGCCGCGCGTGAAGCGCTGTTCTTCGGTGATGCCACGGCGCGCGTGAAGCGCGAGTGGTGGTATCACAAACCGTCCCGGCTGTGGTTTGTGTTTGAACGCGACACGGCCACCGACTTTGTCCACAGCATCGAACTTGCAACGAAAGTGAGCCGCGATGAGCGCGTTTAGACTGCCGCCCCAGGACGGCGAGTGGATCGACCGCGCACAGGAAGTTGCCTTCTCGTTTGAAGGCAGCGCCTATCGCGGCTTTGCCGGCGACACCATCAGCAGCGCGCTGCTGGCGGCCGGCACCCGCGTACTCGGCCGCAGCTTCAAGTACCACCGCCCGCGCGGCGTGTTGTCCTTCGCCAACCACGACGTGAACGTGCTGCTGGAAACGGCGAAGCGCATCAATATTCGCGGTGACGTCGAGCCGCTGGTGGCTGGTGAGCATTACAAGGCGGTCAACACCTTCGGCGGACTGGCGCGTGACAAGGCGCGCTTTATCGAGAAACTCGCCGCGTTTCTGCCGACCGGCTTCTACTACAAGGCCTTCTACCGGCCCGCCGCGAGCTTTCCGTTCTGGGAGCGCCTGATCCGCAGCCTGAGCGGACTGGGCAGAATCAACACCGATTTTCCGACCACCCGCGGCACCACGCGCCGGCTGGTCTGCGATGCGCTGATCATTGGTACCGGCCCCTCGGGGCTCGCCGCCGCGCAGGCGCTGGCAGCGACCGGCAAGCGGGTGGTGGTGGTCGATGAACACGCGCGTGCCGGGGGCAGCCTCAACCTCGCCCAGACCTCGCCCGAGCCTACCGCGTGGCGCGATCGCACGCTGGCCGAGTTGCGCGCCGCCGCCGGGGTCACGCTGATCACCGGCGCCTACGCGGCCGGCTACTACGCCGATGGGACGGTGCCGGTAATTGAAGCCGAGCGCATGAGCATCGTCTGCGCCCGCGCGGTCATCATCGCCACCGGGGCGATCGAACAGCCGGCGGTGTTCCACTACAACGACCTGCCGGGCGTGATGATGGCTTCGGCCGCGCGACGCCTGGTGGCCTGCTTTGGCGTGGCGCCCTGTCGCGACGCGGTGGTGCTGGCCGGCAATGCCGAAGCCTATGAGGCGGCGCTCGCGCTCAAAGCGGCGGGCATCAACATTGTGGCGATTGCCGATTTGGCCGACCCCGCCAGTCGGGGAGATCCGGCGGCGCGTGCCGAAGCGGCCGGCATCCGGATCCTGCCCCGCACGCAGGTGGCGGCAGCCCATGCTCTGAACGGCGAGCTTGGCGGCGTGACGCTGAACGCGGCGGGCGCGGCGGGCGATGCGCCGGGACAGCAGATCAACTGCGACGGGCTGTTGATGAGCGTCGGATGGGCGCCGGCGGCGCAGTTGCTGGCACAGGCCGGCACAAAGTTTGAATTCGACGAGACGCTTGGCCAGCTACGACCGACCAAATTACCTGCGGGGGTGTTTGCCGCGGGTCGCGTGAATGGTCGCTTCAGTCTGGCAGCCCGCCAGGCCGACGGCGCGGCCGCCGCGGCCGAAGCGCTGGCCTTCCTCAACGGCGGTGAGGCAAGTCTCCCGCGGCCGGCGCCGGAAGCGGCGCCGCAGTCGCATCCGCTGCCGCTGGTGGAGCATCCACGTCGGAAAAACTTTGTCGATTTCGACGAAGACCTGCAGATCGAAGACCTGCGCACCAGCATTCGCGAAGGTTTCGATGGCGTCGAGTTGATGAAGCGCTACACCACCAACGGAATGGGGCCCAGTCAGGGCAAGCATTCCAACGTCAACGCCGCGCGCTTTCTGGCTAGCCACCTCGGACAAGCGGTGGGCGTCGTTGGCCACACCACGCCCCGGCCGTTTTATCACCCGGTGCCGATGGGCGTGCTGGGCGGGCCGCGCTGGCGCATGCACTGCGAAACGCCGCTCACCGCCGCGCACGACGCGCTGGGGGCGACCTGGACGGAAGTCGGCGTGTGGCGTCGCCCGAAGTACTACCGCAGCGAGGGCGCTGGCGCAGCGATCCTCGAAGAGCATCAGGCGGTGCGCGAACGCGTGGGTTTCATCGACGTCTCCACGCTGGGCAAGATTGAAGTCTTCGGGCCCGATGCCGCACAACTGCTGGATCTGGTCTACACCTCCCGCCTGTCGAAGGCGCCGCTCGGCGCGACGCGCGTGGTCATGGCGCTGGACCAGCGCGGCATCATCGTTGATGACGGCATCGCCGCGCGGCTCGGCACCGACCATTACTACGTCACCGCCGGCACCGGCCATGTCGTCGCCACCGTGCGGGAAATGAATCAGCTGGCGGCGCTGTGCGAACTCGACGTCAACATCATCGATCTGACCCGGCACTGGGCGGCGGTCAACGTCGCAGGCCCGAGAGCCCGCGAGCTCTTGCAGGAACTGACGGACATTGACCTGTCGGCGGCCGCTTTCCCGTTTCCCGAAGTCCGCGAGGGCAGGGTGCTGGGCGTGGCGGCGCGGGTCATGCGGGTCGGCTTCGTTGGCGAAAGCGCGTTTGAAATCCATCTGCCCTACTCGCAGGTCGCGCCGCTGTGGGAGGCCCTCAAGGCCCGCGCGCCCGCCTTTGGCGGCCGGCCTTTCGGGGTTGAGACACAGCGCCTGCTGCGCCTGGAAAAGGGTCACCCCATCGTCGGCCTCGACACCGACGGCGTCATGAATCCCTTTGAAACCCCGCTGGCCGGCCTGGTAAAAATGGACAGGCCGCGCTTCATGGGTCGGGCGGCCTGCGAGCTCCTGTCTGGCGGGGTGCAGCGCCAGCTGGTCGGCTTCACCACCGACCATGCCGACCCGGCGCAGCCGATTGAAGAGTGCCATCTGGTGATCGACGGCGCGCGCATCGCGGGCCGGGTGACCAGCGTCGCTTTCAGCCCGAGTTTGCAAAAAACCATCGGTCTCGCGGTGCTGGAGGGCGAGAGCATGACGGCCAGCCAGTTTGATATTCGTATTCAAGGCGGTCGACTTATTCGCGCCCGCCGCGCCGAACTGCCGTTCTATGACCCCACCGGTGCCCGTTTGATGGAGCAGCCCGCATGAGCCGCGCGGTGAGTTTGATCGCGCACTACCAGCAGGCCAAGGCGGCACTCGGCGAGGTGGCGGGCATGTTGACGGGGCTGGCCGTGCCCGACAGCCGCGCCGGCCTGTGGCTGGCCGAACTTACCCCGGTGGCGCGTCTGCTGGTGTCCGGCCCTGACGCGGCCTCGACCCTGAGCGCTGCCGGCCTGCCAACGCCGGCGCTGTTCGAGGTGGCGGTTGGCGCCGAGGCCTGCGTCGCGCAAACCGCGCCGCGCCAGTTCCTCCTCTCAGCGCACGTGACGACGCCGACCATGCTGCCCGCGCTGGCGAGCAGCACCGGCGCGCTGGTGCTGGTCACCGAATACGCCGAGTTCGCCGTGGGCGGCCCGGACTGGGCAGCCCTGATTCTTGAAATCGCCACCGCCGACAGCGCGGCGCCGGGCGCCAGCGCGTGGTTTCCCACCCAGATTTGCGGCATCGACGCCGTGCTCTGCCGCGAGGCCTGGGGCTTCCGGGTGCTGTGTGCGCCGGCCGAAGGCGTGTGGCTGGGCGGCGCGCTGCTCGAACGGGTCCGCGCACGCGGCGGATGCCTGACCGGTTTTAACGATTTTCTGGCGATTACGGAGACCACGTGATGAATCTCAAACAGGCGCAAAAATTCCTGAAGGACAATCAGGTTCGCTACGTGCTGGCGCAATTCGTCGACATCCACGGCGTGGCGAAGACCAAGTCAGTGCCGGTGTCGCACTTCGAGGACATCCTCACCGCTGGCGCCGGCTTTGCCGGATTCGCGGTCTGGGGCTTCGGCATGGGCCCGCATTCCGCGGACTATCTGGCGGTCGGTGACCTGGACACGCTCTCGCTTGTGCCCTGGCAGCCCGGCTACGCGCGCATCGTGTGCGACGGTCGCGTCAGCGGCAAACCCTATCCTTACGACTCCCGGCTGGTGCTTAAAAATCAGGTCGCTGCTGCCGCCGCCAAGGGCTGGACGGTGAACGTCGGCATCGAACCCGAGTTCATGCTGCTGAAGAAACTGGCCGACGGCAGCATTGCGCCGGCCGACGACGGCGACACCCTGGAGAAGCCCTGCTACGACTACAAGGGCCTCTCGCGCAACCGCGTGATGCTGGAGCGTTTGGTCGAAGCCCTGCAGGCAACCGGCTTCGACGTCTATCAGATCGACCATGAAGACGCGAACGGCCAGTTCGAGATCAACTACACCTACAGCGATGCCTTGAACGCCGCCGACCGCTACGTGTTTTTCCGCATGGCGGCGGGCGAGATCGCGAAAGAACTCGGTCTTATCTGCACCTTCATGCCGAAGCCCTTCCGCAATCGCACCGGCAGCGGTATGCACATGCACCTGTCGATGTCGGATGCCACCACCGGCAACCTGTTTCACGACGCCAAGGACAAGCAGGGCCTGGGCCTGTCGAAAATGGCCTATCACTTTCTGGGCGGCCTGCTGGCGCATGCGCCGGCGCTCACCGCGCTGCTCGCGCCCAGCGTCAATTCCTACAAGCGTCTGGTGGTGGGCGAGGCCTTGTCTGGCGCGACCTGGGCCCCGGCCTACATCACCTACGGCGACAACAACCGGACCTCGATGGTGCGCATTCCCTACGGGCGTCTGGAATGCCGCCTGCCGGACCCAAGCTGTAACCCCTACCTCGCCTCGGCGGCGGTGATTGCGGCGGGCCTCGACGGCATTAACCGCAAGCTCGACCCCGGTCCGGCGCAAAACCTCAATCTCTACGAATTAAGCCCGGCGGAGCTCATCACCAAAGGCATCAAGGTGCTGCCGCAAAATCTGGGCGAAGCGGTAGATGCACTGGCCGCCGACCCGCTGTTCGCGGAGACCCTGGGCAGCGAAATTATTGGCGAGTTCATCAAGCTCAAACGCATGGAATGGGTGGAGTACTCGCGTCACGTGTCCGACTGGGAAGTCGGGCGTTATCTCGAATTCTTTTAAGGAACGCCGCCGCCATGTGTGGAATCGTAGGTCTTTATCTGAAAAATCCCGCGCTCGAGTCGCAGCTCGGCGAACTGTTTGAACCCATGCTGCTGGAAATGACCCAGCGCGGCCCGGACAGCACCGGCTTCGCGGTGTATCGCGATCCGGCGCCGGCCGGCGCCTTGAAGCTGGTGCTGCAAAATCCCGACCTGTCCTTCGACTGGGCGCACGTCGCGGCGGCACTGACCGAGCAGTTCAAGGTCGACGTCGACTTCCGGCGCGACCACACGCACTGCCTCGTCCGCTTGCCGGTGGCGGAAGCGGACCTTCGCGCCTGGCTTGCGGCCGAGCCGCGGCCCTTCACGGTGGTCAGCATCGGGCAGCACATCGAAATCTACAAAGAAGTGGGCCTGCCGATTGATGTAGCCAATGCCTTCAATCTGAAAGGGCTACGCGGGAGTCACGCCATCGGTCACACCCGCATGGCGACGGAAAGCGCGGTGACCACCGCCGGCTCGCATCCGTTCTCCACCGGCAGCGACCTCTGCCTGGTGCACAACGGATCGCTGTCCAACCACAACCGCCTGCGGCGCAAGCTGGAAAAAGCCGGCGCGGTGTTTCGCACCGAGAACGATTCGGAAGTGGCCGCGCAGTATTTGGACGTGCAGATGCAGCAGGGTGCAACGCTCAGTCAGGCGCTGACCCGCGCGCTCGGCGATCTGGATGGCTTCTACACCTTCACCATCGGCACCAGCGACGGCTTTGCCGTATTGCGCGACCCCATCGCCTGCAAACCGGCGGTGCTCGCCGAGACCGACGACTGGGTGGCGATGTCTTCCGAATACCGCGCCTTGGCCCGCCTGCCGGGCGTGAAGCACGCCAAGCTCTGGGAGCCCGAACCCGCCACCGTCTACGTCTGGGGCGGCGAACGCGCCGGCGCCGGGCATTGAGGAACAGTTGATGAGCCAGGAACAGGTTTTTGACCTCACCACGCACACGGTGCGCGATCTGAATCAGGCGCTGCATGGGCTGAACGGCGCCACCAGCGGGCCAGATTTCAAAGTGCTGAACGCGCAGGGCGATCACGCGCTGGCGGTGGGCATCGATGCGCCCGTCAAGGTCGAGATCGACGGTCACGTCGGCTACTACTGCGCGGGCATGAACAAGCACGCCAGCGTCACCATTCACGGCAACGCCGGCACGGGACTCGCGGAGAACATCATGTCCGGCGTGGTCCGGCTGAAAGGCAATGCCAGCCAGGCGGCGGCAGCCACCGGTCGCGGCGGTCTCGTCATTATCGAAGGCGACGCCTCGGCCCGCTGCGGTATTTCCATGAAAGGCGTGGACATCGTGGTGCAGGGCTCGGTCGGCCATATGTCGGCCTTCATGGCCCAGCGCGGGCGGCTGGTGGTCTGCGGCAATGCCGGCGCGGCGCTGGGCGACTCGCTCTACGAAGCGGAAATCTACGTGCGCGGCACGGTGGCCGATCTGGGCGCCGACTGCGAAGCCAAGGAGATGACGCCCGAACACCTCGCGGCGCTGGACGAACTGCTCAAGCGCGCAGAAATGCCTTACCCGGCCAGCGAGTTCCGCCGCTACGGCTCGGCCCGCAAGCTGTATCACTTCAACATCGACAACGCCGATGCCTATTGAGCTGGCCCAGGCCAAGCGCAGGAGTAGCCACGCATGACCACCCGTGACCCCGGGCTTATCCCCTCTTATCTGTTCAGCCGCGATGTGATTCACGAAATCCAGCGCGCCGCGACCGAAGGCATCTACGACATCCGCGGCGGCGGCGCCAAGCGCTACTTGCCGCACTTCGACGATCTGGTGTTTCTGGGCGCGTCGATGTCGCGCTATCCGCTGGAAGGCTACCGCGAGAAATGCGCCACCGATGTCTGGCTTGGCACCCGTTTCGCCAAGAAGCCGATCCATCTGGATATTCCGATCACCATCGCCGGCATGTCCTTTGGCGCCCTCTCAGGCCCGGCGAAAGAGGCCCTTGGGCGCGGCGCGTCAGCGGCCGGAACCTCGACCACCACCGGCGACGGCGGCATGACGCCGGAAGAACGGCTGTCCTCCAAGACGCTGGTCTATCAGCTCCTGCCGTCCCGCTACGGCATGAACCCGGATGACCTTCGCAAGGCCGATGCCATCGAAGTGGTGCTGGGGCAGGGCGCCAAGCCCGGCGGTGGCGGCATGCTGTTGGGGCAGAAGATCAACGCCCGCGTCGCCGGCATGCGTGATCTCCCGCCTAACATCGACCAGCGCAGCGCCTGCCGTCATCCCGACTGGACCGGCCCGGACGATCTGGAAATCAAGATCCGCGAACTGCGCGAAATTACCGACTGGGAAAAGCCCATTTACATCAAGGTCGGCGCTAGCCGCACCTACTACGACACCATGCTGGCGGTCAAAGCCGGCGCGGACGTGATTGTGGTCGACGGCATGCAGGGCGGCACGGCCGCCACCCAGAACGTGTTCATCGAGCACGTGGGCATTCCGACCCTCCCGGCCGTGCGCCAGGCGGTGGAAGCGCTGACCGAACTCGACATGCATCGCAAGGTGCAGCTCATCGTTTCCGGCGGTATCCGCACCGGCGCTGACGTGGCGAAAGCGCTGGCGATGGGCGCGGACGCGGTGTCGGTGGGTATCGCTGCGCTGATCGCGCTGGGCGATAACAGCCCGTCGCTGGACGAGGAATACCGCAAGCTCGGCAGCGCCGCTGGCTACTACGACGACTGGCATGCGGGCAACGACCCGGCGGGCATCACCACCCAGCGGGAAGATCTGGCACCGCGTCTTGATCCGGTTAAAGGCGGGCGGCGCCTTGCCAACTACCTGCGCACGCTGACCATGGAAGCACAGATCATCGCGCGGGCCTGCGGCAAATCGCATGTCCACAACCTCGAGCCCGAAGATCTGGCCGCGCTGACCGTGGAAGCCGCCGCGATGGCGGGGGTACCGCTTGCTGGCACCAGCTGGGTTCCCGGCCGCTACTGAGCGTCGGATCTGCTGTCGTGGCCGACGGCGGCGGAGTCCGTTAGGCTGGCACCGGTTTGTGACCGGTGCCAGCCCATGTCTTCTTCAAGTTCCAAGCAGAAATCTCCTGTGAGCCGGCGTCCGCGTAAAACCGCGCCGGCGGCCGCAGACGCCGTCCGGGAAAGCGCGGGCGTTGGCAGTTTTGTCGGCGCGGCGCTTAAAAAGCAGCGCCAGTTGCAGCATCTCACCATCCAGGATGTGGCCAGTCTGGCCGACATCAGCCGCGGCATGATTTCGCGCATCGAGAACGGGCAGGCCATGCCCAGTCTGGATACGCTGGCCCGCATCTGCGGCGCGGTGGGCGTCTCGCTGGCGAATCTGTTCAAGGATTTCGACCTGCCCGACGGCGTTGCCTGCTTTGTGCCACAGGGGCGCGGCATGGAAGTGGTCCGGCGCGGCACCAAGCGCGGCCATACCTACGAACTCCTGGCCTACGACCAGGGCCCCAAAAAGCTCTTCGATCCTTTCCTCATCACGCTCGACGACCAAAGCGAACTCTTTCCGCGTTTCCAGCATGCGGGCGTCGAGTTCATCTACATGCTGAAAGGCAAGATGGAGTACCGCCACGGCAAGCAGGTGTATGCGCTCAAAGTGGGCGATTCGCTCAGCTTCGAGGGCAATGTGCCGCACGGGCCGGAGCGCCTGCTGCAGGTGCCAATCCAGTTTCTGGCGATCATTCACTACGAAGCCGCAGAGTAGGCAGTAGACCAGCCTGCGGCACCGGCGTAGGGGCAGTGCCTCCACGCGGTTCACGACACAGGGGAGAACACATGTCGGTACCCAATCTGCTCAACCCGCGGGGTGAGTATCAGGATATTTACGATCAGGCGTTCCGCTTCTCGCGTGAGCGCTTGCACCCGCTGATGGCGCGGATGGATGACGAAGACTGGTATCCGCCGCATCTGATGCAAGAACTGGCCGATGCCGGCTATCTCGGCATTACCGCGCCGCCGGCCTTGGGCGGGGCCGGGATGGATGTGTTCGCCTCCGGCATGGTCGCCGAGGCCATGGCCTACTGGAATCTCAACGCCAATTGCATCTGGGGCCCGCACGAAAATCTCTGCCTCAACAACCTGCTGCGCAATGGCAACGAGGAGCAGAAAGCCCGCTACATCCCGCGCCTGTGCCGGGCCGAAATCATCGGCGCGCTGGGCCTGACCGAACCGGGCGCGGGCTCCGATGCGCTGACCGGCATGCGCACCACCGCCAAACGGGACGGCGACGACTACGTCCTCAACGGGCGGAAGATTTTCATCTCCAACGGCCCCATCGCCGACGTGCTCCTGGTGTACGCCAAGACCGCGCCGGAGCGCGGGGCAAAAGGCATTTCGGCCTTCATCGTCGAAAAAGACATGCCGGGCTTCGGGGTCGCTAAAGAGTTGAAGAAAATGGGTTGGCGCGGCTGCCCCACCGGCGAGCTGGTGTTTGAGAACTGCCGCGTGCCGGCGCGCAATCTGGTGGGCGGCGAGAACGCCGGCGTTGGGATCGTGATGAGCGGGCTAGACATTGAACGGGCGTTTTTTGCGGTGCCGATCTGCGCCGCCGCCCAGCGCTGTCTCGATCTGTCGCTGGAATACGCCGCGCAGCGCGAGCAGTTCGGCAAACCCATTGCCGAGCAGCAGATGGTGCAGGCGATGCTGGCCGACCTTTACACCGAAATTGAAGCCGCCCGCCTGCTGGCCTATCGCGCGCTTTTGTCCTGTAACGATCTCGAGCAGGGCGGCGGCGGCACCGGCGCGCTGCACAAGCTGTGCGCGGCGCTGCTCAAGGCCGGCAGCGTGCACATGCTGGCCGTCGACACGGCGGTGCAGATCCACGGCGGCATGGGCTTTATGTGGGAGACCGAAGTCAACCGCCACTATCGCAACGCCAAGGTCTCGGAAATTGGCGCCGGCACGCGCGAAATCCGGCGCATCATCATCGCCACCGAACTGCTGCGCGAAGTGCGCAGCAGCCGGGCCTGAGGCGACTGGGTCTTAGCGACCCATGCTGAAAAACTGATCGTTGGGCCGCATGCCCGAGACATTCGCCATGCGGTTCGACAGCGCGAAAAACGCCGTAATCGCGGTGATGTCCCAGATGTCTTCCTGACTGAAGCCGTGCGCTTCAAGCTCGGCGATGTCCTCATCGCCCACGCTGGCCGAGTCGCCCGCCACCTGGACCGCAAAGTCCAGCATCGCGCGCTGGCGCGGCGTGATGTCGGCCTTGCGGTGGTTGACCGCCACCTGGTCGGCCACCAGTGGCTTTTTCTCGTAGATGCGCAAGATGGCGCCGTGCGCCACCACGCAGTACAGGCACTGG
>JALRCR010000469.1 GCA_023257255.1 Gammaproteobacteria bacterium | reverse complement strand
TGCGGTCGTTGCCCGCGCCGCCGTACATCGCGTCGTCGCCCGTGCCGCCCGACATCGAGTCGTTGCCGTTGCCGCCGTCGAGCCGGTCGTTGCCGTCCTCGCCGTGGAGCTCGTCGTCCTCGGTGCCGCCGTCGAGCGTGTCGTTGCCGTTGCCGCCGTAGAGCGTGTCCTCGTCGGCGTCGCCGTAGATGCCGTCGTTGCCGCCGTCGCCGCGAAGCACGTCGACGCCGTCGCCGCCGCGCATCTCGTCGTTGCCGTCGCCGCCGCTCATCTCGTCGGCACCGGCGTTGCCGAACATGCGGTCGTTGCCGTTGCCGCCATAGAGCGCGTCGGCGCCGGTGCCGCCATAGAGGCGATCGTTGCCGTCGCCGCCGTAGAGCGAATCCGCGCCATCGCCGCCCCAGAGCGTGTCGGCCCCGTTGCCGCCATGCACCTGGTCGGCATCGGCGCCGCCATAGAGCTGGTCGTTGCCGTCGCCGCCGTCGACGTAGTCCTCGCCGTCGTCGCCCTCCATGCGGTCGTTGCCCGCGCCGCCGTACATCGCGTCGTCGCCCGTGCCGCCCGACATCGAGTCGTTGCCGTTGCCGCCG
>JALRCR010000468.1 GCA_023257255.1 Gammaproteobacteria bacterium | reverse complement strand
GAGGTTGACAGCGGGAATTGCCAGAACTCGCCCTTGTGCTCGTAATCGCCCTGCCACAGGGCCAGAACGGCGGGCAGCATCTCCTGCATGTATTTCCAGCCATCCGTCTGCTTGAGGCCGGGGAACATGCGGTCGAACTCGCGCTGGTAGGCGCCCGATCCGATGCCGAACTCCAGCCGCCCGCCGGTGATGAGATCGGTGAAGGCCGCCTCGCCCGCCAGCTTGATCGGGTGCCAGTAGGGCGCCACCGCCACCGCCGTGCCCAGCCGGATCTTGTTGGTATGGGCCGCCCACCATGTGAGGATCTGGAAAGGGTCCGGCGCAATGGTCATCTCAAGGGCGTGGTGTTCGGCCGACCACACGATATGGAAGCCGCCTTCATCCGCCATCTGAACCATCTCCAGCGTGTGGCGCGCCACATCCCGCATGTCGAGGCTCCCGTCCATGCGCTCGAGGTTGATCGCAAGCTGGAATTTCATGGCCGTCCCTCCTGATCTATTGCGAGGCACTGAATTGATGCGTGAGTGTCAGGCGCGGCATAAATCTGGATTATCAGAAATCCGACAGCAAGGCAGAAATTTCGCCGCCGCT
>JALRCR010000467.1 GCA_023257255.1 Gammaproteobacteria bacterium | reverse complement strand
ACCATCGTCCGCCACGTCACCAACCTGCCGGGCCTGCCCGCGCGAGCCCGGGGCGTCGACGTCACCGTGTTCCGCGAAGCCAGCGAGGACATCTACGCCGGCTTCGAGCATCGCAGCGCCGATGGCGTCTTCGAGACGGTGAAGGTCACCACCCGCGCCGCCTGCGAGCGCATCCACCGCGACGCCTTCCGCTGGGCGGTGGAGAACGGTCGCAAGCGGGTCACCACCGTGCACAAGGCCAACATCCTCAAGAAGGCCGACGGGATGTTTCTGGCCGTGGGCCGCGAGGTCGCCCGCGACTTCCCGCAGCTCAAGCACGACGACGTGATCGTCGACGCGCTCTGCATGCAGCTCGTGCGCTGGCCCGGCTCCTTCGATGTGCTCGTGGCCGGCAACCTCTTCGGCGACATCGTGAGCGACGTGGCGGCCGGCATGGCGGGCGGGGTGACCGTGGCCTGCGGCGTCGCCCTCGGCCCGAACGTGAAGGTCTTCGAGAGCCCGCACGGCACGAGCCCCGAAGTCGTCGGCCCCGAGGGGGCGAACCCCTTCCCCATGCTCGGCCTCACCGTCGATCTGTTGCGCGATGTGGGC
>JALRCR010000466.1 GCA_023257255.1 Gammaproteobacteria bacterium | reverse complement strand
TGTAGCGGCACAGCGTTTTGCACTGGGCCGTCCATTTGTGACCTTTTGTTGCCCATGCCCCAGATCGACGACCTCAAAAGCTCTGGCCTCAAGGCCACTGGCCCCCGCCTGAAAATCCTGGAGGTGTTTCAGCACGGGCCCCAGCGTCACATGACGGCAGAAGACGTGTTTCGCCACCTCATGCACGAAAACACCGACATTGGTCTGGCCACGGTGTACCGCGTGTTGACCCAGTTCGAGCAGGCCGGACTGCTTAGCCGCAACCATTTTGAAGGCGGCAAAGCGGTCTACGAGCTCAACGAAGGACAGCACCACGACCATCTGGTGTGCCTTGACTGTGGGCAGGTAGAAGAGTTTTTCGACGCCGAAATCGAAAAGCGCCAGCAAGCCGTGGCCAAACTCAAAGGCTTTGAGATTGCGGACCATGCCCTGAGCATTTACGCGCACTGCACACGAAAGACCTGCCCCAACAAACGTTGAGGCCGCTCAATCCATCGCACGGCGCTGGCGCTCGATGAACTCCTGGTAAGTATCGATCCCGCGCATCTGCAAAATGGTGTTGCGCACCGCAGCCTCCACCAACACGGCGATG
>JALRCR010000465.1 GCA_023257255.1 Gammaproteobacteria bacterium | reverse complement strand
AGGTCGGCCAGCGTGCCTTCCTGTTGCAGACGGAAGGCGTAGGCCCGGCCTTCGTCGCGCAACGGATCGTAGCCCGCCGTGAGCACCAGCGCCGGCGGCAGACCCGACAGGGACTTGGCGCGGAGCGGTGAGACGCGCCAATCGCCGCGCGTGGCCTTGTCCGGCGTGTAGTGGTCGAAGAACCATTCCATGGTGGGGCCGTTCAGCCCGTAGCCGTCGTGGTAGGCGCGATAGGAGTCGGTGCGCGCCACCGCGTCGGTGACGGGATAGGCCAGAACCTGCAGGCGAAGTCTGGGGCCGGCGTTGTCGCGCGCCCAGATCGAGACGGCCGCGGCGAGATTGCCGCCCGCGCTGTCGCCACCGATCGCGAGTTTGGTCGCATCGATGCCGACCGACGCGCCGTTGGCCGCCACCCAGGCGAGGCCCGCCACCACATCGTCGAAGGCGCCCGGGAAACGCGCTTCCGGGGCCAGCCGATAGTCGATGGCGAAGACGGCGATCCCTGCTTCGATGGCGATCTGGGCGCACAGCACATCGTGGCTGTCGAGATTGCCGAACACCCAGCCGCCGCCGTGGGCGAACACCAGCGCCG
>JALRCR010000464.1 GCA_023257255.1 Gammaproteobacteria bacterium | reverse complement strand
CACGACGTCCACCGCCGTGCCCGCTGACGGGGCCGAGCCGCTGAACATCGCGGGCAAGCTCGCCCGCATGTTCCTGCACTCCAAGATCACCCTGCTGATCATCATCGCGCTGTTCCTCACCGGCCTGCTGGCGCTGGCCGTGACCCCGCGCGAATACAACCCGAAGATCGTCGTGCCGGCGGCCAACATCATCGTCGCCAAGCCGGGCGCCAGCCCCGACGAGGTGCGCCGGCTGATCGTCACGGCCTCCGGTGGACCGTTCCGCAACTGGGGTGCCGAGGAGATCGCGGCCGCTACCGTCGAACAGGCTTTGGCTCATCCAACCTAGCGGATGGGCGGGAAGATCACCATCGACTCCGCGACCATGATGAACAAGGGCCTCGAGATCATCGAGGCGCACCATCTCTTCGGGATCCCGATGGACCGCATCGACGCACTCGTGCATCCGCAGTCGATCATCCACGGCCTCGTCGACCTCGCCGACGGCGCGCAGCTCGCGCACCTCGGCCACCCCGACATGCGCGTCGCGATCTCGTACGCGCTGCACCGCGGCACGAGCACGCCGCTGCCGACGAAGCGCCTCGATCTCGCCGAG
>JALRCR010000463.1 GCA_023257255.1 Gammaproteobacteria bacterium | reverse complement strand
ACTCCTCATGGGAGAGTTCGGCGAGATGCGCCGCACTCCCGTCCGTTTCGAAAAGGTCCCGCCGCGGATGGTGCAGGCCTTTCTGGCGGCGGAGGACGACCGGTTTCTCGAACACGGTGGCATCGACATCCCGGGACTGGTGCGGGCGGCTTGGGAACTGGCAACCACCCACAGCATCCAGTCGGGCGGCAGCACGATCACCATGCAGGTGGCACGAAATTACTTCCTCACCCGTGAACAGTCCTTCATGCGGAAGTTCACCGAGATCCTGCTCGCGCTGCGGATCGAGCGGGAACTCGAAAAGCCCGAGATCCTCGAGCTCTATCTGAACAAGATTTTCCTCGGTTACCGTGCCTACGGCGTGGAGGCCGCCGCACAGGTCTATTACGGGCGATCCATCGCGCAACTCACCCTCGCCGAGTCGGCGATGATCGCCGGGCTCCCGAAGGCACCCTCCGTCAGCAACCCCCTCGACAATCCGGCGCGCGCGCGCGAGCGGCGCGACTGGATCCTCGGGCGCATGCTGGATCTCGGGTATATCAACGCCGAAGAGCACCGACAGGCCATTGCCGAGGTGGAGACGGCGAGCTACCACG
>JALRCR010000462.1 GCA_023257255.1 Gammaproteobacteria bacterium | reverse complement strand
GACGGCTACGTCAACCGCTGGCTCGTCGTCGCCCCCAAGCGCGTCTGCACCGACGTCTGGCCACTGGAAGCACCGAAGTGGGCGCCCGGCCTGTCGCTGGCGCTGGCCGTCGGCTCGCCGGCGCAGCGCACCGCCGCGCTGATGGACCCCGACGCCGACGTGGTCGTCATCAACTACGACAATCTCGATAAGCTGGAGAATTTGGACGGCTTCGACGGCATCGTGTTCGACGAACTGACGCGGCTGAAGAACCCCAGCGGCAAGCGCTTCAAGGCGCTCGACAAGCTGCTGGCGAACGTCAAGGTGCGCTGGGGGCTGACCGGATCGTTCACGTCGAACGGCCTTGAGGACGTGTTCGGCCAGTGCAAGATCATCGACCAGAGCCTGCTGGGCCGCGCCAAGGGCGCCTTCCTCGCCACCGTCACCCACGAGCTGCGCACGCCGCTCACCTCCATCATCACCGGCACCCGCCTGCTCCGGATGGGCTGGAAGGAGCGCAACGACCTCGTCGAGCGCACGCTCTCCACCCTCGAGAAATCCAGTCAGGTCCTGATGAGCGTCATCTCGGACGTGCTCGATTACTCCAAACTTGAGGCC
>JALRCR010000461.1 GCA_023257255.1 Gammaproteobacteria bacterium | reverse complement strand
GATTCTACTTCAATAGCTGGATTAAGAGTCTCAGGTTCTTTTCCCAACGGTTTAAAAATAACAAACAACGGGTATATTGTTGGAATGGGCGGTGCTGGTGGTGCTGGAACAGCTTACACAGGTAGTGCTGGTGGCGCTGGTGGTGCTGGTTTGTTCACTTCTGTTGCTCTAACAATGGTGAACAATGGTACTATTGCTGGCGGTGGAGGCGGCGGTGGTGCTGGTGGTGCTGCTCGAAATGGAAATGCTGACACAAAACCGATTACATATGCTGCTGGTGGTGGCGGCGGTGGTGGCAGTGTAATCAATACAGATAACGGTGGTGCTGGCACCAACAATCGAGGTGGCGGTGGTGGCGGCGGCGGTTCGGGTTCACGCTCTGCAACAGCAACCGCAGCTTCTGGCGGCGCTGGCGGCGGCGGCGGTGCTGGTGGGTTCGTCACAGGTTCAGGCATTATCGGCAAGACCACATACACGGTCAAAGTCGGCGCAGGCGGCGCGGGTTCGACGTCTACCATTTCGAATGGGCGAAACGGAACTGCGAGCGGTTTTCTCAATAGTGCGAACGGCGGCGGCGGCGGCGGTTCAGGCGTAGGTTTTGAGC
>JALRCR010000460.1 GCA_023257255.1 Gammaproteobacteria bacterium | reverse complement strand
GTCGTCGGGGCCAGCGGTTGCGGCAAGAGTTCGCTGCTGCGCGCCATCGTCGGCCTGTGGGACACCGGCAGCGGCAAGATCCTGCGCCCGCACCCGGACGAGATCCTGTTCCTGCCGCAGCAGCCCTACATGCTGCTGGGTTCGCTGCGCAGCCAGCTGCTCTACCCGCAGCGCGAGCGCCAGGTCAGCGACCGGCAGTTGCTGGAACTGCTCGAGCGCGTCAACCTGCCCGACCTGGCTGAACGCTGCGGTGGTCTAGACGCCGAGCTCGACTGGGAAAAGACGCTGTCCATGGGCGAGCAGCAGCGGCTGGCCTTTGCCCGCCTGCTGCTGACACGGCCACGCTACGCCATCCTCGACGAGGCCACCAGCGCGCTCGACCTCGCCAACGAGCGCAGGCTCTACCAGCAGCTGGCCGATGGCGACACGACCCTGATCAGCGTCGGGCATCGCTCGACCATCCTGGCCTATCACCAGCAGGTGCTGGAGCTCTGCGGTGATGGCCGCTGGCAGACCCATCAGGCGCGGGGTTACCGTTTCCACCCCTGAATCCTGCCGACTCTTGTCTTCTCTTCATTGATTTACTGTTTCATAAAGAAAGTAGTC
>JALRCR010000045.1 GCA_023257255.1 Gammaproteobacteria bacterium | reverse complement strand
TCCCTCGCAGCCCATGACCGGAGACAGACGCATGATGGACGAAGCTGCGGCACTCGAGGCCGTCAAAACCTACCTGCTGGACCTGCAGGCGCGCATCAGCAGCACGCTGGGCGCACTCGACGGCCAGACTTTTCAGGAAGACAGCTGGGTGCGGGCCGAAGGCGGCGGCGGCCGCTCGCGCGTGTTGGCCGGCGGCGAATTGTTCGAGCAGGCCGGGGTCAATTTTTCTGACGTAACGGGGCATCGACTGCCGCCGGCGGCGACCGCCAAGCGCCCGGAGCTTGAGGGCTGCAGCTTCCGCGCGATGGGCGTGTCGCTGGTCATCCACCCGCAGAATCCCTACGTGCCGACCTCGCACGCCAACGTGCGATTTTTTCTCGCCAGCCGCCCGGATGCGCCGCCCGTATGGTGGTTTGGCGGCGGCTTTGACCTCACGCCCTACTACGGCTTCGACGAAGACGCCCGGCACTGGCATCAAACCGCGGCCGCGGCCTGCGCGCCTTTCGGCGAGGCGGTTTATCCGGAGTACAAACGCTGGTGCGACGAGTACTTTTTCCTGCGCCATCGCAACGAGCAGCGGGGCATTGGCGGGCTCTTTTTCGACGACCTTAACGAGTGGGGTTTCGAGCAGTCCTTTGCCTTCATGCGCAGCGTGGGCGACAGCTACCTGCCGGCCTATGTGCCCATCGTGGAGCGGCGGCGCGGGCTAGCCTTCGGCGAGCGCGAGCGCGACTTCCAGCTCTACCGCCGCGGGCGCTATGTGGAGTTCAATCTGGTCTACGACCGGGGCACGCTGTTTGGCCTGCAAACCGGCGGGCGCACGGAATCCATCCTCATGTCGCTGCCGCCCAACGTGCGCTGGCGCTACAACTGGCAGCCCGAGCCCGGCACCCCGGAGGCCGCGCTGTACGAGCGCTATCTGAAGCCGCGGGACTGGCTGGCCGAGCCCGCTTAGGCGGCGCCCGGCTTCAGCCGGGCGGCGAATTGGCGCATCATCCGGGCATGACACAAGCCGTTGACTACCCCGCGCTGTTCGCGCGCCTCGCCCGCATCGACAGTACCCATCTGGCCGATGCGGATAAATCCATTCCCGCCTGCGGCCCCGCGCTGCGCCCGGTCCGCACCGGGCTCAAGCTGATCGGCCGGGCCTTCACGCTGCGGCTCTGCGAGGACTTCCTTACCGTCATCGCGGCGCTGACCGAGGCCGCGCCGGGCGATGTGCTGGTGGTCGACACCCAGGGCAGCCGGCGCGCGGTGGTGGGTGAGCTGTTTTCGCTGGAAGCCGCGCGCCAGGGCCTGGCCGGCATCGTGGTCGACGGCCTGGTGCGCGATACCGCCACCATCCGCACGCTGGACATGCCGGTGTACGCCTGCGGCACCAGCCCGCAGGCCGGCACCTTGAAGCGCCTGTTTGAGACGCAGGTGCCGGTGAGCTGCGCCGGGGTCATCGTGCGCCCGGGCGACGTGCTGTTTGGCGACGACGACGGCCTGCTGGTCGCCTCGCCGGCCGCCGTGCTGGCGGCGCTGCCGGCAGCGGAGGCCATCGCCGCGCGCGAAGCCAAAATCATCGAGCGCCTGCGGGCCGGCCAGCCGCTGGCCAGCATGGTCAACGCGGCGGAGCATCTGGCCAAAGTCCGCGCCGGCGAACCCAGCGCGCTTGCTTTTGATATCTGAACGACTGGAAATCCATGAGCACTCCCAATCCCTTTGTTGGCACCTGGCGTCTGCGTGACGCCTTCGCCCTGACCGATGCCGGCACCCGCGTGCCCTCCCCGCTGGGCGAGAAAGTCCTCGGGCAAATCATGTACGACGACGCCGGCAATATGTCGGCCCAGCTGATGGCCGAAGGCCGCCCGCGCTTCTCTGCCCGCGCCGCCGAAGACACGCCGGAGGCTGAGTTCAAACAGGCCTTCCTGAGCTACACCAGCTACTGGGGCACCTATCGGATTGACCACGCGGCGGGCACCGTCACGCATACCGTCATCGGCGCCAACGCGCCGAGCTGGCCGGGCAGCGAGCAGCTGCGCTACTTCGAGCTGAACGGCACCACGCTCACGCTGAAGACCCCACCGATTCGCGGCCGCGACGGCCTCAAGCAAGTGCAGCAGCTGATCTGGGAACGGGTCTAGGGTGCTGCGCCGCCTGCTGGGCACTGTAAGGTCCTTACTTTTCCGCGGGTCCGGGCGTTATTGGGAGCGGCGCTACGCGCAAGGCCGCACGTCGGGGAGCGGCTCCTACGGCAGCAGCGCAGCCTTCAAAGCCGGCTTTCTGAACGACCTGCTGGGCCGCACCCGCGCGCAGCGGGTGCTGGAGCTGGGCTGCGGCGACGGCGCACAGCTCGCGCGCATCGCCTACCCGGACTATGTGGGCATCGATATTTCACCCACCGCGGTGGCGCGCTGCGCGGCGAGCTTCGCCCACGATGCGCGCAAGCGCTTCTACGCCGCCAGCGCCCGCGAACACTGGGCAGTCGGCGATCGCTATGACCTCAGCCTGTCGCTGGACGTGATCTATCACCTGGTGGAAGACGAGGTGTTTGAGGCCTATATGGCGGATCTGTTTGCGCTCTCGCGCCAGCACGTGGTGATTTATTCCACCAATCGCGATCCCGGACCGGGCAGCGAGCCGGCGCCGCACGTGCGTCATCGGCGCTTTGCCGACTGGGTCGAAAGACACGCCGGCGACTGGGCGCTGGCACACACCGAGCGCAACCCGGAAGCCGGGCTGCCGGATTTTTATCACTACACGCGCCGGGGCACCGCAACGGCGCTCGACCAGCCGGCGTAGACTGCGCCGGCCGGCACCTGGCCGGTCAGACGTGGACGAGTCCTTGAGACACGCAGGCTTGCAGAGCGGCGGCGGCAGACGACACGCGCAGGGCGTGGCGCTGATCTCTGCGCTGCTGATTGCGGCGCTGATCGCGAGCCTCGCCACGGTGCTGGTGAAGCGCCAGCAGCTTGCGATCGCCACCGCCACGCATTTGCGCGACAGCCTGAACGCCCGCCAGCTGGTGAACGCCACCGAGATGGCGGCGATCAAGCTGCTCGCCGCCGACGCCGGGCAGGCCGCCTACGACAGCGCCGACGAAGCCTGGGCTACCAGCCGCCTGCGCGCGGAAGAGGCCGGCCTCATAGCCGAGGCGCGGCTGGTGGATCTGCAAGGGCGGTTCAATCTCGCCAGCCTCAACTTCGACCCGGCGACCGTCGCGGCCGACAACGGTGAGGGACAACTGCCGGGCGCCAGCGGTCCTGCGGCTAACGCGCTACGCGCCGTGGCGGCGGCCGCCGGCGTGACGCTGGGACCGCCGGTCAAGGCCGCGCCCGGCGGCGACCTGCCGCCGCTCTCGCCGCAGCAAGTTGCCATCGCCCGGTTTGTGCTGCTGCTAAAAACGCTGGGGATCGAGCCGGCGATCGTGCCGGCGGTCCTCGACTGGCTGGATGCAGACAGCGAAACGCGCTTCCCGGACGGAGCCGAGGACGCCTATTACGCCAATCTCGAGCCGCCTTACCGCGCCGCCAACCGCCCGTTCATCGACCCCAGCGAACTGCTGCTGGTCCGCGGCGTGACGCCGGCGATTTATGCCCGCCTGCGCCCGTTTGTGGTGGTGCTGGAAGGCGGGGCCGCGCTTAACCTCAATACGGCCTCAGCAACGGTGCTGATGAGCCTCGCGCCGGGCATCGACCGCGCCACCGCGGATCTGATTGTGAAAGCCCGCGCGGCCCAGCCCTTCCAGACGCCCAGCGCGCTGGCCAACAGCCCCGCGCTGGCCGGTCGGCCGCTATCGGAGCTGGGACTGTCGACGGCCTCGGCCAACTTCGAGCTAAGCACGCGCATCAGCAGCGACGGGCCGCCAAGCTACTTCCGCTCCAGCATTCGCCGCAGCGACGCGAGCCGCCTGCGGGTCGTGGGGCGCGAGCAGGACTATCGCGCGCCGGCGGCGGACTAGGTCGCCGAACCCGACTGCGCGGCGGCCGGCTTGGCGTAGACTGCCCGGCACTTCATCCACCCACGGAAGCTCACCATGGCCCTCAATTCAACGCCACTGAAGGCCCCGCTCGCGCGGCGGCCCGGCGACCTCGCGGCCGTGCGGGGCTAAGGCCGCATGCTGCGCGACCTTCTGAGCAATTTTGCCGGCAGCGGACGACTTGAAGCCATCCTGCTGCGCCCGGCGCGGGGCGAGGCGGCGATGGCCGTTGAGCGCGTCGAGGCGCTGGCCGGGCGCGGACTGGCCGGCGACCGCAGCAGCCGCGCCGGCCGCAGCGGCGGGCGCCGGCAAATCACGCTGATTCAGGCCGAGCATCTGCCGCTGATCGCCGCCTGGACCGGCCGCGAACGGCTGGACCCCGGCATCCTTCGTCGCAATCTGGTGATAGGCGGGATTAACCTCATCGCCGGCCGTTCGCCGCTGCGCGATCTGTGCGTCCAGCTGCACATTGGCGAGTCGGTGATACTTGAACTGACCGGCCCCTGCGACCCCTGTTCAAAAATGGAACGCGAACTGGGCCACGGCGCCTACAACGCCATGCGCGGCCACGGCGGCATGACCGCCCGCGTGCTGGTGGGCGGACCGCTGACGGTGGGCGACCCCGTGCGCCTGAGCACCCCTGATTCTTTTCACGCTGAAGCCTGAGGAAGACCACGATGACCCATGCAATTCGTATTCATCAAAACGGCGGCCCCGATGTCCTGCGCTGGGAGGCGCTCGACGTGCCTGCGCCCGGTCCCGGCGAAGTGCGCCTGCGCCAGACGGCGGTGGGCCTTAACTACATCGACGTGTACTTCCGCACCGGGCTGTACGCCGCGCCGACCCTGCCCTTCACGCCCGGTCTTGAAGGCGCCGGCGTGGTGGAAGCGACGGGCGAAGGCGTCGCCACGCTTAAAGTGGGCGACCGCGTGGCCTATGCCAGCGCGCCAATCGGCGCCTACGCCGAAGCGCGCCTGATGCCGGCCGATCGGCTGGTGAAAGTGCCGGACGGGATCAGCGACCAGCAGGCCGCCGCGATGATGCTGCAAGGCATGACCACGCAGTATCTGGTCCGTCGGACCTACAAGGTGCAGGCCGGCGAGACCATCCTGGTCCATGCGGCGGCCGGTGGCGTGGGGCTGATGCTCTGCCAGTGGGCGAAACATCTTGGCGCGACCGTGATCGGCACCGTGAGCTCTGAGGAGAAAGCGGCGCTTGCCCGCGCCAACGGCTGCGACCACCCGATTATCTACACCCGCGAAGATTTTCAGGCCCGCGTGCTCGAGATCACCAACGGCGAGAAAGTGCCGGTGGTCTACGACTCGGTCGGCGTGGATACCTTTGCCAAGTCGCTCGACTGCCTGGCCCCGCTCGGCATGATGGTGCTGTTTGGTCAGGCGTCCGGCCCGGTGCCGCCGTTTGAGCTGGGCACGCTGGCCGCCAAGGGCTCGCTCTTCATCACCCGCCCGACGCTCTTCAGCTACACGGCGAAGCGCGAAGATTTGGTGACCACCGCCAACGAGCTGTTCGACGTGGTGGGCAAAGGCGTGGTGAAGATTGCGGTCAACCAGACCTACGCGCTGGCCGACGCCGCGCAGGCGCATCGGGATCTGGAAGCGCGCAAGACCACCGGCTCGACGGTGCTGACGGTCTGAGGGCAGGCAAAAAAAGAAGGCCGCATTGCTGCGGCCTTCCGTGAGACTTCGGCATCGCCGAGTCCCGGACGCGACCCGCACGAGGCGGGTCGGCGGTTCGCTCAGGTCAGGCCTGCCTCGAACCGAGTACGACCCAAAGACTGCGTCGATGTCATCTCAATCCCACTAGACATTGGATCACCTCCTTTAATTGATTGCGCCGGCTTAAGTATTGCGCGGCGGCGCGCGGAAATCATCCAGCGTCAGCGTCCCGACTCAGGCATCGCCCGCCCATTTGAACGGCCCGTACAAACCCTGCGCGATGTCCAGCCGGTCGCGCTCGGCGCCGCCCAGCCACAGCTGCACAATCTTGTAGTCGCGCATGTATTTCTCGAGGTGGCTTTCGTAGGCGTAGCCGGCCGAGCCCATCAGCTGCATGCCCTTGTTGGTGACGAGCTCGGCCGCGTCGCCGGCGAAGGACCGCGCGGCGGAGAACTTGGCCTTCATGTGCGCTTCCCAGGGATAGCCGTAGACCTCGGGCCGCATCACCTGCGCCGTCAGGCTCATGTAGTACTGACGAGAAATATCAATCGCGCGGTACATCTCGCCGATCGTCGCGGCAAACAGCGAACGCTCGCGCATCGGCTTGCCGGCGATGAGGCGGTTCTGCGTCCAGTTCATGACGATTTCGAGCACCGCCTCCGACAGCCCCGTGAGGCGCGCCGCGCCGGCGAGCCGGCCGAGACCAATCACATAGCCCTTGATGAGCTTCGAGCCCTGCCCGCGCTGGGTGTCGATGCGGTAGCGCTTTGGAATGCGCACATCGCGAAACCAGATGTCGGTGTTGGACTCGGTGTAGCTGAAGCCCATCTTCTGATAGGGCTGCGAGAAATCGAGGCCTTCGGCATCGGCCGGCACGTAGAAGATGCCGACGTTGTCGTCGCCGCCGGCGCGATCGGTAATCGCGCACACCCAGTAGCCCAGATGTCCTTTCAGCCACTGGCTCTGGAAGTTCTCGGGCTTGCCCGAGGGGCCCGGCCACAGCTTGTGGCCGTTGATGACGTAGTGGTCGCCGTCCTCGCGCGCCATCACGTTCATGGTGCGGTATTCCAGCGCGGGATCTTCCACATTGGCGCCGCCGGCCGGCTCGGTGATCGCGAAGCAGGCGGTCCAGGCTTCGTCGCCGGCAATGCGCGGCGCGAATTCTTCGATCAGATCCTCACGCCCGGCGGCGAGCATCACCGAGATCGCCCAGTGCAGCTTGCCCACCTTGGTCGCGAGCCCGATGTCGGCGCGCGAGAGTTCCTCGTTGATCATCTGGCGCACGATCGGCCGGTAGCCGAGCCCGCCGAATTTGGTAGGCAGAATCGCCTTGGTGACGCCGAAATCGACCAGCTTCGCGTACAGCCGGTGGATGGTGTCCTTGGCGAGCTTGGCGTCGCGGTGCCAGCCGCCTTCCAGGTCGTGCCGATAGGGCATCAGCTCGCGTTCGACGAAACCGCGAAAGTGTTCGGCGATTTCAATTTCTTCTTCGGTGCAGAACGCGAGGTTGTACTTCTGACGCGGTTCAAGCAGGCGGTAGCCGCCGAAGCCGGTGGCGTCGGGCTGGTGCATGCGGTCGATGTCGAGGGGCTGGTTCATGGCTGCGGTCTCCGGATGTGGGGCGCCGGCCCGCGCGCGGGGCGGCCCGTGGCGCGGGATGGTAGTCGAGAAGGCCGGGCGCGCGCTTGGGCTTGCGCATGAAACCGGCGACGCGGCCGCTTAGTCGAAGCGCGGCGTGTGTACCGCCAGCGCGGCGGTCGTCGGAAACAGCAGCTCCCGCGCCGCCGCGTTGGCAAACATGCACCGCCCATCGTGGCCGCAGGCCGGCACCACCACGGCCTGATGATTGGCGCCGTACTGCTCGTTCACGTAGCGCGCAAACGCCAGCCCGCGCGCGAGACGGCTAGGCCCCTGCGCCATCGCCGGACAGGAGGCGTCGAAACCCGCCTGCGGCAAAACGTCCTGCCCGCCGAGCAGATAGGTGGTGGGCCGGGACGTCAGCTGGCGGGTCAGTTCGTGCACCGCAAGCCGGCGGGTGTAGCCCACCCGATGGTGCAGACCGTAGGGCCAGCGGTCATAGCTGGCGCAACGGTCGACTTCGGCAAAGGGCGTGAAAGGTGTGGTCGTTGCCAGCCGGCGCGAGGGTATCGTGCCCACCGGCAGGGGCCGGGCGGGGTCGAGGTAGGCATAGGACGAGGGATTCGCCACCACGTAGCGCACGCCCACGCCCAGCGCGTCGTGCACCCGATTGGCCATTGCGTAGCGCGCCACGAACTGGCCACCCGCCGAGTGCCCCGCGACGACGATGCCCTTGAGCTGCGGGAAGGTTTCTTTGCGGGCGAGCTGGCGCAGGATTTGATCCACCACGTCGAAGGAGGTGACGCGCGCGTTGTTGCTGGCCGCGCCGCCCGCCGTCCAGCGCCCGGGCCCGCCGCATTGCCAGTTGAGTTCGTCTGCGGTCAGCCGGTCCTCGCAGTTCTCGCCGTTGTTCGACGCAAAGCGCACCGCAACGACCAGCGAGGAGTCGAGCGCGCCTGCCTGACTGGCGCTCGCGAGCGCGTGCTCGAAATAGCGATCTGCATCCCGCTGCGCGCCGTGCACCACCACCAGCGCGCGGGTGATGTCGGTCTGGCGTTCATGCAGCGGGTGGGTGCGGAAGACGAGAATGCGGGCCGAGCCTTTGATCAGGCTTAGCCACTCGGCGCAGGATGCGCCGGGCGTCACGCAGGGCGCCGCGTGCGCCGCGCAGGCAAGCAGCCACGCGCCCAGCGAGATCCAGAAACCTGACCAAGGTCGCATCGGATCACCTCCTTGCCGAAGATGACGCCGCGCCCCCTGATGGTCAGCAGGTAGAACCGGACGAGCCCCGGGGGCGGGGTGTCGGACCAGCACGGCGAAAGCATGCCGCAGAGGAGGCTGGGCCGCCAAGCACCTCGGCTCAAGTCAGGGCGAGTTAGCGGGCCGCATTGCGCGTCTGGCAAGCCCTGTCGGCCTGCCCGGGAAACCGCGAGTGCAGTCGCTCAGCCGGGCATCTCTGCCTGCTGATGGTGGCCAGCCCGACAGGCTCCGTCTGCGTCAAGGCTGGCTCAGACCGTCGGCGCCGTGGGTTCGCCCGGGCGCCAGCGCCGCTCATTGGCTTCGATCGCCGCGATCCGCTCGCCCGCGCGCGGATGGCTCATCAGCCAGGCCGCCGGCCCCGCGCGGTTCGCCGCGGGCTGCTCCAGCTTGGCCAGCAGCGATTTCTGTCCGTCGGCGCCGATGCCGGCCTTGATCAGCAAGGCCGTCGCCCACGCATCGGCCGCGTATTCGTCCCGTCGCGAGAGCCGCGCGGCCAGCAGCGAGCTCAGGAAGCCGGCGAGATGCGCGCCAACACCCGGCAGGATGCGCCCCAGCACGGAAGCCAAGGCGAGGCGTATCACGCTGTGTCCGGTGAAGTCGATCATCCGCCGCCGCGTATGACCCAGCGCGACATGGCCCAGTTCATGGGCGATCACGCTGGCGATTTCTGCCGCCGAGATCTGATCTGCGCGGAACGCTTCAATCATGCCGCGCGTGAGAAAAATCCGGCCGTCGGGCGCCGCGAGGCCGTTGACCTCCGCCACCTCGTAGAGATTCACCGGAATCTCGGGCAGCGCCAAGGTGTTGGCCATCTGCCCGATCACGGATTCAAGCCGCGGCTCGCGGAGCGGTACCGAGCGCTCGTCGAGTTCGCGGCGGAGGCGCCAGATCGAAAAGCGCCACAGCACGAGCGCGTAGAGGATCGGCAACAGGAACGTGGCGAGTTTGATGATCACGAGTGCGTAGCAAGGGCGGCCGCGCTGATGGCGTCGGCGCCACGGACTTGGGACATCATGACGACCAGCCGACGCTTGCGTCTCGCCCTAAGCTGCTCACCCTAGCCGGCAAACGTCGGCGGGCGCCGCGCTGCCCACGGCGAGGCGGTCTCGAGTTGCGCCGCCACCCGCAGCAGCCCCGCCTCATCGCAATCGCGCCCGACGAGTTGTACACCGATCGGCAGCCCTTCCGCAGACATCGCGAGCGGCAGCGAAATCGCGGGCGAACCCATCGCATTGAAGGGCAGCGTGTAACAGCAGTCGGGCGCCATCAGGCCATCGTTGTAGGCCTCGCAGGCGAGCGTCATGTCGTAGTAACCGTGCGTGCGCGGCAGCATCGGCACCGTGGGCATCAGCCACATATCGAAGGCCGCCATGCGCGTCAGGCACTCGCGGCTCATCATCCGTACCTGCTCCACATGATTCGAGTGGTCGACGCCCGAGAAGCTGCGCCCGTGCTGGCACAGGCTCCAGTAGAACGGCGCCATGTCAGCTGCTGTGGCGGCGCGCCCGACCAGCGGCGCAATAGCGTCGAAGAACGCCGCCGTCTGGGTCGCCACGATGTGGGTGTAGGCCCGCATCAGCGGCCAGTAGTCGTAGGGCACGGGCTGCAGTTCGACGTGATGTCCCAGTGATTCCAGCAGCATGCCGGTGGCGTGCACGGCGTCGCGGATCTGGTGGTCGAGCGGCGTGCCGCCGTCCGGTGTGTCCAGCACCATCGCGATCCGCAAGCGACCCGGATCCGCGCCCACCTCTTGCAAGTAGGGCCGCGCCGGCGGGGCGATTTGATACGGGTCGCCGGGCAGGTGGCTGTGGGTCACGTCGAGCAACAGCGCGGTGTCGCGCACGCTGCGCGAGACGCCAAGAATCGTCGCGCCGCCGTACCAGAAATCCGCGATCGCCGGCGCGAGACAGATACGGCCCCGCGCGGGCTTCAGGCCCACCAGCCCGCAGTTGGCGGCAGGGGCGCGGATCGAGCCGCCGCCGTCGGAGGCTTCGGCGACGGGCAACACGCGGGCCGCCACGGCGGCGGCCGATCCGCCGCTGGAACCGCCGGGCGTACGCGCCGGATCCCAGGGACTGCGCGTGATGCCGAACATCGTTGATTCAGTCGCGAGCATCCAGCCGTTTTCCGGGCTGGTGCTTTTGGCAAACGGTACGATGCCGGCCGCCTTCAGACGTTGCAGGGTGAGGGAATCAAACGGCCCCTTCACGTCTTTCATGTAGGGCAGGCCGTTGGTCCACGGCTGACCGGCCCATGAGGTCGCAAGTTCCTTGACCAGCCAGGGCACGCCGCGCAGCGGGCCGTCGGGCAGGTCCGGATTGCTGGCGGCAGCCAGCGCCTCGTCGTAAGCGCGATGCGCAATGAAGTTAAGCGCGGGATTTACCAGCTCTGCGCGGCGAATCGCTTCCTCCATCACCTCGCGCGGACTCAACTCCCGCGCGCGAATGAGGGCAGCAAGCCCCATCGCATCCAGCGTGTCGTATTCGGCGATTGCCATGCGCCTACCTCAGCAGTTGAACTGGAACACGGCGGCGCCGCAGCCGTAGTGCGGGCCGTAGCCCAGCGTGCGACCGCCACGATAGCCGCTGCCCAGCGCGCCCAGCACAAAGGCGAGATGCTTCATGCCCATGTCCGCCCGCGCGCCTGCCGCGTAGTCCGGACAGGCGGCCGCAAGGGCCGCCGCGTCGCCTGCCTCGAGCGTGCGCAGGAAACGCCGGTTCAATTCATCGTGGCCGGCGGAGGACAGCGCATCGTCGCGCAGTGCGAGCTCATGCCGATACGCGCCGCCGGACAGCCCGCCCACGCCTAGTACGGCGTAGCGCCGGCCCAAAGCCTCCGCCTGCGCGGCGACCAGCGCACCCAGTTCCGCGGTACGCGACCAGTCGTGGTAGACGTTGTTGGCCGCGAGCACCAGTGGGTAACTGCCCGTCGGGTCGAGAAAGCCGGTCGCGACGATCGTCCCGGTATCGATCGGGAAGCCGTCGTAGTCGACGCCTTTCGAACGCACGCCGATGGCCGGCGTGGCCGCGATGCAGGCGGCGGTCAGTTCGGTATCGATCCGCAAGGAGAAGGGCAGATCGCCGTACTCGTACCAGTTCTCATCGACGTGCAGTCCCTGCACGTGCGGGCGCAGTTGCCAGAGTTCATCCAGCACCGCGATCCACTGCGTGGAGTAGACGATCAGCACCTCCGGCCGCGCTGCCGCCAGCGCCTGCGCGGCCTGCGCATGGCCAGCGACCAGCGCCGAATAGGGAGGCTCCGCAGGCCGCAGAAAATGCAGCGGCTGGCCGGGCACCAGAAAAGCAGCGACTAGCGGCATGGGCAAACCTCCGCGCGTCTGCCCGCGACTAGGCCGCGCATGTCAGATCCCATTCCATCACCGCGTTGCCGGTGCCGATCACCGTGCCGTAGCCGTGAAGCTCGCCGGGCATTTCGGGATACCTCATGGCAGAGAACATCCAGGTGAAGGCGCCCGACTTCACTTCGGCAAAGGCTTCCTGAATGAACTGCGGCAGGAGGGCGAAGACTTCTTGCGTCTTGCCCTGGCGCAGCAGCTCGATGATGCGCATATCCCAGAGATAGCCCTCGTAGTTCTGCGGATGCTCGCACGACATGTCTTCGGGAATCGCCGGCTCTTCGTGAAAGTGCCAGTGGCAGAGCGTGTTCGAGGCCAGCAGCACGGCGCGGCGACCAGTGCGCTCGATGGCGCGCCGCGTGGCTGCGCCCAGAATGGCCATCTCTTCGAGCCCGCGTTCCATGTCGAGGTAGTAGGGCGAGTTGTTGGCCGAGATGCCGACCACCGGGATGTCCCACTGCGGACGCATCATGTGCAGCGTGGTGATGGTGCCATAGTCCACCCGGAAGTTCGGGTTACGCATCATCTTCGCGACCAGCCCTGCGGCGCGCGCTTCTTCGCAGCAGGCCTCCGCCAGCGCAACGTCGACGTCGAGCGCAAAGTCGTAGCGGAAAAGGTTGGGAAAAATCGGGTCGACCGATTTGCCGCTCAAGCGCGGCACGCCGAGAAAATGATGGCCGACCTGCGTCGTCCAGTGTGGCGAGTGGACCAGCAGCACATCGGGTTTCAGCCGCTCCAGACTGCGCCGCGCGCGTTCATAAGCCCAGCGCAACTGCTCCCAGCCGCCGCGCGAGCGCGGCTCGTTCTGTGGCGGATTTTCGCCGTAAACAAGATGCGGCGGATGCGGCGCGAGAAAGCCCGCGATGATTTCACCCTTCTTCATCTGACCTCCGGTACGTAGGCCGTGCATTTGATTTCGATGCGGATCAGGGGATGGGGCAGCTGGTGTACCGCTACCGTCGTGCGGGCAGGGCCATCGCTGTCGAAGAATTCTGCATAGGCGGCGTTGTAGGCCGGAAAGTCGGCCATGTCGACGAGAAAGCTGGTGAGGTCCACGACGTCCTTCAGGCTGCCGCCGGCGCGCGCGAGGATGTCGGCGATATTGGAAAGCACCGCGCGGGTCTGCGCCGCGACGTCGAAACGCATATTGCCCAGGGCGTCGACTTCGCCGCCGACGAAGCTGTTGTCCGGACGGCGCGAGCTTGCGCCGGAGACATACACATAGTCTCCAGCACGTTTGAAATGCGGATACTTGCCGCGCGGCGTGGCCTTGCCTGCGATCACTTCGGACGACATGCATGCCTCGCGTGAAGCTTCTGGGCGTGGCGCCAGCCTATGTCCTGTAGCGCGTCCAGTTCAAGCGCAAAAAGACGGACGCCTGGACTGGTCTTGAATTGACTGGCTCACCATAATCAGGCTGGCACTGGCCCCCTATCGACAGCACGCGGGCCCGCCCCGCAGCGGAGTAGCTTGATGAGTCAAAGCACCCTGTTCCTTAATGGCAATGTGTTGACGGTTGACCCGGCGTTTAGCCGGGCGAAAGCGCTGCTGATGACGGGCGAGCGGATCGTGGCGGTGGGCAGCGGCGCGGAGCTGCGCGCGCGATGCCCTGCCGGTACGCGGGAAATCGATCTCGCAGGGCGCACCCTGATGCCGGGCTTCGTCGACACCCACGGGCACGTGGCCCTGTTCGGGCTGGACGAACTGAAAGTCTCGCTGACCGGGGCGACAACGCGGACGGCGATTCTCGAGCGCCTGCGCGCCCGGCTGGCGCAGGTCAAACCCGGCGAGTGGGTGGTGGCGATGCCGATTGGCGATCCGCCGTACTTCCTCAACGCCGAGGCGCTGCGCGCGGCCGGGGTGATACCCACGCTGGCGGAACTCGACGCCATCGCGCCGCACAATCCGGTGTACATCCAGGCCCCGACGAATCGCGTGCCGAATTTTGCGGTGCTGAACAGCGCTGCGCTGCGCGCCGCCGGCATCACCGCGAGCACGGCCGTCTCGCCGCATTCTCGCGTTGAACGGGATGCCGCCGGACAACTGACCGGCGTGCTAGCGGGCGCCATGCAGCCCATCTACAACGCCGACCCGCTGTATCAACTCGTCGAACGCGCGGCGCCTGCGGTGACGTACGAAAACGTGCGCGACGGCATCGCGCTGCTCGCGCCGCAGTTCGCGGCCCGGGGGACCACCACCTTGCTCGAAGCGCATCTCACCGATCCGGAAGAACTGCGCGCCTACGCCGAGTTGCTCAACGCGGGCAAGCTGCCGACCCGCATCTACTACACCTTCGAGATCGACGGACGGCAGTCGCTGGCGGAGATCGAGCGTTTCCTGAAAACGCTCCGCTTTGCCGCCAACGGCGGCTTTGGTGACTCTCGCTTGAAAGTGGTTGGCGTCAGCGTGGGGCTGGACGGCCCCTACTGGCACGGCGCCGCCTGTCACGACGCGCCTTATCCCGGTCCGTTCGGCGAGACGGTGAACCCCGGCCCGCTCATTCCCTGGGACCACTACCGCGCCATTCTGCAGCTCGCCGCGCGCATGAACTTCCGCATCCATGCCGAGGGCGCCGGGCGTGGTTCCATCGGGCTTGCGCTGAAGGCGTTTGATGAAATCGACCGCGTGACGCCCATTCGTGACAAGCGCTATGTGCTGGAGCACTGCGAGTTCCCGACGCGCGCGCAGATTGCCGAGTGCAAGCGCCTGGGCGTGGCCCCTACCACCAGCACCAACTTCGTGTGGGGCAAAGGTGAAGAGGTGTATCGCCAGCGGCTGGGCGCGTCCTATGTCGACGAGGCCATCCCGCTGCGCGACTGGCTGGATGGCGGCGTGCCGATTTCACAAAGCACCGACTGGGGTCCGCACGATGCGTTCTTCACGCTGTGGCAGTCTCTGGCGCGTCAGGCCGGCCTGACCGGAGCGGTGATTGGGCCCGCACAGCGCATCACCCGCGAAGAGGCGATTCGCTGCTTTACCTGGAACGGCGCGTGGGCGCTCAAGATGGAGCACGAGTTTGGCTCGCTGGAACCCGGCAAGCGGGCTGACTTGCTGGTGCTGAACGAAGATCCCTCGCGCTGCGATGAGGCGATGATCAAAGACATTCACGTCGATGCCACGCTGATCGATGGTCAACTGGTGAGCGGCGCGCTGTAGGGCGCCGCGCATTCAGCGCCGGCTGGCGACTGATTTAGCGGTGACGAACAGCAGCACCGCCGCGGCGACGTCGATCAGCGCCCAAAGCTCTTTCGAAAAATGGAGTTTGAACACCGGATTGAAGACCAGCGCCATCAGCCCGTACACCCAGGGCAGCGTGGCATAGCGGCGCGCCAGGGCCGCGACCGCGGCGACCGCAAAAACGATACAGCCGACCAGCCGAAGCAGCGTGTAGTAGCCATAGGGCATGGGCGCGGCACCCAGCAGCAGCATCGCGGCGGTGGCGTAAATGACGAGACGCGGCATTCGGTCCTCCGCTGGTTTTGGGGTGGCGGGCTACTCGCGATATTGCCGCGTCGGGAACACTGCGCGCAGCAGCGCCGCTTCGCGGGTCGCCGCCCGCCGCACCTCCCCGTCCTCCAGATACGGCCGCAGCAGATCCGCGCGCGAGGGATGGCGCAGCTTGGCCAGCGCGCGCTCAAAATGCCGAACGACATCCTGTGGACGCAGGCCCATCAGTTTCGCCGCCTGCATCAGCGACTGCGGGCCGCGCGCGTCGGGCGCTTCGTCCTCATGGCGGGCGATACCGAAGCACAGGCGCAAGACGCGCGCTTCACGCGCATCGATCGTCGCCAGCACCTCGCGCAGTGCGGCGGGCAGCGGGCGGCCTGTTTGAACAGGGTCGGCTGCTGCTGCCGGCATGTTTGCACGCAGCGGCACCACATTCGATGCGCGCGCGTGCCCAGTCTTGGCCGCCAGCCCCTGGGATGTGAGTGCCGCCAGCTGCGCCAGTTCGAGCGTGCCCGCGCGCACCGCCGGCGGCAGCAGGCCCTGGCGCCGACCGAGGTCGCGCAGCCGGCGCGTGATCTGCACCGCCAGCGCGTTGGTGTGCTTCAAGCCTTCCCGCGCCTGTGTGAGGGCGTCTTCCAGCTGCCCGATCTGGTGGTGGGCATCTTGCCGGGCGCGCGAGATCTCGCGGGCGGTGGCAAGCAGGACATCGAGTTCGGAGGAGAGGGGCATGCGCGCGAGGCTCCTTGGTGGCGGCGGGGTGGCGGTCGGCGCGGTGAAGGTCGACGCGCACGTTCATGAAAGCGGAAGGCGGGCTCAGGAGGCGAGCCTTCGCAAGCTGAGGTTGACGGTCGAGCGTCGCCTCCCGGTAGCCGTGGCCTGTGCCTTGGCGGCAAGATGAGCCCCCATGGCGATTGATGATCCCACCGACGGTCTATGGCGCGTGCTATGGCGCGTATTCATGTGGTTTTTTGACCAGCTCGTGGTCGACATCCTGCTTCGGGTTCCGGGCTATTTTCTGGTCAAGCTCTTTACACCCGCCGGCGCACCGGATCCTGACCCGGACAGTTTTCTGGTCGCGCTGGTCGGTCTGCTGTTTTGGCTTGCGGTCTGTGCGGTGGGCTGGTTCGTGCTGTCGCAAATCAGATTTTCACCTCGGTCCTGGTCTTAGCACGGGGCCCGGCGGGATCGACCGCTGAAGACTTCACGCCCGGGCTCGCGCATCATCAAACACCCTTACCAGCCTTGACCCACCATGCTCACAAGCCGATTTGTTCCGCACGACTTTGCCATTCCGGAAACCCTTGAAACCGCCGAGTTCCGGCTCCGCATGCTGACCGTGCACGATGTGGTGAAGGACTATGACGCGGTGATGTCGAGCGTCGCGCACTGCCAGACGGTGTGGGGCGGCGAGTGGCCCGCGGGCCTTACCCTGACGCAGAATCTGATTGATGTGGGCTGGCATCAGAAAGAGTTTCAGACCCGGCGTTCGTTTGCTTACACGATGGTCGATCTCGCCGAGACCGAGGTGCTGGGCTGCGTGTACATCCTCCCGTCCACCAAACGCGGCCACGACGCCGAGGTGTACCTGTGGGCGCGGCAGCGTGAACTCGCGGGCGGGCTGGAAGACCGGCTCTACGCGGCGACGCGCGCGTGGATCGCCACGCAGTGGCCGTTTCAGGCGGTGGCCTATCCCGGCCGCAGCCTGACGCTGGCGGCGTGGCAGGCGCTGCCGGAGGAACCGCAATAGCGACGGCGGTCGGTATGCGCCACGGCGCAAGCGCGCTGCTTTGCTTGCTAGAAAATTAACCGCAGCAAGCGCGCGTCGCTGCCACGTTTGCACCCGGGGTTTTTTTAAGGGTACTTGGCGGGGCGAGTTGTCGTTCACACGTATACCGCCCGTGCCGGCGGCCAAGATTTTCGTTTGGCGATTACGTCGCGGCGCACGCGCAGCTCCCACAGGTGAGGCGGCTTCTACCAGCGCTTGTGCGACAGGGATCCTCCGCCGGCTGAATCAGCGACTCGGCCCGCGATAGACCAGATCGCCGGTTGCAGGCGTTGCGTGGTCGCGACGGTTCGCCTGTCATCTACGCCCGTTTACCTTCTAGTGGGTCATGGGAGTACACCGGACGGCGGCTTGCCCGAACTGAAAATCTGTCTAGCCTCGGTCGCCACCAGCGGTCCGCTGACCAGCCAGATTTTGCGCAGCCCTGCGCCCATCGCCGCTTCGCGCACCGCGCGGATTTCGATCTCCGTATGGCCGCCTTCATCCAGTCCCGTCAGACAGACGATGACGTGGTGGCGCGTCCAGCCTCGCGCGAAAAGTTGCCGGCAGAGCGTCACGAACTCTCCCTGCAGGTCGTTGAATCGATTCACCAGCGAGCGCGGGTGCACGCGCTGCCGGGGCACCTGCGCGCGGACCTTGGTGTTCAGGTTTTCGCCACGCAGCTCGCTCGCGCCGACGTTAATCAGCGCGTCCTCGCGAAACCAGTTAACTGGCCATGACGCCGTGAGGCCGATACTCATCCGTGGGTCCTCCCCTATCGACAGCGCTTTCCTGGTGGCACGCCACCTGCGCTCAGCCGAATTGCTCGTAATGATGCACCCAGCAGGCAGACACAAATTTCTCCATGCCCGCCGGGATCACTGCCTGATTCCAGTGTTCGCCGGCAAATGCGCGGAGCGCCGCCTCGTCCTGCCAGACTGAAATCATCACGAATTCGTTCGGCGCCCAGCGCGTCGGGCGGCCTACCGATACGGAGACCATGCCGGGCGCCGCCTGCACGTGCGGGACGGAAATGCTCAAGAATTTCGCTTCGAATTCGGCGTGCAGCGCGGCAGGCACGTCGACCCGGAAGATTCTGATCATCATGCGCGGAGGGTCCTCGGGTTGGCAGGTGGGTTCATGCGTGTCGCCTTCTCAAAAGGGCGCCATTGGCCATCACGCCGTCGCGTCCGTCTATTTCAAATCGTCCGCCGGCGAGACATGCGCCGTGCGAGCGCGTTTGTCGAAGAGACACAGGCTACGGCCGGGCTGATGCTTCATGTGCTGCTGCGGGTAGGTGCCGGCGATTAGCGCGGCGGTGAAGCCGACGCTGTCGTCGTACTCCACCAGCGCGCCCACCAGCGTGCCGCCCTTGAGGTCGCTGGCCGCGCTGCATTTGCTGACCACTTCGGCCTTGTGCGCGGCCCAGGCCTCGGGCGACGCGGCGAGCGCCGGCGATGCGAGATGGATGACCGCCATAGCGCCCAGCAGGCGCAGCACAGAACAGGAGGACGAATTCATCAGGCAAGCTCCGTGGCTCTGGCGTTGGGCGTCTGATTGCACGAGCCGCAAGATGCAATCGGCCGTCGGGACTCTCTCGCCGCTTGACGATGCTGGTCGCGGGGTACGTCAGGGCGGCATCAAGATGCCTTGCTCAGCCGGCGCGGTTCAAGCGTCCCCGGTTTCAACGGTGATCGAATAGCCCGGCACCGAGGCTTTCGCCCGCGCCTGCAGAAAGGCTTCGGCATCGACCGCCCGCTCAAGAATGGGGGTGCGCCAGTCGATCCCGCGACCCGTTTTTCGATTAAGGCCAAGACCCAGCACTTTGGGAATGGTAGTGAGCAGGGCTTTGCTGATTGCGCTATCGGTGGGGTCCGTCAATTCGACGGCCGCACAGCTGGCCGGCGCACCCAGCGGCGAGACAAACATCGGCAGCTGGAAACCCACCCTGCCGCATACGCCTAGGTCGAAGTTGAGACGGTGAGGAAACGCTTGCTCGTCGAGCATCACGTTGAATGCGCCACGCAGTTTTTCACAGTCGATCTCGAACCCATAGAGCGTGACGCACCTCGGCGTCGGGTAGCGTTCGAGATTTTCCTCGACCCAGTCCCAGACCTGCTCTGCATGTGATTTGGCTTCGTCAGACAGGGCGGCATCCTCCTGATGCGAAAGTATGGGCACGTGAAAGCAGGATCGCTGGCGGCGCTCAGTCGGGAGGGGACTGCCGCAGGCCGAGACTACGACCATCCGATCCTGCGTGATACGCGGCCCACATGGTGAGCCCGAATGCCGCGCCGCCCTAACGCTTTCATCAGCGTCCATGTTGAACGCCGGGCGATGCTGTCTACAGCAGCCCGGCCGAATTCAGGAATCTCGGGGAACCCTCATGCGAGATCCCACCGATCAAGCGCTTGCGCAGGATGTGTTGAATACGCCTCCAGATACACCAGCACATCGTCGAAAGTCTCGATCGCGCTGACGGCGTGCAGCCGCTCCTGCGAATACGCGTAGTCTTCGCTACCCTCGTCTGGAATATCGAATCCCAGCCATTCGTCCAGTTCACCGAGCAGATCTGACTTGATGTCCTCCACTGAGGTCTGAGGCAACGCCCTCGTCTGCTACGACATGATTAGACACCACTAAGCGCCATCCGCCCCGCCAGTTCCTTCACCGCTTCCGCCACCAGCGGGCTCAAGCCCTCGCCGTCGGCGCGCTGCCAGTGTTCGACCAGCTTGCGGCGCATGCGCGGTTCCCAGAAGCGTTCGATGTGATTGCGCACGCCGTCGCGGGCGCGCTCGTGATTTTTGTCGGTGATGAAATAGGCGCCGATGTCGTTCGCCATTTCAACAAGGTGTTCGGTGCTGTTGCTCATGGGTTCACTCGCTGGGCGCGGCGTAATCGCTGATACGTGAAGGATGGGTGTAGGCGACGTAGCGACCGTCGCGGGCAAGGCCGAGCAGCGTGATCTGCGCGTGCTCGGCAATCGCGATGGCGAGCGCGGTGGGCGCGGAAACGGCGACGATAATCGTCACACCACACCAGGCGGCTTTCTGCACCATCTCGTAACTGGCGCGAGAGGTCAGCAAGAGCGCGCCGTTGGCGGTGGACTGCGACGCGCGCGCCATCGCGCCCATCAGTTTGTCGAGCGCGTTGTGCCGGCCCACGTCTTCGCGCAGTAAACCCAGCGCGCCATCGGTCGTGCACCAGGCGGCGGCATGCGTCGCGCCGGTGATCTGGTACATGGGCTGTTGTTGCGGCATGGCCGCCAGCGCGCGATTGACGGCCGCGCTGGTCATCACCCCGCCGGGGCTGACCGCCGGCGGCCAGCGCACCACGTCTTCCAACTGCCGCGTGCCGCAC
>JALRCR010000459.1 GCA_023257255.1 Gammaproteobacteria bacterium | reverse complement strand
GAAGGGCGACAACGAAGACCAGAACCATGGCATCGCGGTTGCCATCCGCGCCATGGAAACCCCCCTCCGCGCCATCGTGCACAACGCCGGCGAAGAGCCCTCGGTCATCCTGGCCAAGGTCAAGGAGAACTCGGGCAACTACGGCTACAACGCGGCCAACGGCGAGTTCGGCGACATGATCGCCATGGGCATCCTGGACCCGACCAAAGTGACCCGCACCGCGCTGCAGGCGGCCGTGTCGATCGCAGCCCTGATGATCACCACCGAGGTGATGGTCGCAGAGATGCCCGAAGACAAGGCAGCCCACAGCCACGGCGGTGGTGGTATGGGTGACATGGGCGGCATGGGTGGCATGGGCGGCATGATGTAAGCCTTCCTGCAGCCTCGCTGCACCTGAAAGCCCCGGCATGTCCGGGGCTTTCTTTTTTATTCCCAATTCCCGGGTCGCCGCCTACACTTGCGGACGATGCCTTGCCGCATCGCGTGCGAATGGCCTGGCGCGGATCAGCAGTAGCTGCACGACGAACACACACAGCACAGAGGAGAAACTCATGAATCCCGATATCTTCAGCGAAGCCGGGGCTGCCCAGCTTGCCCGCTGGATCCACTTC
>JALRCR010000458.1 GCA_023257255.1 Gammaproteobacteria bacterium | reverse complement strand
CCACCCCGGCCGGCGACAAGGTCATCGCGCGCGCCCGCGTCATCCTGCGCGAGGTCGCCAACATCCGCGGGCTCGCCGCCGAGATGCGCCGCGACGAGGAAGGCGCGCTGTCCATCGCCACCACCCACACCCAGGCGCGCTACGTGCTGCCCTTGCCCGTGGCGCAGTTGCGCAGCACCTACCCCAGCGTGAACATCAGCCTGCACCAAGGCGCGCCCGACCAAGTGGCCCGCATGGTGCTGGACGAAACCGCCGAAATTGGCATCGCCACCGAGAGTTTGTCGGATTACCCCGAGCTGATCACCCTGCCTTGCTACGAATGGGAACATGTGCTGGTGCTGCCCGCCGACCACCCGCTGGCCAAGGTGGAGCAGCTGGAGCTGGCCGATTTGGCCCAGGAGCCGATCATCACCTACCACCCCTCGTTCACCGGGCGCACCCGCATCGACCAGGCCTTCGCGCAGCGCCACCTGAGTCCCAACATCGTGCTCGACGCCATCGACTCCGACGTCATCAAGACCTATGTCGAGCTCGAGATGGGCGTGGGCATCGTGGCCTCGATCGCGATCGACGAGGCGCGCGACCGCCATCTGCGCGCGATCGACGCCGGCC
>JALRCR010000457.1 GCA_023257255.1 Gammaproteobacteria bacterium | reverse complement strand
AATGGTTGCCATGGTTAGGCATCGATAGTCAGTGGGATGCTCGGCTACTTGAGTTGAACTCAACGTGCATTTATCAAAGCAGTAGTTGGTCAAATCATCGCGCCAATTTTGGATGGAAATCAGTTCGTCTTATCAGCGAAACCAATCGTTGCTACGCCCAAGTTTTATATAAATCTGTGTTTAAGACGACAGTTGCCTGGATACCAGGTGGGCCACTCGGCGATCAAGGTGAAGTAACAACAGAATTGGTTGCAGCAATTAAGCAAATTACAAAATCTAAACGTGTCTATGTCCGACTCAATTTGTTGGAAGAATTGGACGCAGTCTGCGCGCAGTCGTTACAAACAAATAATTGGCATCAAGTCTCGACAAAATTGTCGTCGGGACTAAGTCTGATTTATCGGCTTGACAAAGATGAGCCAACACGTCGTAACGCTCTCTCAACAAATTGGGGTCGTAACTTGCGCCGTGGCGAGAGTCGAAATAGTAAGCCGTATCTATGGACAGAAGTGTCTGCTGACGTAATTTCCGATCTTTATACACAGTTATCTGAATACAAAGATCTCACCGAGTCTGGCGAGATACCTAGTGCTGCCACAATCAATTCATTAATA
>JALRCR010000456.1 GCA_023257255.1 Gammaproteobacteria bacterium | reverse complement strand
CCGGTGACGCCCCCACCTGGCACCCCGATGTGCGCTATTTCCGCGTGCTCGATGGCGCCAGCGGCCAGCCCCTCGCCGGCTTCTACCTCGATCCCTACAGCCGGCCGGGCAGCAAGCGCGGCGGCGCCTGGATGGATGAGTGCCTGGGGCGCTCCCGCCGCCCCGATGGCACACCGGTGCTGCCGGTGGCCTACCTGATCTGCAACCAGAGCCCGCCGGTGGGGGACACCCCCAGCCTGATGACCTTCGAGGAAGTGGAAACCCTGTTCCACGAGTTCGGCCACGGCCTGCAGCACATGCTCACCACCGTGGAGCGCCCCCAGGCGGCGGGCATCAACAACGTGGAATGGGATGCGGTGGAGCTGCCCAGCCAGTTCATGGAGAACTGGTGCTACGACCGGGCCACCCTGCTGGGCATGGCCCGCCATTGGCAAAGCGGTGAGCCCCTGCCGGAGCAGGAATTCACCAAGCTGCAGGCGGCCCGCACCTTCATGGCCGGCGCCGCCACGCTGCGCCAGGTGCACTTCGCCCTCACCGATCTGCGCCTCCACAGCCACTGGACCCCCGAGTGCGGACTGACGCCGGATGAGCTGCGCCGCCAGATCGCCACCACCAC
>JALRCR010000455.1:358-617 GCA_023257255.1 Gammaproteobacteria bacterium | reverse complement strand
TCCACCAGGATCTTGACCACGGCCAGGATGTCGTCGTTGGTCAGCACCATCGGGCCGGTGGACTCGTCACGGCCGACCTTGGCGTTGAACTTCATGCGGCCCACGCGCGACAGGTCGTAGGTGTCGGGGTTGTAGAACAAGCGCTGGAACAGGGCTTGCACGGCGTCTTCGGTGGGCGGCTCGCCGGGACGCATCATGCGGTAGATGGCCACGCGGGCGGCAAACTCGTCAGCGGTTTCGTCGCTGCGCAGGGTCTGCG
>JALRCR010000455.1:0-348 GCA_023257255.1 Gammaproteobacteria bacterium | reverse complement strand
CTTGCACGCCGGCGGCACGCAATTTTTTCAGCAACACCTCGGTCAGCTCGTCGTTGGCTTTGGCGATGATTTCGCCGGTGTCGTTGTCGACGATGTTGCGGGCCACCACGCGGCCCACCAGGAAGTCTTCCGGCACGCTGATGTGCGTGGTTTGCGACTGCTCGAGCTCGCGGGTGTGACGGGCGGTGACGCGCTTGTCTTTGGCGACCACCACTTTGCCAGACTTGTCGGTGATGTCGAAACGGGCCACTTCGCCGCGCAGACGCTCGGCCACAAACTCCATTTGTGCGCCACTGTCCATCAAGCGGAAGTTGTCGTTCACAAAGAAGTTGGCCAGGATGGATTCTG
>JALRCR010000454.1 GCA_023257255.1 Gammaproteobacteria bacterium | reverse complement strand
GGGCAGATAGCGGCGACAGGCGTCCAGCAACTCGGCAATCGGGTATTTGCGGTTGAGCGGCACCAGCGAGTCTCGCAGGGCATCATGGGGCGCATGCAAAGACACGGCCAACGCGACCGGGCAATCTTGCGACAGCCGGTCCATCATCGGCACCACCCCGGACGTTGACACTGTGACGCGGCGGCGCGACAAGCCGTAGGCGTGGTCATGCAGCATCACCGTCAAGGCGGGTACCAGGGCGTTGTAATTTTGTAGCGGCTCGCCCATGCCCATCATCACCACGTTGGAGATGATGCGCTCATTCAGCTCGAATTCGCGGCGCAACGTGTGCTCGACAAACCACAGCTGGGCCAGAATTTCGGCGGTGCTGAGGTTGCGGCTGAAGCCCTGATGGCCGGTGGAGCAAAAGCGGCAGCCCACCGCGCAGCCCGCCTGAGAAGACACGCACAGCGTGGCGCGATCGTCCTCGGGGATGAACACGGTTTCAACCGCGTTGCCGTCTCCCACATCGAACAGCCACTTGATGGTGCCGTCGGCCGAATCCTGACGTTGCACCACAGGCAGTGCACGTACCTCAGCGAGTTGATGGAGTTTGTCGCGGAATTCGCGCGCCAGATCCG
>JALRCR010000453.1 GCA_023257255.1 Gammaproteobacteria bacterium | reverse complement strand
GATCGCGGCCGCCGAGGCCGGCGCCTCGATCATCCACCTCCACGCGCGCGACCCGAAGGATGGCCGCCCGACGCCCTCGCCGGACGTGTTCATGGAGTTCCTGCCGCGCATCAAGCAGGCCTGCGACGCGGTGGTGAACATCACCACCGGCGGCGGGCACGGCATGACGGTGGCGGAGCGCCTCGCCGCGCCGCTGCGCGCCAGCCCGGAGATGACCTCGCTCAACATGGGCTCGATGAACTTCGGGCTCTACCCGATGCTCGAGCGCTACAAGGAGTTCCGGCACGACTGGGAGCGCGTCCACCTCGAGAACAGCCGCGACTTCATCTTCCGCAACACCTTCAAGGACATCGAGACGGTCCTGCACGAGCTCGGCGACAAGCACGGCACGCGCTTCGAGTTCGAGTGCTACGACGTCGGGCACCTCTACACGCTGGCGCATTTCCTCGAGCGCGGGCTGGTGAAGCCGCCGCTCTTCGTGCAGACGATCTTCGGCATCCTCGGCGGCATCGGCCCGCATCCCGAGGACGTCATGCACATGAGGCGCACGGCCGACCGGCTCTTCGGCGACCAGTACAGGTGGTCGGTGCTCGCCGCCGGGCGCCACCAGATGCCCATCC
>JALRCR010000452.1 GCA_023257255.1 Gammaproteobacteria bacterium | reverse complement strand
GCCACCGGTCAGCTCTTCGATGCCGAGCTTGCCGTCGCGGGCTTTCTTGGCCAGCTCACCCATTTCCTGGCTGATCTGCAGCACACCTTTCTTGTCGGCGTCCTTGATCACGGGCACCACCAGGCCGTTGGGCGTATCGGCGGCAAAACCGATGTGGTAGTACTGCTTGTAAATCAGTGCGTCGCCATCGAGCGAGCTGTTGAACTCGGGGAACTTCTTGAGCGCGGCCACGCAGGCCTTGATCAGGAAGGCCAGCATGGTGACCTTGATGCCCGACTTCTCGTTTTCCTTGTTGGTGGAGACGCGGAAGGCTTCGAGTTCGGTGATGTCGGCGTCGTCGTGGTTGGTGACGGCCGGGATCATGATCGCATTGCGCGTCAGGTTGGCGCCGCTGATCTTCTTGATGCGCGACATCTCCTTGCGCTCGATCGGGCCGAACTTGGCGAAGTCCACCTTGGGCCAGGGGATCAGGCCCAGTTCGGAACCGCCACCGCCTGCCGGCGCCTTGGCCGCCTGGGCCTTGGTCTGGGTGGCGCCGCTCATGACGGACTGGGTGAACTTCTGGATGTCTTCGGCGGTGATGCGGCCCTTCTGGCCCGAGCCCTTGACTTCCTCCAGCGG
>JALRCR010000451.1 GCA_023257255.1 Gammaproteobacteria bacterium | reverse complement strand
TGCCAGCGCTTCAGGCTGAAGCCCCTCGAATTTGATGGCACGGAAGACTCGATTTACCACGCCTTCGATGAGGACGGGAATATTGGACTGAGCGCCCCGCCGCCCGAGCCGCAGCACATTCGCCATGGCGGGGGAGGAGGCGATCAAATCGGAGAAGGACAGGGCTCCGCCCACCTTCTTGTTGAGGCGCTTCACCTCCTCGGTGAGGGCATTGACCTTGAGCAGGTTCTGCACCGAGGCCTTGAGGCGCTCGGGGCTCACCGGCTTCACCACGACGTCGTCGGCGCCGGCGCGCATTGCCTTGATGACGGTTTCAATCGAGCCCTGCGCGGTCTGCACGATCACTGGCAAGTCGCCGCGGACCGACTGCAGGCGCTCAAGGAATTCGAGCCCGCCCATGCCGGGCATGTTGAGATCGAGGATCACGAGTTCGATGGTGCCACCCGAGTGGCTTTTCAGCACCTCGATGGCTTTCGCCCCGCTATCGACCGGCATCGGGTCGCAGCCGAAGCGGCGCACCATTTCCTCGAGAATTCTGCGTTGAGCCGGATCGTCTTCGACGATGAGTACGCGGACAGCCATGCGCCTGTGGTCTTCTTCTTTATGCGTTTCTGCGGCGGACA
>JALRCR010000450.1 GCA_023257255.1 Gammaproteobacteria bacterium | reverse complement strand
CGCGCAACATCACCGGCCATCGCAGCCACGCACAACTCATGCATTAATTTCGGCGCCACGTTGGCCGTCACTGAAATGTTTCCTTGGCCACCCATCATCATGAGCAATAAGGCCGTTGGATCATCCCCAGAATAAACCGCAAAGTGTTCGCAAGCAGCTGCTTTTAAACCTGCAATGAGTTGCGTGCCACGCTCTAGATTACCGGTGGCATCTTTGATACCAATGATGCCAGGCACCTTGGCCAAACGAATGGTGGTTTCATTGGCCATGTCGGCCACGGTTCTGCCAGGAACGTTGTACAAAATGACCGGCAAATCAACTTTTTCTGCAATGGTCTTGAAATGTTGATACATGCCTTCTTGCGTTGGCTTGTTGTAATAAGGCACCACTTGAAGGCTCGCATCTGCACCGACCTTTTTGGCGTACTCAGTCAATTCAATGGCTTCACTGGTGGAGTTTCCACCCGTGCCCGCAATGATTGGAATGCGCTTGGCGGCATGATCCACCGTGACTTTGATGAGTTCGCAGTGCTCTTCAACAGAAACCGTAGGAGACTCTCCCGTGGTTCCCACAATCACAATACCGTCGGTTCCCTCGGCAATGTGCCAATCAATTAATTGGCGCAAAC
>JALRCR010000044.1:17693-20557 GCA_023257255.1 Gammaproteobacteria bacterium | reverse complement strand
TCGCTGCGGCAGCGCTCCTTCAGCCGCTTCCTGAGCGAAGAGGCCGCGCGCCTGCTCACCGCGATGGGCGCCGAAACCCGCACCTTCGACCCGCACGGCCTGCCGCTGCCGGACGACGCCGACGACAGCCACCCCAAAGTGCAGGCGCTGCGCGAAGCCGCGGCCTGGGCGGAAGGCATGGTGTGGACCTCGCCCGAGCGCCACGGCGCCATGACCGGGGTGATGAAGTCGCAGATCGACTGGATTCCGCTCAGCGTCGGCGCGATACGCCCGACCCAGGGCAAGACGCTGGCGGTGATGCAGGTCTCGGGCGGATCGCAGTCCTTCAATGCCGTAAACCAGATGCGGGTGCTGGGCCGCTGGATGCGGATGATCACCATCCCCAACCAGTCCTCGGTGGCGAAGGCCTATGAGGAGTTCGACGCGGAAGGGCGCATGAAACCTTCGCCCTACTACGAGCGCGTGGTGGATGTGATGGAGGAGCTGATGAAGTTCACCCTGCTGACGCGCGACGTGGCGGATTACCTGGTGGACCGCTATAGCGAGCGGCGCGAGGCGGCGGCGGCCTTGTCCGCCCGCGTGCAGCAGTCAGCGCTTTAAGGCCGGCGGCGGGCGAGGCTAGCCACAGTCGGTTGCCATCTCGCCTTGCCGCTTGGTCGTCACAATGGGCCCGCACCAGATCTGCCGACGCAGGCAATCGCCAACTAAACGGACCCAAGCAAGTCTTCGCCTCGCTTACACTCAGAGAAGGCTTGTAGACCAGCAAGGGTGGCGCACTGGACCGGCTGGACTCGGTGGGTTTTTCCGCACCGATGGTCTTTCATATCGTGCGCTACCGGTGGCTGCCCTGAGCTAGCGCACCCGCAAGAGGCGGCCGTTTGCCCTGCTTGCACAGGATGGTGCAAAGACGCCCGTGCAAGGCCGCCAGCCGCCGGTTTTTGCCAGCACGAATCTTGCGTAACACGCCTATCCCCAGCGACCCTCGCGTCGCCCAGCCCCGGAGTTCGCCATGAGCCTTGAGTCCCGCCCGCCGCTTGCCGCCAGCGTTACCGACGACGAACGCGTGGCGCTCCACAAGGAGGCCTTGAAGCGTTCCTTTCTCGACAACCTGTTCTACGTGCAGGGCAAGTTCCCGGCGCTGGCTACCCAGACCGACTATTACCTCGCGCTGGCCTACACCATCCGCGACCGCAGCCTGCAGCGCTGGATTAGCACGGCGGCCGCCTACACCACGCGCGGCTCGCGCACGGTGGCCTATTTGTCGGCGGAGTTCCTGATGGGGCCGCATCTGGGCAACAACCTCCTCAACCTCGGCATCACCGACACCGTGCGCGAGGCGATGGCCGAACTCGGCCACGACTTGGACGCCCTGCTGGCGGAAGAAGCCGAACCGGGTTTAGGCAACGGTGGGCTGGGCCGCCTCGCCGCCTGCTTCATCGATTCGCTGGCCACCCTGCAGGTGCCGGCGATGGGCTACGGCATCCGCTACGAGTTCGGCATTTTCCAGCAGGAGATCGTCGACGGCTGGCAGGTGGAAAAAACCGACAAGTGGCTGCGCTACGGCAACCCCTGGGAGGTGGTACGACCCGAGTGGGCGGTGGCGGTGAAGTTTGGCGGCCACACCGAGCACTACACCGACGAGGCCGGCCAGCACCGCGTGCGCTGGGTGCCAGCGCGGGTGGTCAACGGCGTGCCCTACGACACGCCGATCCTCGGCTACCGCAGCAACACCGCCAACACGCTGCGCCTGTGGCGGGCGGAGGCGCCGGAGTCGTTTGATTTCGAGGTGTTCAATCGCGGCGACTACTACGGCGCGGTCAACCAGAAGATGAGCAGCGAAAACCTGACCAAGGTGCTCTACCCCAACGACGAGCAGCAGAAAGGCAAGGAGCTGCGGCTGGAACAGCAGTACTTCTTCGTCTCCTGCTCGCTGCAGGACATGCTGCGCATTCTCACGGTGCAGCAAATTCCGCCCGAGCGCTTCCACGAAAAATTTGCCGTGCAGCTCAACGACACCCACCCGTCGATTGCCGTCGCGGAGTTGATGCGCCTGCTGATCGATGAGCTGGGCATGGTCTGGGAGCCGGCCTGGGAGATTACCCGCAACACCTTTGGCTACACCAATCACACCCTGCTGCCGGAGGCGCTGGAGCGCTGGCCGCTGGAGCTGTTTGGCCGGCTGCTGCCGCGCCATCTGGAAATCATCTACGAGATCAATCGCCGCTTTCTGGATGAAGTGCGGATGCGCTTTCTGGGCGACGAGGCACGCGTCGCGCGGCTGTCGCTGATTGACGAGCACGGCGAGCGCTATGTGCGCATGGCGAATCTTGCCTGCGTCGGCAGTCACGCCATCAACGGCGTGGCGGCACTGCATTCGCAACTGCTGACCACCGATGTGCTGCAGGACTTCCACGAACTGTGGCCGGAGAAGTTCAGCAACAAGACCAACGGTGTGACGCCGCGTCGCTGGCTGGTGCTGGCCAATCCGGCGCTGGCCAAACTGGTCAGCGCGCAAATTGGCGAAGGCTGGGTGCGGGATCTGGGTCTGCTACGCGGCCTGGAACCGCTGGCGGAGGACGCCGGCTTCAAGGCCGACTGGCGCGCCATCAAGCTGGCCAACAAGACCACCCTCGCGGCGCTCATCCGCGAACGCACAGGTCTCACCGTTAACCCCGCGGCGATTTTCGACGTGCAGGTCAAGCGCATCCACGAGTACAAGCGCCAGCATCTCAACATCCTGCACGTGATCGGGCTTTACCTGCGGCTAAAGACCGATCCGCATTTCGCGCCCGCGCCCCGGGTGTTCGTGTTCGGCGGCAAGGCGGCGCCGGGTTACGCGATGGCGAAGCTCATCATTCGCCTGA
>JALRCR010000044.1:0-17683 GCA_023257255.1 Gammaproteobacteria bacterium | reverse complement strand
GATCACGGCGGTGGCCGAAGTGGTGAACCGCGACCCTGCCGTGCGGGATTTGCTGAAGGTGGTGTTCATTCCCAATTTCAGCGTGACCAACGGCCAGCATATTTATCCGGCGGCAGATCTGTCGGAGCAGATTTCTACAGCAGGCAAGGAAGCGTCCGGCACCGGCAACATGAAGTTTCAGATGAACGGCGCACTGACCATCGGCACGCTGGACGGCGCGAATATCGAGATTCGCGAAGAAGTCGGCGCGGAGAACTTCTTTCTGTTTGGACTCAGCGCGGCGGAAGTTGCGGCGCGCAAGGCAGCGGGCTACCGGCCGGCCGACTGTTACGCGGCGGACGAAAACTTGCGCGCCGTGATCGATCTCATCGCCGAAGGCTTCTTCGCGCACGGCGACCCGACCCTGTTCCAGCCGCTATTGGATAACCTGCTGCAGCACGACCCTTACTTTGTACTGGCCGACTACGCGGCCTACGCCGACTGCCAGCAGGCGGTCAACGAGGCCTGGTGCGACAACGCACGCTGGACGCGCATGTCGATCCTCAACACCGCGCGCTCGGGCAAGTTCTCGTCCGACCGCAGCATCCGCGAGTACTGTCGTGAAATCTGGCGGGCAGAGCCGGTGCCGGTCCGGCTGCTGACGCAGGACGCCGTGCGTGGCGGTTTTTTGCAGTAGCCGCGTGCGGACCGACCGCGCCGCTTGTTGCGGCGGCGCGGTTTCTGACAGTGTCGTTAGTGTCGCTATCCCCGTCGTCCGGAGGCTGCCATGAGCGCACTGCGAACCACCCACCACGGGGCCTGCCCCCACGATTGCCCCGACACCTGCGCCATGGTGTTCGAAGTTGAAGCCGGCAAACTGGTCGGCGTGCGGGGGCGCGCGGATCACCCCATGACCCGCGGCGGCCTGTGCACCAAGCTGCGCGACTACGAGCAGCGTCACTATCACCCCGACCGCCTCCTGTACCCGCTGAAGCGGAGCGGCCCGAAAGGCAGCGGCCAGTTCGCGCGCATTTCCTGGGACGCAGCGCTGAACGAAATCGCGCTGCGCTGGAAACGCCTCATCGCCGAGCACGGTCCGCAGGCCATCGCGCCCTACAGCTACCTTGGCCATCAAGGCCTGGTGCACGGCCTGAACGGCGGCGACGCCTTCTTCAACCGCATGGGCGCGACGGTGACTGAGCGCACGTTTTGCGGTGAAGGCTCAGCCACCGCGTGGCTAATGACCTACGGCCCCAGCGGTGGCATGGATCCGGAAAGCTTCAAGCACTCGAAGCTGATTGTGATCTGGGCCTGCAACAGCGTCAGCACCAACCTGCACCACTGGCACATTGTGAAAGACGCGCAGAAGGCCGGCGCAAAAGTCATTGTGATCGACGCCTGGCGCTCGCGCACCGCCAAGGAAGCGGACTGGCATCTCGCGCCGCGGCCGGGCACCGACGGCGCGCTGGCGATGGCGCTGATCAACGTCATCATCGAAGAAGACCTGATCGATCACGACTATGTTTCGCGCTACACCGAGGGCTTTGACGAACTCGCCGCCCGTGCGGTCGGGCGCACGCCGGAATGGGCGGAAGGCGTCACCGGGATTCCTGCAGCGGACATCCGCCGACTGGCCCGCGAATACGCCGGCACGCAGCCGGCTGCGATCCGCATTGGCGTCGCGCTGGAGCGACATCAGGGCGGCGGCCAGACCATTCGCGCGGTGTGCTGTTTGCCCGCGCTGACCGGCGCGTGGCGACACGTCGGCGGCGGCATCCTCGCCATGCCGGTGTGGGAGCATCCCTACCGCTTCGATGAAATGTGTCGCCCCGACTGGATTCCACCGGGCACGCGGGTGATCAACAACCTGCAGATCGGTCGGCACCTGACCGGCCGCATCCCGATGGACCCGCCCATTCTGTCGATGATGTGCTGGAACTCGAACCCGCTGACACAGGCGCCGGAGAGCGATCTGATCGAGGAAGGGCTCCGGCGCGAAGATCTCTTTCTGGTGGTGGCCGATCACTTCATGGTCGACACCGCGCGCTACGCCGACATCGTGCTACCGGCAGCGATGGGCGCGGAGATGGAAGACATCATCCTCTCCTGGGGCCACAACTATCTGACCTACAACGCGGCCTGCGTTGCACCGCCCGGCGAGGCGCGCTCCAACGGCGAGATTTTCCGCCGGCTCGCGCGCGCGATGGATTACGACGAGCCGCGCCTGCACTGGTCGGACAGCGAGTGCCTGGAACACTTCATCGACTGGAACGCACCGGCCTGTGCCGGCATCACGCTGGAGAGACTGCGCCGCGAAGGCTACGCGCATCTCGCGATCGGCGGCGCCGACGACCGCGCGCCGCATCGCGAGGGCCACTTCCCAACGCCGTCGGGTAAATGTGAGTTCAAGTCGAGCCTCGCTGCCGGCGGCAATTTTGTGGCCGGCCCCTTCCGCCAGATGTATGCCGAGCAACAGGGCGGGGAGCCGCTGGATGCGCTGCCGGACTATGTGCCTTGCCGCGAATCAGCAACCTCAAACCCGGCGTTGGCTGCGCGCTATCCGCTCAACATCGTCTCGCCGAAAAGTCACGGCTTCCTCAATTCCTGTTACGCGAATATCGCGAACAAGCAGAAGGCGCAGGGCGAGCAGTTTGTGCTGATCAACGCGCTGGATGCCGCCGCGCGCGGCGTGGCGGGCGGTGACCGCGTGAGGGTCTTCAATGACCGCGGGGCGTTTGAAGCCGTCGCGGAAATTACCGACGACGTGCAGGCCGGCGTGGTGGTGACGACACTCGGCTACTGGCGGCAGCTGAATCGCGGCACGGTGAACGTGGTGAGTTCAGCCGAGTTCGCCAACATGGGCCACGCGCCAAGTTTCTCCGACAATCTGGTGGAAATCGCGCGCCTGGGGTAAGGCGCGAGCCCTGAAGGCACGGCCGGTCGGCCGCGATAACCGACTGGCGAACGCGCCGCGAAAAATCGCGGCGCGCGCAGCCAGATAAGCGGCGTGTCAGAGAATCTGGCGGCGGCGCAGAAAGCCGAGGCAGGCCTCGGCCAGCTGTTCCGGTTCCTCCATCATGATGAGGTGCCCCATGCCCTTGGCGATGCCGCCTTCGGCCAGACCGTGCGGAATGCCGGCGATGGTGTCCATCACCGCCTGCTCGGGAATGTGATAGTCCGCTTCGCCCTTGAACATGAAGATCGGGCATTTGATCTGGTGCAGCAGGTCGCGCACGTCGTGATCGTTCCAGGCATCCATGTCGGCCACACAGGTCTCTTGATAGGTCGCGCGGTGCTGCCATTTGGACTCCAACACTTTGCGCGGGTCGCAGGGGTAGTACATGGCGCCGGTCGAGGCGTTATCGGTCAATGCCGTGAAGCCCGGAAACGTATGCGGGTCTGCATAGCCGGACAGGAATGAAATTGATCCGGTGCGCGCAGCAGACTCAAACGCCATGCCGGCACGAATGCCGTCCGGATGCTTGCAGGCGAGTTGCAGCGTCATGTCGCCGCCAATGCCACTGCCGCACACCACCGGGCGTTCGCCGGGGCACACGGTCTCGATGAAATGCCAGACCCATTCGGCGTAGTCGTGCATTTTGCGGAACGGCTTCCAGTTGACCGGCATCGACTTGGCGTGGCCGGGCAGATCGGGCGCGATGACGCGCATGCCGGCCGCGGCCATCAGCGGCATGAAGTAATGCCATTGCAGCGAGCAGGCCCAGCCCATGTGTATGCAGATCAGCGGCACGCCTTCGCCGCACACGTCGTAGTACACGCGGGCGCCGTCAACCATGGCGTAGCGGCCGGTAATTTCAGGTGTCATCAGGGCGGCTCCTCTCAGACGTCCGCCGGCAGATCGCGCAGCGCCGACAGCATCAGATGGGTGGATTCATAAAGACGATTGGCCTGCAGCAGATTGCCGTCGATGGCGATTTCGCCGGTGTCCATCAAATGGCCCAGCGCACGGCGGCGCTCGCGCAGCGTCTGCCAGGTCGCCAGCGGCGCGCTGATCGAATAGTCCCAGCCCAGCGGATTGGCCATCGGGAAATACACCATCAGGTCGATCACTTTGCCGCCGTAGAGTTTCAGCCAGTAGCGCTTGTCGCCCAGCACCAGCAGCACTTTGACATCCGACCAGCGGCTGGCCTGCGCGAAAGCGTCGTCGGCGTTCAGGCGCTCGCGCAGCGCTTCTAAAAAGTCGAGTTCGGGAAAGCTCATCGGTCATCCTCCGCGGGCAAACAGGGGTGCGACGATCAGGAAATGCGCGGCGCGTTCGCGCCGACGAACTGCACGCGCAGTTCGCGCTTCAGCACTTTGCCAGTCGCGTTGCGCGGTAGCGCCGCGACTATGGCGATATCTTGCGGCACCTTGAACTTGGCCAGCCGCGTGAGGCAGTGTTCCAGCACGATCTGGAGATCAATTTCTGCCCCGGCTTTCAGCGCCAGCACGGCGAGGCCGGCCTCGCCCCAGCGCGGATGCGGCACGCCGATCACCGCGGCCTCCGCCACCTGCGGCAATTGGTAGAGCACGTTCTCGACTTCGGCCGGATAGACGTTTTCGCCGCCCGAGATGTACATGTCTTTCCAGCGGTCGACGATGTACACGAAGCCCTCTTCATCCATGCGCGCGGCGTCGCCGGTTTTAAGCCAGCGTCCCTCGAAGGCGGCAGCGGTCGCATCGGGCCGGTTCCAGTAGCCCGGCGTGATGTTGGGGCCGGCGACCCACAGTTCGCCAATTTCGTCGGCGCCGCAGTCTTCTCCAGCCTCGTTGACGATGCGCATTTCGGTATGCAGGAAGGCTTTGCCGGTGGAGCCGATCTTGCGCAGCGCGTCGTCTGGATTGAGGCCGATACAGGCCGGGCTCGTTTCGGTCATACCAAAGCCTTGCGCCATCAGCACGCCACGATTGGCCCAGGCTTCCATGATGCTGAGGGCGCAGGGCGCGCCGCCGACGCCCGCCACCTGCAGACGCGAAAGGTCGGTCTCGGCGAATGCCGGATGCTGCGCCATGAACTGGTACGGCGCCGGGACTGCAAAAAAATGCGTGATGCCCTGGGTGGCATCGCCCAGCAGCGCGAGCGCCGTGGCCGGGTCGAAAGCTTTCAGGATCACCACCGTACCACCGGCGTGCAGCACTGGATTCGAATAGCAGTTAAGCCCGCCGGTGTGGAACAGCGGCAGCACGTTCAAGTGCACGGTATCGGGCGTGACGCGGGCAGGAAAACCCAGATTGACCGCGTTCCAGAAGTTCATACCGTGGGTGATCATCGCGCCCTTCGGATGCCCGGTGGTCCCCGAGGTGTACATGATGGTCACGACGTCGTCGTGGGTCAGGGCGACGCGCGGCGCGCGAACGCCGGCCTGCGCGGCGAGCGCGGTCTCGTAGGGATTGAGTTCAGCGTCCGCTGCAATACACAGCAGATGGTCGATGCCGCAGCGGGTTTTCAGATCCTCGGCGGCGGCCGTAAAGCTCACATCGTGAATCAGGAGGCGCGGCGCGCTGTCGTTCAGGATGTAGTCGAGTTCGCTAACCGTGAGCCGCCAGTTCAACAGCACCGCGATGCTGCCGGTGCGAGCGCAGGCAAATTGCAGATCAAAATATTCGACGCCGTTATGCGCCAGCAGCGCCACGCGGTCGCCGCGGCCAATGCCGAGCGCGGTGAGCTGCGCCGCCATCGCCTCGGCGCGACGGTCAAGGTCGGCGTAGCTGAAGCGGCGCCCGGTGCCGAGATCGCGCACGGCTTCCTTGTGCGGTCGTTGCAGCGTGTGATGCGCCAGCCAGTCGTAGGCGCGCACCGGGCCGTGCCCCTGCGGGCGCGCCGCGCGCATGGCGGTGAGGTCGTCGGGGGTGGGCGTAAACGCGGTCGAGTCGGTCATGGTCGCTCCTCTGCAACGGGCCCGCGCTGGGGCTGATGCAGCGAGCGTAACCCGCCGGATTCAGCGGAGGCGACCCCGATGTAAAAAGCCGCACTGCGGCATTTGCGCCGCGACGCATACGCCAAGTCATCGAGAGCCTCAGTCGGGGCAGAGCCCCTCCCACGCCGTGGGAGCGGCAACGCCGCGACGCCAGCGCTAAGTCATCGACAGCCCGAGTCGGGGCAGAGCCCCTCCCACACGATGGCAACGCCGCGACGCAAACGCCAAGTCATCGACAGCCCGAGTCGGGGCAGAGCCCCTCCGACGCGATGGCAGCGCCGCTATTTCGCGGCCGCCGCGTAGCGGCTGGAGACTGCCTGCCAGTCCACCACCTGCCACCAGGCCTCCAGATAATCCGCGCGGCGGTTCTGGTACTGGAGGTAGTAGGCGTGCTCCCAAACATCATTGCCGAGCAGCGGGATGCCGCGCTCGGTCACCACGTCCATCAGCGGGTTGTCCTGATTGGGCGTGGAGGTGATCTGCAACTTGCCGTCGACGGTCAGGATGAGCCACACCCAGCCCGAGCCGAAGCGGCCGGTGCCGGCGGTTTTGAACGCGGCCTTGAACGCATCCAGCGATCCGAAATCGCGGTCGATGGCGGCCAGCAGGGGCGCCGAGGGGGCCCCGCCTTGACCCGGCGGTTTCATCGAGGCCCAGAAGAACGTGTGGTTCCAGTGGCCGCCGCCGTTGTTACGCACCGCCGGCGGCAGCCTGGAGATGCCAGCCAGCAGGTCTTCCAGCGACTTGCCCTGCAGCGCCGGCTCTTTTGCGACCGCCGCGTTCAGGTTGTCGACGTAAGCCTTATGGTGTTTGCCGTGGTGGATCTGCATGGTCTGCTCATCCACCACTGGCGCGAGTGCGTTATGGGCGTAGGGCAGCGGCGGCAGCTCAAACGCCCGTGCCAGCGGCGCGGCGAGCGCCAGCGCGAGGAGCAGGAGGGCAGTAAGACCCTGCGGTCTGGAAAAGCAGTGGGAAGTGGTCATGGATAGACTCCGGCGTTGACGGCGATGGGCAAGGATAAGCGGCGACGCAGGATGCCACCTAACGGCCGCATCAGCTTGACCGCCTGCGCGCGAGGCGAGTTCCCGGCGTCCGCCGCTGTTATGGTGGCCCCCTCTCGCTGTGATGACGCCAACTTGCTGCTGAAGCTGTCCCCTGCCCTCACCCGTTTCGCTTTGGCCAGCCTGCTGGTCGCGCTGGCGCTGATCTCGCGCCTGCCGCAATGGCTGAGTCCGGACTTGCTGCTCGACGGCGATGAAGCGGTACTGGGCTTGATGGCGCAACAGCTGGCGGCGGGCGCCCCTTGGCCGGTGTATTTCTACGGCCAGCATTACGGCCTGTCGCTGTTCGAGGCCGCCGCGGGGGCGCTGATGTTTGGCCTGCTGGGCGTGAACGCGCTCGCCCTCAAGGCAGCGATGGGCTTGCTGTGGACCGGCGGCCTGCTGGCCTATCACCGCGCGTTCCGCGCCGTGCTGCCCGCCGCACCCGGTCATACCCTCCTTTTGGCCGTCACGCTGTGCCTTAGTCCCGCCTGGGCAGTGTGGTCGATGAAAGCGCGCGGCGGCTACCTCACCGCTTTCACCCTGAGTGGACTGCTGTGCTGGCTGTTGCTGGCCCGGGCGCCCTTAAGCGGCTGGGCGCGCCCGCTTCTGGCCGGCGCCCTGTTCGCCACCATTGGCGCCGCGCAGGCCCTGTGGCTGCCGGGTCTGGTGCCCATCGTGCTATGGGCCTGGTGGCGCGAGCGTGAAGGCCGCGCCGCGCTCGCGTTCATCGCCGGTGCGGGACTGTGCTACGGCGCGTGGACACTGGCCGCCGGCGCGCCCACGCCGGCGATCTGGTCGCCCCCCGGCAGGATGGTCCCCGCCAACTTGCTGGCGGCAGGCGTGGCTTTGCCGTCGCGTCTGCTGGACCACCTCTGCGGCGCCTATTACCTGCACCGCGTGCTGCCCTGTCCGAGTGGCGGGGGCGTCGCGGCGCAAATCATGGCCGGACTGGTGGCCTTCAGCGGGTTGAGCGCAGGCCTTGCCCTGTGGCGACGGCAGGCCTCGCTGCTGGCGCTGGCCCTGGTCGCGGGCTGTGTGGCAACGCTGCTCGCCACCCTGGCCGTCGCTGCCTATGGTCCACGCTACCTGCTGCCTTTTACCGCGCTGTTCCTACTGCTACTGGCGGCGCAGTGGCAAGACGGCGGCCGCCGACGCTGGCTGCAGGGCGCACTGCTGGCCTGCTGCGTGGGCGGCGCGCTGGGACTGTGGCAGTTCCGCAGTTTCAGCTTCCAGCACGGTGGTGCGGCAGCCGTGCACGCGCTGGTCGAGGCGCTGGACGCGCGCGGCGTGCGCGCCGTGTTTTCGCACGACGGGCTATTGCAGTGGCAAATCGCCTTCTACAGCGGCAACCGGATTGTCGTGCGCAGCACCGCGGCCGAAGACCGCTACCCGCCTTACGTGACCGCGGCAAATGCGCTGCTGCGAGACTCGCCTGCAGCCGTCGCCGAAGTCGGGTTGCTCGGTGACTTTGCAAACGAAGACCTCGCCAGCGGGCGGGTGGTGCGGGTTGCCGAGGTCTACGGCCTGCTGCTACAGGTCGACGAGGCGCAGCTGCGCAAACGTGGTTTCGCGTTCTAGGTAGACGCGGCAGCGGCCGGGGCCGACAGCCGCAACAACTGCCCGTATGATGTGACGCATCATGAATGCCGGTGCGCACCGCCCGCTGATGCAAGACGCCGCAACCCCCCACTGGATCGTCCCGGTCTATCACCGCATGCGAGCGCTGTCGTTCGTCTATGCGCTGGTTTTAGTAGGGCTGTATCTCTACGACGGCGCCTATTCAACACCGTACTGGCTGTGCGCGGTCTTGCAGTTCACTGTCTATCCGCATCTGCTGTATTGGCGCGCCTGTCGGGCCGTCGATTCGCAGCGCGCAGAGCTGAACAATCTTTTGCTCGACATCGGACTGTGGGGCCTGTGGGCGGCGGCGCTGGGCTTTCCGCGCTGGATCAGCTTCACGCTGTTCATCGCGTCTGCGATCAACAGCGCTATCAGCGGCGGCAATCGCGGCTTGCTCATCGCGCTGGGGGTTTATGGCGGCGGCATCGGCGTGGGCCTGGCGCTCTTCGGCTTGCAGCCGGGTCCGGCCGAAAGCCAGTGGGTGGCGGGCCTTTGCATGCTGGGCCTGACGGGCTATCTGTGGGGGATTGGCGCGCTGTCGTTCCGGCGCACGCAGTCGCTGCGCCGAATACGCGGCGAATTGATTCAGAGCCAGCAGGATCTGCAGGCGGCCAACGAGGCCATGCGCGTCAGACTGGCCGAGATCGAGGGCCTGCAGCATCACCTCGAATCGCAGGCCAACCGCGACCCGCTGACCGGCCTGTTTAATCGCCGCTACCTCGAGGCCACCACCGAGCGCGAACTGGCACGCGGGCGCCGCGAGCAGATCCCGGTGGCCCTGCTGCTGCTGGATCTGGACCACTTCAAATCCGTCAACGACCGCTTTGGACATGCTGTGGGCGACGAGGTCTTACGCCAGTTCGGCGCGCTTTTGCACCAAGGCACCCGCCGCGAAGACGTGCCCTGCCGGCTGGGCGGCGAGGAATTTGTGCTGCTGCTGCCCGGCATGTCGAGCGCACACGCGCTGGCGCGGGGCGAGCAGATTCGACAGATGGTAGAGGCGCTGACGGTGGCGAGTCCGCAGGGCGAGGTGCGCACGACCATTTCGATTGGCGTGTCCTGTTTCCCCGGTCAGGGCGAGCATCTGGAAGACCTCATCAAATGCGCGGATCTGGCGCTGTATGCGGTCAAGCGCAGTGGCCGGAACGGCGTGCGGGCTTACGGCGCCGAACTTGGAAAAGCATTGCCCGCCTGACCGCGCAAGCAAAAACCTGTAGTACCTGGATTGTTGTGATGACCTCGCCCTTTAACCCGCTCACCCCGCCCACCACCCCTGACTGGCACGCCGACTGGCTGCGCGTTGCCGGCGCCACCCCGGCCTGGTTTGACTGGGCACTGGCCCAGCCCTTCGCGTCGCAATGGGCGGCGGTTGAAGGCTGTCCCATTCACTACCTGCGCTGGGCCGATGAGGGCGCGCCGCGCACCCGTCCGGGCCTCCTGCTGGTGCACGGCGGCGGCGCCCACGCCAACTGGTGGCGCTTCATCGCGCCGTTCTTTGCGCGTGACTTTGCGGTCGCGGCGCTCGACTTATCCGGCATGGGCGACAGCGGCAACCGCGCCGAATACAGCGCCAGCCTGCGCGCAAAAGAAATCAGGGGCGTGCTGGCGGCGGCCGGCTTCGGCCCGCGTCCGTTTGTAGTCGGACACTCGTTCGGCGGCTATATGGCGATGGCCTATGGCGCGCTGTTTGGCGCCGAGTCCGGCGGCATCGTGATTGCCGATACGCCCGTCTACCGGCCGGATGCCAACGGCCAGCGGCCCACGCCCTCGCGCCCGGCCAGCGTGGCGCGCTACTACCCGGACGTCGCCACCGGCGTCGAACGCTTTCGCCTGATGCCCGCCCAGGACTGCGCCAACCCCTGGCTTGTTGAGTTCATCGCCCGCCATTCGCTGCGCGAGGCCCCCGCCGGCTGGACCTGGAAGTTCGACATCGGAACCATGAACGGTCGCCGCTGGGACGAGCCTTTCCACGATTTCCTGCAGCAGACGCCCTGTCGTCGCGCGCTGATTTATGGCGCCGACAGCGCGCTGGTCAGCCGCGACACCGCTGAGCATATGGCGGAGTTGATGGGGCCGCAGGCGCCGGTGGTGGAAATTCCGGCGGCCCATCATCACCTGATGCTCGACCAACCGCTTGCGTTCATCAGCGCGCTGCGGGCGATCCTGACCGGCTGGGTGGGGGCAGACGCCGCAGCCTGAGCGGCGCCGCGCGCGGGCCGCAAGGCTTGCGCTAACATCGAGCCTCCCAGTCAGCCTTGCAAGGAGCCTCATGGAACTGCCATTTGAAGGCCGCTGTGCCTGCGGCGAAATTCACTACCGCGTCACGGCGGCGCCCACGTTCTCGTGGCTTTGTCACTGCCGGGATTGCCAACGCGCCAGCGGCAGCGGCTACTGCGCGATCATGTACATCCCGCAAGAGGCGGTAACGGTGACCGGCGAGGCGCGCTACTACACGGTCAGCGCGGAGAGTGGCAACGCGGTCAGCCGCGGGTTCTGCCCCACCTGCGGCTCGCAGATGTTCATCAAGGCCGAACTGGTGCCCGAGTTGCACGGCGTGTGGGCCGGCAGCATGGACCAGCCGGCCGCGTTCGCGCCGGTGGTGCAGGTGTGGACCCACAGCGCCCAGCCCTGGGGCGCCTTGCATCCAACGCTGCCGCAGTTACCCAAAGCGCCGAACGAGGTCGAGTTTGGCCGCATTCTGGCGGCCGCAGCCCACGGTAGATAAGCCTTCTGCGCGCGGCTGCCCGCCGGCAGCCGCGCGGCACGCCTTCAGCCCTCGCGCATGAGATGTCGGCCCACCACCATCTGCTGGACCTGCGTGGTGCCTTCGTACAGACGCAGCAGGCGGACATCGCGGTAGAAGCGCTCCACCTTGTACTCGTTGATATAGCCGGCGCCGCCGTGGACCTGCACGCCCCGGTCGGCCACGCGCCCGACCATTTCGGTGGTGAAGAGCTTCGCGCAGGAGGCCTGCATGCTGACCTCGCCGTCTCGCGCACCGGGCGCCTTCTGGTCGTAGGCGTCAGCCACCGCGCGGACCATTGACCAGCCCGCCAGCAGCTCGGCCTGACTGTCGGCCAGCATGGCCTGCACGAGCTGGAAGTCGCCGATGCGCTGCCCAAACTGGCGACGCTGTTTGGCGTAGGCGACGGATTCGTCGAGGATGCGCTGGGCCATCCCGCAGGCCAGCGCGGACATGTGCAGACGCCCACGGTCCAGCACTTTCATCGCCGTCTTGAAACCCAGACCCGGCTTTCCACCAATCAGGTTGGCCGCGGGCACGCGGACCTCATCGAGATAGACGTCGCAGGTTTTAGTGCCGCGTTGCCCCATCTTCTTGTCGGGCTGCCCCAGAGACAGGCCCGGCAGCCCGGCCGGCACGATGAACGCGGAAATCCCGCCGGCGCCCTCGCCGCCGGTGCGGGCCATCAAGGTGAAAGCACCGGCGCGCGGCGCGTTGGTGATGTAGCGCTTGCTGCCACTGAGGAGATAGTCGTCGCCGGCCGAGACCGCGCGAGTTTTGAGCGAGGCGGCGTCGGAGCCGGCGTCCGGTTCGGTGAGCGCGAAAGACACAATCAGTTCGCCGCTCGCAATCAGCGGCAGCCAGGTTTCTTTTTGCGCCTCCGTGCCGTCCATCAGGATGCCCTGCGAGCCGATTCCAATGTTGGTGCCCACCACCGAGCGGAAGGCGAGCGCGGTCTGCCCCAGGGTGTGCGCCACCGCGCATTCCTGCGCCATCGAGAGCCCGATGCCGCCGTAATTCTCCGGAATCGACAGCCCGAAGAGCCCCAGATCTTTCATGTCCTCGACAATATCTGCCGGCACTTCATCCCGCTCCTCGACGAGGTCTTCGGCGGGCACCAGGCGCTCGCGCACGAAGCGCTGCACGCTGTGCATGAGGATTTCAAAACTTTGCGCGTCGAGTGCCATGGGCAATGTCCTTGTTGAGGTTTGGGCCATTTTCCCCATCCTCCATTGCTTGACAATCACCAGCCAATCTAATTAATCGTCAATTGAATTTTGACAATCAGGGCGGCGCATGGATTCTCTCGGGCTATTGCTGCTGGTCGACATCATTGATGCCGGCAATTTGAGCCTCGCGGCGCGCAAGCTGGGGATGAGCCGGGCCAATATCAGTTATCGCCTCAAACGCCTCGAAGCCGACATCGGCACCCAGCTCTTTCGGCGCACCACCCGGCAGATCGAGCCGACCGAAATTGGCCTGCGGCTCTACGAGCACGGCAAGTCGATTCGTGACGCCTTGCTGTCGGCGGAGGAGTCGGTCGAGCTGCTCGGGCGCGGCCTGCACGGCTCGGTGCGCCTGAGTCTGCCCACCGGCTTCGGCGAAATGGTGATGTCGAACTGGCTGCTCGAATTCAAGCGGCGGTATCCGGACATCGCGCTGGATTTGCTGTTCAGCAACCGGGTGGACGATTTGCTGCGGGATGAGGTCGATGTGGCGGTTCGCGTGATGTCCGAGCCGCCGCCGCAGCTGGTGGCGGTGTATCTCGCCGAGGTGCGCTACGTGGTCTGCGCCTCTGCCGCGTATACGCAAGCGCACGCCATGCCGCAGGACCCCGGCGCGCTGGGCGCCCTGCCGGTGATTACCTCCAAGGTCGACGGGCGCGACCAGCGCCTGAGCGCGGTGCGGGGCGACACGCGTCGGGATATTCCGCTCCGCGCGACGCTGGCGTCGGAAAATTTTTCTTTCCTGAGAGAGGCGGTGCTGGCCGGTCTGGGCGTCGGGCTGGTGCCCGAGTATGTCGTGAGCGAAGACGTCGCCGCCGGCAGCGTGGTGCTCGCGCTGGAGGACTGGCGCCTCAGCATCTATGGCACCCGGATGTTCCTGCTGCAGATGCCACACCGTTACCAGACGCTGGCGGTGCGCACCCTGCACGATTTCATCGTCGCCCGCGCACGGGCCTGGGGCGGTGCCGCGGGCTAGAGCAGCGGGTCCTCCGGGAGCAGATCGAGCGTCAGGCGGCCGACGGTTTCAGCGGCGGTATCGATATCGAGGAAGGCATGCACCGCGAGCATGTTGATGTCGCGGAAATACCGCTGCAGCGGCGACGCGTCGCGAAAGCCGTCGCCGCCGAAGCCGCGCGCGAGGTCGTTGATCGCATTGCGGCAGAGATCGGTGATGTAGGCCGCGCGTAACTTCATGTCGGCGCGATCGGCCAGCGCGTACTGGCTTGGCCGTACCTCGGTGAAGCGCTGCAGATAGGCCTCGAGCAAGGTCTCCGCCGCGTCGGCGGCAGCCAGCCCGCGTGCGAGCCGCATCTGCGCCGCCGGCTTGGCGGCCGACTTCACGCCCGTGATCGTGCCCTGCCGTTCCTTGACCCGCGCAATGAAGGCGCTGGCCGCGCCGCGCAGCGCGCCCACCAGCACCGGCGTGACTTCACACATCAGAAAAGGCAGGAAAGGCTGGCGATACATCGCATTCGCGTGCAGCGCCTGCCCCGGACTGCGCCCTTCCAGCACCTCGAGAAAACTAGCCGCGCGATAGCTCGGCACGAACAGGTTCTCGCAGCGCACGTCGTTACTGCCCGTACCGCGCATGCCGGCGACCTGCCAGGTGTCGATTACTTCGGTCTCGGTGCGCGGCACGATGAACATCATTGGCGCGGGCGGCAGATCGCCGCCCGTGGCAAGGCCCATGAACGTGATCCACTCGGCGTGCACGGCGCCCGATCCCCACGGCGTCTGGCCGGAGATTTGATAGCCGCCGGGCACGCGCAGCACTTCCCGCAGCGGCGCGGCCTGCCCCGCGTTGAGGAGGTAGGGTTTGTTCGCAAAGAGTTCCTGTTGCGCTTCGGCGGAGAAGCCCATCGCGCGCCACGCCGCGCCCATGTAGAACGCGCTGATCCAGCCGCTTGAAGGGCAGGCGGCGCTCAGGATGGCGACGATGTGCGACATCGTTGCGACTGGCAGTTCGTGCCCGCCGTAGATTTTGGGCGTGAGCGTTTGCAGCAAGCCGGCGTCGATCATGTCCTGCAGGCTCTCGTCCAGCGGCGCCCGCGCCTGCTCCGTGCGCGCGGCGCGGCTGGCGAAGACGGGCGCAAGTTCGTGCGCGCGGCCGATCAGGGTGGCGGCAGTGGTCATGGCTTAGTGCTCCCCAAGGACGGTGGCGAGAACACCCGCCAGTTCGGCGGCGGGATCTGCGCTGAGGCCCGCGCTGCGCCAGGCGACGTGATTGTCGGGACGCACCAGCACCGCCCCCGCCGCGTGAAGGCCACAGCATTTGCGCCAGCTGCCGTCGGGGTCGACCGCCTCGTCGACGGTCACGATCTGCAAGGGCAGCTTCGCTGCCGCAAAAGCGGCGTTCGCGGCGGCTCGCCAGGCTTCCGCGTCTGGCCCGGTCAGCAGCGCGAAGCGAGCGCCGTCGCCGACCAAATCAAGCGAGGACAGGCGCTGGCCGGCGACCGTCAGCCAGGCGTGCGGCAGACGATGCCCCGGGCGCGCGGTCGGCACATAGCGGCCCCCCAGCGGATCGCGCGGCGGCCGGCTGCTGCTGTCCGGCACCAATGCGCCGGTGTCGTAGGCATAGCCAATTTCCAGATCGTGCGCCTGAAATTCAGTGCGCTGCGTGGCGAAGACTTCGGCGGCGCGAGCGCGGCGCGTTGCGCCCATCGGCGTGTCGGCAAAAAAAGCCTCGAAATTGGCGCGGCGCAGTTCGGGCGTTTGCAGCGGCGAGAAGCCCATACCGGCGTCGAGCACGCCGTGATTCATCGCCGTGAACATGGCCCAGTCCACGTTGCGCATGCCGACGGGTCGGCGCTCCGTCGCGTAGCTCTCGAGCAGTGCCGGGCCAGCACGACCACCGATTACCAGCGCAAGCTTCCAGGCAAGGTTGTGCGCATCCTGCACCGCCGTGTTGAGACCGAGGCCCGTTGTTGGCGGATGACGGTGCGCGGCGTCCCCTGCGAACAACACGCGGCCAATCTGATAGCGGTCGGCCAGCACCGCGTCGAGCTGCCAGTTGCTGACCTTGTGCACCTTCATTTCGAGCGCCGGCAGCTTGAGCAGCGCGCGCAGATGGGGGACGACGCCCGCTTCGTCGAACGGCGTTTCCTGCCCCGGCGGAAAACCGAAGTGGACCACCCATTCCTCTGAGTGCCGTCCCCAGGTCGGCCCCATTGGCACCATGGCACCGCTGCCAAAGACGCCTTCGTAATCCGGGTTGATGAGCCAGGTAATGAGGCAGGCATCGTCCCACCAGGCGGAGAGATCCGCGCTGATGTGCGAGCTGACAATGCGCCCAAGGTCGGTCGGTCCGTGCATGCGCACACCGAGCATCGGGCCAATGGTCTTGCCGCCGTCAGCCGCCACCACGTACTGCGCACGGATGCGCAGCGGCTGATTACTGGTGCGGTCAACGACCGTCGCGGTAACGCCCTGCTCGTCCTGGCTGAGTGCGGTGAGCTCGTGGTTGAAGCGGACACGGCCCGGGCCGCGACGCTCGGCTTCTTCACGCAGCAAAGGCTCGAGCCGGATCTGCGGATAGTTTGAAGACGGTCCCGGGCTATCGCGTTCATAGGTCGCGACGAGTTCACCGCCACCGAACGCATCGATCTCGTGAAAGGTACGACCATCGAAGGGACCGTCGCCACCCAGCGTCGTCCGCCAGCGCACTTTGCGCATCATCGACATGGGCGTGCCGACGGCGTAGATGCGCTCGGCGAGCCCGTGCTGGCGAAAGACTTCCATCGTCCGCTGATTGAGATAGTGCGCCTTGGGCAGGACCGAGGTGCTGCTGTGCCGCTCCACCAGCAGATGGTCCACGCCAAGATCGGACAGCAGGATAGACGCGGTGAGGCCGCAGCCGCCGCCGCCAACGATCAAGACCGGGACGTCCAGCGTGTGATTGCTCGTGTGCATGTTCAGTGTTTCCCGCTCAGGCGCTCATCATGCGCGTCATCGGATCTGGCAGGGACGGGCCGGAGCGTGCCCATGCGCGGGTGATGAGCGTGGCGACCGGCGTGCCCGCCTGCAGCGCATCCAGCATGGCCTGCGGATCGAAAGCCGGGCCGATCGGGTCGGCGGCGAACTCTTCGCCCTGCATGTAGGCGGTCGCCGCATCCGGATGCGCGAAGTTGTCGACCTGCAGCTCGACGAGATTACCGTCCGGGTCGCGGTAGTACAGCGAGGTCGTCACGCCATGCTGGATGGGCGTGAGCGGTTCGATGTTGAGCGCCTTCAGTCGCGCATAGCTTTCCAGCAAATCGGACAAGCCGGCGAAGGTGTACGCGCTGTGATGCATGCACGCCGTCAGCGGCGTGCGCGGCGTGAGTGGCACCGGCGGCGCAACAAGTGCGAGACGATGATGTTCGTCGTCGAAGGTCATGAAGCACAGCCCGGGGTTCTCATACACGACGTGCGCGCCAAGCACCTTGGCGTACCAGTCACGCATCGCCGGGAGTTGGCCTGTCATCAGCACGATGTGGGCAAGCTTGGGCGTGGCGGACATATGGCATCTCCCTCGCGAAGTAATGGCGGCTACGACAGCACCGCCGCAGAATAGAAGTCTGTTGACTTTGGGTCAACGAAAGCCCCGCGCTGCGGAACAGCAATCAGGAGCCAGCCCGATAGTGCCCACCAAGCCCACCAAGCCCACCAAGCCCACCAAGCCCACCAAGCCCACCAAGCCGACTGCGCGCTCGCCGGTCTTGCCGCGGAAAGCGCAGGCCGACGCCACGCGCCGCCGTTTGATCGCGGCCGCGCTGGAGGCGTTTGCCACCCGCTCCTTCGACACGGTCGCCGTGCACGAAATTGCCGACGCCGCGGCGGTCGCTCACGGCCTCGTGTTCCACTATTTCGGCAGTAAGCGCGGCCTGTATCTCGAGGCGCTGCGCGACGTGGCGAGGCAGCTTGCCGACGTGCATGCCGTGCCGGCCACCGACGCGCCGGCCGTGCGGATCCGCGCGCTGCTGAAGCGACACATGGGCTTCATGCGGCGCCATCGCAAGCTCGCGCTGCATCTGTTTCGCGGCGGGCTGGGCACCGACCCGGAGGCCTGGCAGATCATCGACGAAGCGCGGGACCGGGCAACGGCCTGGATTGCGGTTGAGCTAGGCCTTGCCCCCGGGCACCGCGCCCTGCGGTTGATGCTGCGCGCGCTGGCTG